>CP015195.1:330635-661270 GCA_012221805.1 Pasteurellaceae bacterium RH1A | reverse complement strand
GAGAGATTTTCTTTTTCATTTTTAGCATAAATATCCATCATTATGATTACGCCATCTTCCAGCAAATTAAAGTAAATCACACGAACACCACCTCGCTTTCCTTTACCATTGGCTTGCCAACGGATCTTGCGTAATCCCTCAGCATGGGGAATCACATCGCCTGCTAAAGGATATTGAGCAATATAACTGAAAAATGCCAGACGTTCATCCTCTGTCCAAATAGCTCTAGCCTTCTGCTGAAATTTGATATGTTCAATAATGGTGTACATAATTTCTCCCTAAGCAGGAATATTATATGTACTACTTTGTAATATTGCAAATAAGGAAATTCAGCTTGCTAAATTAAAGAAACAGGAAAAAATAAAATGGCACGCCCTAAAGGATTCGAACCTTTGACCCACGCCTTAGAAGGGCGTTGCTCTATCCAGCTGAGCTAAGGGCGCGTTGAATAAGGAGGAAAAAAGAAGTGGTCGGCGAGATAGGATTTGAACCTACGACCCACTGGTCCCAAACCAGTTGCGCTACCAAGCTGCGCTACTCGCCGACAAGATGTGGTGCATTATAGTTTTTTCAGCTCATTTTTCAAGGTTTTTCTACATTTTTGCCCCCATCCGCTTGAAGTTTATGCGTTATTGAAATTCTTGCTTACAAGCAGTCAATTTTTTGAGAAAATAGCAAACGTTTTCTTTTTTACTCGTCTTTAGGAGAAGTGAATGCCTGCTCAAGTGATTTCAGGAACGGCCTTGGCTGCAAATATTAAGGCTGAGGTGGCCCAAAAATTAGCCAGCCATCTAGAAGCTGGAAAACGCCCTGCGGGGCTGGCTGTGGTCTTGGTGGGAGCTGATCCTGCCTCGCAAGTTTATGTGAATAGCAAACGCAAAACCTGTGCCGAAATCGGCATTCAATCCAAGTCTTACGATTTGCCTGAAAGCACCTCAGAAGCGGAACTCTTGGCCCTGATTGAAGAACTCAACCAAGATGAAGCAGTTGATGGCATTTTGGTGCAACTACCTTTACCTAAACAGATTGATTCCACCAAGGTGATTGAAGCTATTGCCCCACACAAAGATGTGGACGGCTTCCACCCCTACAATGTCGGCCGCCTCTGCCAACGCATTCCAACCCTGCGAGCCTGCACCCCTTATGGTGTGATGAAGCTCTTGGAACAAACCGGCCTTGACCTCTACGGCAAGCACGCTGTGATTGTAGGCGCCTCCAACATTGTTGGTCGCCCGATGGCACTTGAGCTTCTCTTGGGGGGCTGCACCGTAACCGTTACTCACCGCTTCACCCAAGACCTGGCCAGCCATGTTAAACAGGCCGATATTTTGGTGGTTGCCGTTGGCAAGCCGCAGTTTATTCCAGGTGAATGGATTAAAGAAGGCGCGGTGGTTATTGATGTGGGCATTAACCGCTTAGAAGGCAAGCTGGTGGGCGATGTGGAATACGAGGTCGCCGCCCAACGGGCAGGCTTCATCACCCCTGTGCCAGGCGGCGTGGGGCCTATGACCGTGGCCATGCTGATGCACAATACCCTTCAGGCCTATGAGGAACATATCGCCTAATCGCAAGCGGTTAAATTAGCGTAAATTTTTGCAAATCCATCAAATCGGCAGCCTTTTCCTTGTAGAATGCTGCCGATTTTGATTTTTTATTAAGGATTTCACTTGGAATATCGTTACATTATTACCTCAGCCATCGCCTTTCTGGCCCTGCAAATCTTTCTTTTTTCCTTTACCAAAACGATTAGCTGGCTTTTTAGTCTTAAACGCACACCCAAATTTCTCTTAGGTGCTCTTTTTTATGTCAGTGCTAATGCCCTGATTATCCTGCACCTAACCCGCACTTTGCACGCCTTCCGAGCCGTAGCCCTGATGCTGGCCCTCCTGCTTTTTGCTTTTTTTATCTCCATTTTGACCGCTTGCCTTTACAAACTGGGCCAGCATATTATGGATAAAAACAAGCTCAACACCGGCCTCAAGGTCTTTTATCCCCTGGCCTTTTGTGGCCTGGTGGGCTTGAGCATCTATAATGCCTACACCCCAACCGTGGTGCGTTATTCGGTTACACTGGATAAGCCCTTGGCCCAGCCACTACGCATTGGTATGGCCAGCGATCTGCATTTAGGCAAGTATTTTGGTGCCAAGCAGTTGGACAAACTGGCTGACATTATGAACCAAGAAAAGGTGGATCTGATTTTAATGCCGGGCGACATTATGGACGATAATGTGGAAGCCTATGTGGCCGAAAATATGCAGCCGCATTTAGCCAAACTTCGCGCGCCTCTGGGCGTTTATGCCACCCTGGGCAACCACGACTTTTTCGGGGCGGAGCATTCCATTTATGAGGAGCTAACCAAGGCCGGCATTAAGGTGCTATGGGATGAGGCCGAAACCATTAACAACCAGTTTGTGATTGTTGGCCGTAACGATGATTTGCACAAGGCCCGCCCAAGTGCCCAGCAGATCTTAAGCAAGGTGGACACACAACTTCCGATTTTCCTTATGGATCACCGCCCAACCGAGATTGAGCAGCACGCCCAACTGCCGATAGATATTCAGGTTTCAGGCCATGCCCACAAGGGGCAAATCTTCCCAGCCAGCATCATTACCAAGCTCATGTACCGCCTGGACTATGGCTATGAAGAAATCAACAAGACCCATTTTTTCGTCACCTCAGGCTACGGCTTCTGGGGCATTCCTATGCGTTTAGGTTCGCAATCAGAAGTAATGATTATTGATGTAAAGGGCAAATAAGCCCCAAAAGCACCGAGAGCCTCCCTCTCGGTGCCTGTCTTTTATTTTTTTATCTCAGGCAACCTGGCCAAAACCGCATAACCTGCTTGTTGGGCCTGGATTTCAACCTGGCTATTGGCCGTAATCAAACTGGCCTGGCCTTGCTTCAAACCTAGTTTAGTTTCCCCCTCTTGTAAGATAAGCTCTCCTTCCATCACCAACAAAATCATGGCGCTATCTGCCCTTTTACTCAAAACCTGGCCCGCTTGATAAGCAAGGTGCTCTAAGGCAAAGTCTTGTGCTGGTGTGGGGTAGAGATGTTCACCCTCTTCTGGGGCTGGCTGGATAAGCGCTGGCTCAATTTCCTGATAATCAATCACCTTCAATAACTCCGCAATATCAACATGCTTAGAGGTGAGGCCGCCACGAATAACGTTATCTGAACAGGCCATCAGTTCAATATTTTGGCCCCGTAAATAGGCGTGCGGAATGCCTGCATCTTGGAAAATTCCCTGGCCTGGTTTGACTTCAACAATATTGAAGAGGTAGAAGGACATGAGGCCTGGATCCAGCTTATCTTCACTTATGCCCATGGCCTCTAGGCTATAAAGCACCCAGTAATCTGGGTTATCCAGCGAAAGCCTGTGATAATCCTGGCGGTGCTGTTCAATAATGGGCATCAGCCATTGGCTAAGCTGGGCCTGTGGAGCCTGCATAATCTGGGCATAAATACTGGGCAGATCTTGGTTTGCTAAGGCTTGGGCCAGACCAGCCAAGGACGGGCGTTGGGCCAGGGTAGCCATAATCTTAGCCTTGGTCTTAAAGCCGTGCAGGAGCCAGAAGTCCGACAGGGCAATCATCATTTCAGGCTTGTGGTTCTTATCCTTGTAGATTCGCTTAGGCGAATCTAAAGCAATGCCTAGTGCATTTTCCCGGACAAAGCCCTCCTCTGCCTGTGCTCTAGTTGGGTGGATCTGGATGGAAAGGGGCAATCTCACATCCAAGATCTTTAAGAGATAGGGCAAGTCCTGGCCCATATTGGCCCCTAGGGCTGAAGGATTTTTTGCAAAAAATTCAGCCAAGGAGACCGCTTGTTGATTAACTTCAATGGCTGAAGGCGAAGAAGGATGGGCCCCCAGCCACCATTCTGCATAGGGTTGATTGGCTGTGTTTTCCAATTTTAGTAGCTGGGGTAGGTAGTCAAAGCCGCCCCAGGCATAGTGTTGAAGAGTGCCAGAAAGTGGGTAAATCATGGGTTCTCCTTATTTGCTTGTTTGTAACCCCCAAAGAAATTCACGGCTTGCTCCAGATCTTGGGCCTGGGCCAGCCTGGCCAGGAGCCGTCTGCCCCCTTTCAGGTCGATAACCAAGATATTGCCTTCTGCCAGGTTAATTTGCTCAATGGCCTGATAGCGGAAATAAACATTCCCAAAGAAGAAACCCTCTTCTTTTAAGAGCAGGCGGGGCCGGCGGATAAAGACCGCATAAATGGCCAAGATAATACAGAAGCTGAGCAAAAAGAGGGGAAGGGCTTCAATTTGGTTTTGCAGGCCCTGGTAGATGGTAATAATGATAAGGCCAATAAGGATAAGGCCATCCGCCTTGGCCTGGGGCTTGAGGAAAAGGCTTAATCGGGTCTTGCCCTTGAGCTTGTCCATCAGGAATTGATCGTAAAAGGCATAGGCAAGGAAGAGAAGGATGCCGAGGAGGAGGATGAAATTGGTCATAAGAGATAAGTCATCTAGATCAAGCGGGGCCCTTTTGCAGATTTTTTGCAAAACTGCCCCGCTTGTGGGTGGGCTGATTAGGCTAGAATACCTGTCCAGGCCCCGAAGATACCGATGGCGAAGAAGCCGATGATAATCCACAAGGCATTGACACGGTTACGCAGGAGCCACATACAGGCGAAGGTCAGCAAGAGTGGTAAGAGGCCTGGCATGAGGCTATCTAAGATGGTTTGCACCGTTTCCACCTTGGTTGTGCCGTCCTGCATTTGGATGGTGGCCACTTCCAGCGGCACGTTAATGCTGGTCCATTTCTGTACCAAGGCCCCCATGATAAAGAGACCCAGGATGGATGAGCCTTCGGTCAGTTTTTGCAATAAGCCACCGCTCATATCGCCCACCACGTCTAAACCCTTCTTATAGCCGTAGGTTACACCGAAGTAACGGGTGGCTAAACGCACAAGGTTAAAGAGCACGAAGAAGAGGATAGGGCCTAAAATATTACCGCTAACCGCCAAGCTTGCACCCAGGGCAGCGAAGATTGGGCGGGCAGTTCCCCAGTAGATTGGGTCACCCACACCTGCCAACGGCCCCATGAGACCAACCTTGATCCCGTTAATGGCCGCATCGTCAATTTCCTTACCGTTAGCACGCTCCTCTTCCATGGCGATAGTCACACCCAAGACAGGGGCTGCTACGAAGGGTTGGGTATTGAAGAACTCAAGATGGCGTTTGATGGCATCTTTACGCTCTTGGGAGTTTGGATCTGGGTAGAGGCGTTTGATAACCGGCGAGATGGAATACATAAAGCCCAGTGCCTGCATACGCTCAAAGTTCCATGAACCTTGGAAAAGGTTTGAACGGCGAACCACGGCATTTAAGTCGCCTTGGGTTACTTTTTTGATTTCTGTTGTCATTTTTCTGCCCTTCTTAGTCAAGTCTGTTATCTAAACCGTTGTCTTGTGCCGCTGCGGCAACCACAACATTGCTTTTGTTATATTTTGGATGGAGTTGGATATAAACCACGGCCGCCACTGCACCTAGCACACCTAAGGCTACCAGGTTGAAGTCGGTGAAACCAGCTACCACGAAACCGAGGTAGAAGAATGGCATAAGGTGGCCGGCCCGCATCATATTGATCACCATGGCATAACCGACGATGGCGATAAAGCCCCCTGCGATTTTTAAGCCGGTGGTTACCACAGCTGGAATAGCGTTAAGAAGTGATTGCACCACATCCGTGCCAGCCGTTAAGGCAACAATGAGGGCTGGAATGGCAATCCGCATGGCTTGAAGTAATAAGGCACCACGGTGGATCCAGTCAAGGCGGTTTAAGTCACCTGTTTCAACCGACTTGTCGGCTGCGTGTTGGAAGCCCACGGTAATGGCACGCACTACATAGGTTAGCACCTGGCCGGCGGCAGCAAGTGGAATGGCAAGGGAGATACCGGTTGCGATGTCCTGACCACCTACGATAACTAGGATGGTAGAAACCACCGAAGCCAAGGCCGCATCAGGGGCAAGGGCCGCACCGATGTTCATCCAGCCAAGGGCGAGCAACTCTAAGGCACCGCCAACCATAATGCCGGTTTTAATATCGCCTAACACCAAGCCGATAAGGGTACAGGCAATTAGCGGGCGGTGGGTTTGCCATTCATCAAGAATCGATCCCATACCTGAAATACAGGCAACAAGAAAGACAAGTACAATTTGTAAAGTAGAAATTTCCATACGATTTCCTTAGATTAAGTTATTTTTCTTTAATAAATCCATCATATATTGACGGCTATCATTTGAAACCTTACGCACATCAAGCTCAATCTTCATGGCATCAATGGCCTTGAAGGCTTCAATATCTTTATCATCTACGGCCACGGCAGAGGTGATCATCTTCTTGCCGTCACGATAGGCCATGCCCCCGATGTTGATGGAATCCATCTTCACACCACCTTCAAGCAGGGTAAGCACATCGCTTGGGTTGGTGAAGAGCAACATAACCCGATCATCACCATATTCTGGATTGTTATAGACCCGGATCATCTTGGCCACATCCACCACGTGAGCTGTTACCCCTGGTGGTGCAACGCTTTTAAGCATGGTTGAACGCACCTTGTCCTTGGCCACATCATCATTAACCACAATAATGCGACTGACCCGGCTTTCCTTAGTCCAGCGGGTTGCCACTTGGCCGTGGATTAAACGGTCGTCAATCCGAACCAAACCGATGGTCATACGTTTGCCCTTATCCACCACTTGCGGAGCTGGAGCAGCTGCAGCCTGGGCGGGTGCCGCAGGGGCTGGAGCAGCGGCTGCCGCAGGTTGATGGTTAAGGGAACGAATGCCGGTTGAACCTGCTTCCAAGGCCACTTCGACTAGCTCTTGCAAGGTTTCGACATCATCACGGGCCATACAGGTGTTGACCAGCATCGGGATATTGACCCCAGCCACCACATCCATATTAGGCTTGCCTTCTTGGACACGGTTGGCGGCATTAAATGGGCTGCCGCCCCACATATCAACCAAGAAGAGTACCTGATCACAATGGGCAAGCTCATTGTCGAGTTTGGCCTGATATTTGCCCATAATGGTTTCCGCATTTTCGCCTGCTACGAAGTCGATAGAAACGACATCGTCTTGCTCACCGATCAACATTTCTGTTGTCTTGAGCAACTGCTCGGCTGCGACACCGTGGGTTGCTACAATAATAGCAATACTCATTAAAAGCTCCTTATTGAGGAAAATTTACAAAATCAAAACTTGGCTATTATAACGTAATTTTTTGTAAACATGTGTGAAGTAGATCACAAATTTTTCTGAAAAGGCCCATTTACCTAAGGCATAACCGATGAAAAACCGAAATTTGATAACAATTTTCTAACAAAACAAGCGGTAAAAAATGTGTAATATTTCACAAATTTTTTACCGCTTGCGCTTCATTTGATGAATAAACTTCAAGATTTAAGAGGGCTTGCAAATTTTTAGGCAAAATCAACCGCTTGTAAAAATCATCTCTCCGAGAGGCAAAGCCTCTCAATCATGCTTAACCACGTACGGCTTGCCGTGCGTGGGTTCAAAAATTCAAGGCAACTGCACCAACTTATAAGCACCATAAAGTTGATTAACAAAAGGATTATTGCCCTCAAAAACGAGATTGGTATAAATAAGCCCAGCATCATCTGAAAGATAGGCAGCCAGGTCATAATTTTTGGTTAAAACAGCCACCCTTTTAAACACCTGCTCTCGCAGCTTTTGTTCACTCTGGTTAAAGTCATCTATCCCTTGGGTTTTCATGGCCTCAAGGCTTTTATCCGCACTGGCCCAGCTTTTATCAAAATCAGCTTGTTCCCGTCTCTCTAAATAGGTGTCGATATGATCTTCCCATTCTTCATTTTGCAGGAGCTGCTCAAGTGCTTGGGAAATATGGTTAAAAATTTCATTTATTTGACACATTTTATCTTCCCTTATCCCTTCTTATTAAGGCTCTATATAGCCTAAAAAATCTTGAATAAAGGCTAAAAAACTTTCCCATTCTTTTTCAGCCTGCTGATGTTCAATAAAATCATTTAGGCCATCTGCCTCAACCAAATAGACCTTATCAGATTTTATATCATAAAAAAGATAGTCTTCTATATCCTCGCCCATGAAAGAAAGATATTGATGGGGCAGGTTATATGCTTGCCTTAAACGGAAGGTTTCACTCGTTTCAAGATCTTCTATATCCATGCAGAAGTCCATTAAATAGCCAAATTTCCCGTATATTTCATCACTATAGGTGGACCAAAAATAAATAAAATCTTCATTCTTTTCTTGGCTTAAACCCAAGTCTTGTAAGAGCTTGATATAATTTTGAGACTCTTGAAAAAAGATACGACCAAGGCTTTCGTTTAAATGTTCAATAAAATTTTCACTTAACATAAATAATCCTCTTTAAAATAAAGGCACAGACGAAACGCCTGTGCCTTGTGCTTATTCTTCAGCTTCCGCCTCTGCAAGCTCATCCTCTTCGATTTCACAAATCTTCTCGAGGCTGACCACTTGTTCGTCTTCAGCCGTTCGGATGATCCTGACCCCTTGGGTGTTGCGGCCAACCAGGCTGACTTCGTTTACTCGGGTGCGAACCAGGGTGCCGGCATCGGTAATCAGCATGATTTGGTCTGTTTCTTCCACTTGAACAGCAGCCACCACTTTGCCGTTGCGGTCATTGACCTTGATGGAAACTACGCCCTTGGTATTACGGGATTTAACTGGGTATTCGTCTAACTTGGTGCGTTTGCCGTAGCCGTTTTGGGTCACGGTTAAGATTTCGCCCTCGGTTTTTGGAATCACCAGGGAAACCACCTTGTCGGTGTTCAGATCCACACTGCCGTCCTCGGCCTCTTCGTTTTCAATTGGCTCGATATCGGCTTCTTCTAGCTCCTCAAGCATATCGCTGGTGGCCAGTTTCATGCCTCGCACACCGGTGGCGATCCGGCCCATGCCCCGCACGCCTTTTTCATTAAAGCGAACCACACGGCCTTGGGCGGAGAAGAGCATGATTTCGCTGTCGCCGTCGGTGATGTCCACGCCAATCAGCTCATCGCCCTCACGCAGTTTCAGGGCAATCAGGCCGCTGGAACGGACGTTGCCAAAGGCATCAAGCGAAACTTTTTTCACAATGCCGCTGGCCGTGGCCATAAAGATAAACTTATCGGCACTGAATTCGCCATTTGGAATTGGCAGAATGGCGGTGATACGTTCGTTTTCTTCCTTAACCAATGGCAGGATATTCACAATCGGCGTGCCACGGGCGCCACGGCTGGCCTGTGGTAGCTGGTAAACTTTTAATTGGTATAAGCGGCCACGGGTGGAGAAGCAGAGAATGGTGTCGTGGGTGTTGGCCACCAAGAGGCGTTCAATAAAGTCGTCTTCCTTCATTTTGGTGGCAGATTTGCCCTTGCCGCCTCGGCGTTGGGCTTCGTATTCAGTCAGCGGCTGGTATTTCACATAACCAGCGTGGGAAAGGGTCACCACCACATCTTCTTGGGCGATCAGATCTTCTAGGTTGATGTCGGCTGAACTGGTGGTGATTTCCGTGCGGCGTTCATCGCCAAAGCGTTCTTTAACCAAGACCAATTCTTCACGGATCACTTCCATCAGGCGTTCTGAGCTGTTGAGAATATGGAGCAACTCGGCAATTTCAGCAAGTAATTCCTTGTATTCATTGATGATTTCATCAAAGGCCAGGCCGGTTAGGCGGTGTAGGCGAAGATCTAAAATTGCGTTGATTTGAGCTTCAGATAGGCGGTAGTGGCTGCCCTGAATGCCGTATTCTGGCTCCAGATCTTCTGGACGGGAGCTGACATCCAAGAGGGCTGTCATGGCACTGTTGAGATCCCAAGTGCGAGAGCGGAGGTTTTCTGCCGCCTCTGGGCGATCCTTAGCACTACGAATCAGCTCAATAATCTCATCAATATTGGAAATGGCCACGGCCAAGCCCTCTAAAATATGGGCACGGGCACGGGCCTTGCGCAGTTCAAAAATAGAACGGCGGGTCACCACCTCACGGCGGTGGGAGACAAAGGCTTCAACAATTTGTTTGAGGTTGAAGAGTTTCGGCTGGCCGTTGTCCAGAGCAATCATATTGACCCCGAAGGTGACCTGCATTTGGGTTAAAGAATAGAGGTGGTTGAGAACAATTTCCGCCACCGCATCTTTTTTGACCTTGATTTCAATCCGAATGCCCTCGTCATTGGAGAGATCATCCACATCGCTGATGCCTTCGATCTTCTTCTCGTCAGACAATTCGGCAATCTTCTTAACCAATTCAGCCTTATTAACCTGATAAGGCAGCTCGGTCACGACAATGAGTTCACCGCCCTTGTCATGGGTTTCAATGGTGGCCTTGGCCCGCACATAAACCTTGCCCCGGCCTGTTTTGTAGGCATCTTCAATGCCCTTACGGCCGTTGATGATGGCTGCGGTTGGGAAGTCTGGGCCAGGGATATAACGCATAAGCTCATCAATGCTGATGTCGTTGTTATCAATATAGGCTAGGCAGCCGTCTAGGACTTCGTTGAGGTTGTGGGGCGGAATGTTGGTGGCCATACCCACCGCAATGCCTGATGAACCATTGACCAAGAGGGTTGGGATCTTGGTTGGCAGCACATCTGGGATCATGAGCTCGCCATCATAGTTAGGCGAGTGATCGACCGTGTCTTTATCTAAGTCCGTCAAAAGCTCCTGGGTGATGCGTTGCATACGGGCTTCGGTATAACGCATGGCCGCAGGGGCATCGCCGTCAATCGAGCCAAAGTTCCCCTGGCCGTCCACCAGCATATAACGCAGGGAGAAGGGCTGGGCCATCCGTACAATGGTGTCGTAAACCGCCGAGTCGCCATGCGGGTGGTATTTACCGATCACATCACCGACAATACGGGCCGATTTAACGTATTTTTTAGAGGCTGTATTGCCGTTTTCGTGCATGGAGAACAGCACACGGCGGTGGACGGGTTTTAAACCATCACGCACATCTGGCAGGGCACGGCCCACAATCACGGACATGGCGTAGTCAAGGTAGGAGGTTTTTAATTCATCCTCAATGCTGACGGGGGTAATATCTTTGGCTAATTCGCTCATTGAAATTTCCTAATCTGAAAATAAAGGGTTGCCCAGGGGGCAAAAAATTGGCCAGATTATAGCACAAAAGCACCGAAAAAGGTTGAAAAATCAGGGGTAAAAGTTGAAAATGTGCTTGTGTAAACTAGGTTAAAAAGCCTAGATAAAAAGATAGAAAAGATAGCGCCAGCCTCCAGGCTGGTGCTGATAATTTTCGGAAAAAGGCACCAGCGAAGACCCTGGCGCCAGCATTAAGGGCATACAAGCGGAGCGATTTTTAGCAAAATTTGCAAAAAATCCGCCCAAATTGACCGCTTGTTAGGAGGGCAAATGAAACAATCCATTCGACACAAAAAAATCATTGAAATGGTCAATCATCAGGGCTACGTCAGCACGGAAGAACTGGTGGCTGAACTTGGGGTCAGCTCCCAAACCATTCGGCGTGATCTCAATGAGCTGGCCGAAAGCAACCTCATTCGCCGCCACCACGGCGGGGCGGGCGTGCCGTCTAGCAGTGAAAACAGTGATTACAGTGAACGCAAGCTCTTCTTTTCCAGTGAAAAAAATGCCATCGGCCAGGCCGTGGCCAGCCGTATTCCCAATGGCTCTTCTCTCTTTTTAGACATCGGCACCACCTCCGAGGCCGTGGCCCACGCCCTGCTCAACCACCAGGAGCTCAATATCGTCACCAACAACCTCAATGCTGCCCACATTCTTATGCAGAAGGAAGATTTTAATATCACGGTGGCAGGTGGCAATTTGCGCACAGATGGTGGCTTAATTGGCGAGGCCACAGTGCAGTTTATTGAGCAATTCCGCCTGGATTTCGGCATTCTGGGCATCAGTGCGGTGGACAGCGATGGTTCCATGCTAGACTATGACTACCATGAGGTGCAGGTCAAACGGGCCTTGATGCAAAGTTCCCGCCAGGTTTGGCTGGTGACCGACCATTCCAAGTTCAGCCGCAAGGCCATTGTTAAACTGGGCAATATCAGCGAACTCAACGGCCTCTTTACCAACCGTGAGCTGCCCGCCAACCTCCAACAACACTTGAGCCACCATGATGTGGCGGTTTATATTTGTCATGACTAAGATTTTTTCCAAAGACAAGTGGCAGGCTCTAACCCAGCTTATGCGGCTGGACAAGCCCATCGGCACCCTGCTCCTGCTCCACCCAACCCTCTGGGCGCTTTTTATGGCCGCCGATGGCTTTCCGCCCATCAATATTTTCCTGATTTTTGTGCTGGGCGTGATTGTTATGCGGGCGGCAGGCTGTGTGATTAACGACTATGCCGACCGTCATATTGACGGCCAGGTCAAACGCACCAACCAACGCCCCCTGGCCACTGGCCGAGTGACCGAAACCGAGGCCAAGATCCTCTTTGGCGGCCTGCTCCTCATGGCCTTTTGCTTGGTGCTGCAACTCAACACCTACACCATTTTGCTGTCCTTTATTGCAGCAGGCCTGGCCGTGGTCTATCCCTTTATGAAACGCTACACCCACCTGCCCCAATTGGTGCTGGGCATGGCCTTTGGCTGGTCTATCCCCATGGCCTTTGGGGCGGTGAGCGAAAGTTTACCATTGGAATGCTGGCTGCTCTTCTTGGCCAATCTAGCCTGGACGGTGGCCTACGACACCCAATATGCCATGGTGGACAGGGATGATGATCTGCGCATCGGGGTAAAATCTACCGCCATTCTCTTCGCCCAATACGACAACAAGATCATCGCCCTCCTGCAATTTACCACCTTGGGCCTACTGGTTTGGCTAGGCTATCTCAAGGATTTCAACCTGGGCTATTTTGTCGTGCTTGCACTGACCGCCACACTCTTTATCTACCAATGCTGGCTAACCAAAAAACGGGAAAGAATGGCCTGTTTCAAGGCTTTTTTGAACAATAATTATGTGGGAATGGGGATTTTTGTGGCCATCTTGGTGGGGATTTTGGGCGGTAAATGGTAACCTTGGATGGCTCAGATGGCGCTAGCGCCCTCGCTGGTGTCTTTTATATCAATGAGTTATCAGCACCAGCGTGGACGCTGGCGCTATCAATAGTTTACTGCCCTAAGGCGACAAACGCTCCCTTACCCACTCCCCCTCTGACAGACGATAACAAATCCTGTCATGCAGGCGGCTGGTTCTGCCCTGCCAAAACTCAATCCGTTCAGGCACTACCACATAGCCACCCCAATGGGCTGGGCGGGGGACGTTCAGAGGGTATTTGAGGGTAAAGGAGGCCGCTCGGCTTAGAAGAGTGCGGTAGCCCTCGATCACCTGGCTCTGCTGGCTGGCCCAGGCCCCAATACGGCTGGTGTAGGGGCGGCTAGCAAAATATTGATCAGACTGGCCTTCAGGTAGTTTTTCTACCCTCCCTTCAACCCGCACCTGGCGTTCTAATTCTGGCCAGAAGAAGGTGAGGGCAGCAAAGGGGTGGGCGGCCAGGGCTTGGCCCTTGTGGCTTTGGTAGTTGGTAAAAAAGACAAAGCCCTGCTGATTGACCTCTTTGAGCAGCACCATACGGCTAGAAGGCCGGCCATCAGGCTTGACGGTGGCCAGGTTCATGGCTGTCGCTTCATTAACCCTGCTTTGCAGGGCTTCTGCCAGCCATTTTTCAAACTGAACCAAGGGATCTTGGGCACAAGCTCCTAGGGACAGAGCCTGCTTGCGGTAATCATCACGAATGTTGTGTAAGTCCATCCTTCCTCCAAAGAACAAGCGGCCAGACTTTGCAGATTTTTTGCAAATCCTGACCGCTTGTAAGGCCTAGCTAATCTCTCTTGCCCCTTGATTATCCACCTTACAAATATGAATAAAGCCTTCATTATTTTGTAAGTAGTGCTTCTCAAGGTAGGCCACCAGTTTTTGGGCGTGCTCCAGGTCTGGTGCGATGGCAAACATGGTTGGGCCGGAGCCTGAAATACCGACCGCTAAGGCCCCCAAATCCTTACAGCCCTGGCGGACTTCTGGGAAGTTGGGTAGGAGGTTTTCACGGTAAGGCTCGGCGATTAAGTCCTTCATCATCACGGCAGCCAGCACATCCTGGTGGGTGTGGCAGGCGTGGACGAAGGAGCCTAGGTAACGAGCCTGTTGGATCATCTCTGCTCTGGTGTAGCTTTTCGGCAAAATGGCTCGGGCTTCAGCCGTCGAAACCTCAATGCCTGGGTAGGCCAGCACCCAGTACCATTCATCAAAAAATGGGATAGGCTGGCAGATATTGCCTAGGGACTGGGTCATGAGTTGCAGGCCGCCCAAGTAGCAAGGGGCAACGTTGTCGTAGTGGATGGAGCCTGAAATTCTGCCCTCGAGTTCGCCCATCATTTCCAAGAGTTCCATCTTAGAAAAAGGCTCTGCATGGAATTTATTGAGGGCAACCAGGGCCGCCACAATCGAACAGGCACTGGAACCTAGGCCGGAACCAATCGGCATATTTTTTTCAAGCGTCAGGCGTAGATTTTTGACCACGCCGCCCCGTAATTTAAGGCGTTCGCTAAAGAGCACATAGGCCTGATAGACGATATTTTTTTGCGGCTCTTTAGGCAGTTTCCGAACAAAATAGCCGGCACTTTCTAGCTCAAAGGGGCTGTCGCAGTCTTCAATCTGCACCACATCGCCCAAGAGTGAGCCATCAATCGGGGAAATGGCCGTGCCCAGGCTGTCAAAGCCTACGCTTAAATTGGCACTGGAGGCCGGGGCATAAATCCGTAAGACGCTCATTAGTTGGCCCCCCCGTGTAGGGTGCGGAGGATGTCGGCAAAGACACCGGCAGCCGTCACTTCATTACCAGCCCCATAGCCCCGAAGTAGGAGTGGAATTGGGTTGTAGTAGCGGGTGAGGAAGGCCAGGGCATTTTCACCGTTTTTGACCTTGTAGAGCGGATGATCGGCCTCAACTGCTTCAATGGCCACTCGGCACTTGCCGTTGGTGATGGAGCCAACATAGCGGAGCACCTTGCCACAAGCGGCGGCTTCGTCCACTTTTTTTGCAAATTCCGCATCCAGCTCTGACAGGACCTTGAGGAAGTCGGCAGTTGGCAGGTCTTCAGCAAAGCCTTTCGGTAATACGCCTTCCACTTCAATGTCGTCTAGCTCCAGTGGCAGGCCTGTTTCACGAGCCAAAATCAAGAGCTTACGGGCTACGTCTTGGCCAGATAGATCGTCACGAGGATCGGGTTCGGTATAGCCCTTTTCCTTGGCCAAGAGGGTGGCTTGGGAGAGGGTTAAGCCTTCTTCCAATTTACCGAAAATAAAGGACAGCGACCCCGATAAAATCCCCTCGAATTTCTCCACTTCATCACCAGCAGCCAAGAGGTTTTGCAGGTTCTCAATCACTGGCAGGCCTGCCCCCACGTTGGTTTCGTAGAGGAACTTATGCTGGCTGGCCCGGCCGTTTTCCCGCATTTCTTGGTAGTAGGCATAGCTGGAGGTGTTGGCCTTCTTGTTTGGTGTCACTACGTGGAAGCCTTCTTTGAGGGCGCGAGCATAGAGGTTGGCTACCGACTGGGCCGAGGTGCAGTCCACAAAGACTGGATTGACCACATGGTGCAATTTAATGAAGGAAAGCAGCACATCAAAGTCTGACGGCTGGGTGGCATTGGCCAGATCCGCCTTCCAGTTATCCAGGTTGAGGCCACGTTCGTCTAGGAGCATTTTATTGGCATTGGCCAGGGCACAGACCCGGATTTCGATGTCTTTTTTAGCCAGAAATTCCTTCTGCTTTTTTACCTGTTCAATCAGTGCGCCCCCTACGCCTCCCACCCCGACTAAGAACATATCGACTACTTTTTTGTTGTTAAAGAGGTTTTGGTGGGTGGCCTTGACCGCTTCGATGGCCTTGTTCATCGGCACCACAGCGGAGATGGAACGTTCAGATGAGCCTTGGGCAATGGCCACAATGCTGATATTGGCTTGGGCCAAGGCACCGAAGAAGCGGGCGGCGATCCCCTTAGAAGAACGCATACCATCGCCCACCACTGACACCACAGAAAGATCTTTAATCACTTCGATTGGATCGAGCGAATTGTCAGCCAGTTCGGCACTAAATTCCGCATTTAAGACATTTAAAGCCCGATCCGCCACCTTAGCTGGTACACAGAAACTGATGCTATATTCAGAAGAAGATTGGGTAATCAGAATAACGGAAATGCCCGCTTTCGAAATGGTGGAGAAAACTCGGGCCGCCATACCGACCATGCCCGGCACGCCTGAACCAGATACGTTAAACATGGCCACGTTGTCTAGGTTGGTAATACCTTTCACCTTGAGGTTGTCGGTGGCTACATTGCCATCAATAATGGTGCCTGCCGCCTCTGGGTTGCCAGTGTTTTTGATGAGGCAAGGAATATTGAGCGGCACCAAAGGCCCGATAGTGCGAGGGTGGATAACTTTAGCACCGAAATAGGCCAGCTCCATGGCTTCTTGGTAGGACATTTTTTCCAAGCAAATAGCATCCGGCACTAAACGTGGATCGCAGGTAAAGACCCCGTCCACATCTGTCCAGATTTCACAGCATTCAGCCTTTAAGCAGGCGGCTAAGCAGGCAGCAGAATAGTCTGAACCATTACGGCCTAATAAGACCAATTCACCCTCTTCATTGCCGGCAGTAAAGCCGGCCATGAGCACTACATTTTTAGCTGGAATGGAGGCGGCATCAACCCGCTTGGTGGATTCTGCAATATCTACTGAAGATTCTAAATAGGAACCGTGGGCTAGAAGTTTTTCAACGGGATCAATCCGAGTAACCTCGTAGCCCTTGGCCTCAAACCAGGCCTGCATCATGGCAATGGAGAGTTTTTCGCCTCGACAGTGAATGGTGGCCGCCACCTTGTCAGAAAGGGACTTGCTGACCGCTGCCTCTCTGGCCACGCCCTGAATTTGCTCTAATTCCGCCGCAACCAAGGCCAGTAAGCCCTCACGGTCGAACTTATTATTGGCTTGATGTAAACCGTTGATGATGTTGTGGAAGATTTCAGTAGCTTCAGAGAGGTGGCTTTCAAAGGATTCGCCTAAAATGGCCTTATCGACAATGGCGACTAGGTGGTTGGTGATCTTGGCCGGAGCAGACAGCACACCGGCCGCCTGGCTCTTGAGGTGGGCCTGTTCAATAAGGTCAGCCGCCTGCATAAAGCGTTCTGGGTTGGCTAAAGAAGTGCCTCCAAATTTTAGAACTCGCATAGTTTCTCCTGAATAGTTTGTATTTGTAAAAATAGGTATAAAAAAACCCGCTTGTGGGCGGGTTCAGTTGTTCTGTTAGTTTGAGCCAAATCCACCCGCACTATGGCTTTTGCATAATGGTCGTCATGGTGGTGGTAATGCTTGCAAATTGTTTCATTGCTTGGCCCTTGGCTTGTCAAAAACAGGTGAGAGAATGGCTTAAGCCGTCAAGATTGTCAAGTCTTTTTACTCACACAAGCGGCCTATTTTTGCAAATTTCTCGCAAGTTTTGACCGCTTGTGGCCTAGCGTAAAAATTGTTGATAGGCCCGACTTTCACTGACATTTTGGTAGCTATAGCCCAGGACTTTTAGGTGCTGGTTAAATAAGACCTTGTCGTTCTCATCTAGATCAAAGGCTACGAGAATATCACCATAATCCACGCCGTGGGCACGGTAGTGGAAAAGGGAAATATCCCAATGGTTGCCTAAGGTTTGGAGGAATTTAAGCAAGGCGCCCTTTTGCTCTGGGAATTCAAAGCTGTAGAGGCTTTCATTCTCAATGCTTGGGCAGTGGCCGCCGATCATATAACGCACATGGGTTTTGGCAATGTCGTCATCAGACAGATCGCTTACCTCATAGCCATGCTGCTGGAGGTTGTCGATAATATCGGCCTTCTCTTTTTCCCCTGCAATGCGAACTCCAACAAAAACACAGGCTTGGTGATCATCAGCGTGACGGTAGTTAAATTCGGTCACGGCTCGGTCTCCCAAGATTTGACAGAATTTAAGGAAGCTGCCCTTTTGTTCAGGAATGGTCACGGCCAGCAAGGCTTCGTGTTTTTCGCCCAGCTCACAGCGTTCAGACACATAACGTAGGGTATGGAAATTGAGATTGGCACCCGACAGAACACAGGCTAAATTTTCGCCTTGTAGATCATGTTGGGCGGCATATTTTTTCAAGCCCGCCAAGGACAAAGCACCCGATGGCTCAGATACGGCACGCACGTTTTCAAAAACGTCCTTCATGGCCGCACAGATTTCATCGGCATCCACCAAGACTACATCATCAATATACTGCTGCAAGAGACGGAAGGTTTCATCGCCAATCCGTTTGACAGCCACACCATCAGCAAAGAGGCCAACACGGTCTAAATCGGTCGGTTGTCCTGCTTTTAATGCAGCGTAAAGGCAGGCTGAGTCCTCAGATTCTACCCCGATAACCTTAACATCCGGCAACATTTGCTTGATAAAGACAGCCACACCCGCTGCCAAACCGCCACCGCCAACCGGCAGAAAAATACGGTCTAAATGGGCATTTTGCTGGAGCAACTCTAGGCCAATGGTGCCCTGGCCTGCGATAACCTTGGGGTGATCGAAGGGGTGAATAAAGGTCATGCCCAATTCTTGGGATAAAGCAATGGCCTTGGCCTTGGCTTCATCGAAATTAGCACCGTGTAAAAGCACCTCACCACCAAAGCCCTTAACAGCATCAACCTTGATAGAAGGGGTGCTTTGAGGCATAACGATAAGGGCCCGCAAGCCCAAATGGTTAGCAGAGAGGGCAACGCCTTGAGCATGGTTGCCGGCCGAGGCCGCAATCACACCCGCCGCCTTTTGTGCAGGAGAGAGGGAGGCAATCATGGCATAGGCCCCACGCAGCTTAAAGCTGTGGACAGGCTGACGATCTTCACGCTTAATAAAGATGCTATTACCCAAACGCTCCGAGAGCTTTTCCATTTTTTGTAAGGGGGTGGTTTGGGCCAGATCGTAGATATTTGAACTTAAAACGGCACGGAGGTAATCCGTGCCTGATAGGAGGGAGTTTTCCATCTGGTCACACCTAATTAGTGATTGCAACCACAACCGCCGTGTCCGTGATGATGGTCGTGATCGTGGTGGTGATCGTGATGAGAGCCGCAACCACAGCCGTGGCCTTCTTCATCGCTGTCGTGACCACCGCAGCAACCGCCGCCTGAATGGATATGGCCGTGGGCGATTTCTTCTAATGTCGCTTCACGGGTGGCAACTACTTCAACAACAAAATGTAGTTCTTGGCCTGCCAACATGTGGTTGCCATCCACTACCACTTCATCACCATCTACTTCAGTGATAACCACCGGTAATGGACCGATGTCGGTGTCTGCGATAAAACGCATGCCCACTTCTAATTCATCCACACCTTGGAAGACTTCTTTTGGCACACGTTGTACCATATTTTCGTTGTATTCGCCGTAGGCTTCTTCAGGCTGTACGCGTACTTCTAACTTATCGCCCACACTCTTGCCTTCAAGAGCATTTTCTAAACCGATAACAAGGTTGTTATGGCCATGTAGGTATTCAAGGGGTTGATTGGCTGGTGCTTCATCCACTAATACGCCATCTTGGGTACGCACTTGATAGGCAATGCTTGGTACAACGTTTTTGGTAATTTTCATTCAATAATCCTTATGTTTTTAAAAGGGGAAAAGGTCTTGCATTGTACTCTGTTCTGCCCTCTTTGAGAAATAGAAAGTACAAGTTTTTACAAGCGGATCTTTTTTGCAATTTTCTTGCAAATCTCAACCGCTTGTCTTAAGTCTAGATAGCAAAAAACCGCTAAAGCTTTCACTCTAGCGGTTCTTCTTAATAAAACCCTGATGGTGTCCTACTCTCACATGGGGAAACCCCACACTACCATCGGCGTGACTGCGTTTCACTTCTGAGTTCGGTATGGGGTCAGGTGGTGCCACAGCACTATGGCCATCAGGAAAATTCTTTTCTCTGTTGTTTTTTGTTTTTGTTCTTTTTTGTAATCAAGCTGAAAACCTAGTAGTCTTTGTTATTCGTTGTTTCTTCGTTTTTGCTTCTTCGTTTCTAAAAACGCTTGAGCGTTGTATAGTTAAGCCTCTCGGGCAATTAGTATCAGTTAGCTCAATGGCTCACACCACTTACACATCTGACCTATCTACGTCGTAGTCTTCAACAACCCTTACTGACTTATAGTCAGGGAGAACTCATCTTAAGGCAAGTTTCGTGCTTAGATGCTTTCAGCACTTATCTCTTCCGCACTTAGCTACTCGGCAATGCGTCTGGCGACACAACCGAAACACCAGCGGTGCGTTCACTCCGGTCCTCTCGTACTAGGAGCAACCCCTCTCAATTCTCCAACGCCCACGGCAGATAGGGACCGAACTGTCTCACGACGTTCTAAACCCAGCTCGCGTACCACTTTAAATGGCGAACAGCCATACCCTTGGGACCTACTTCAGCCCCAGGATGTGATGAGCCGACATCGAGGTGCCAAACACCGCCGTCGATATGAACTCTTGGGCGGTATCAGCCTGTTATCCCCGGAGTACCTTTTATCCGTTGAGCGATGGCCCTTCCATTCAGAACCACCGGATCACTATGACCTGCTTTCGCACCTGCTCGACTTGTCTGTCTCGCAGTTAAGCTTGCTTATACCATTGCACTAACCTGACGATGTCCGACCGTCATTAGCAAACCTTCGTGCTCCTCCGTTACGCTTTGGGAGGAGACCGCCCCAGTCAAACTACCCACCAGACACTGTCCGAGTACGTGTTTCCATACTTCGTTAGAACATCAAACGTTAAAGGGTGGTATTTCAAGGACGCCTCCACAATCACTGGCGTGACTGCTTCTAAGGCTCCCACCTATCCTACACATCAAAATTCAATGTTCAGTGTCAAGCTATAGTAAAGGTTCACGGGGTCTTTCCGTCTAGCCGCGGGTACACCGCATCTTCACGGCGATTTCAATTTCACTGAGTCTCGGGTGGAGACAGCCTGGCCATCATTATGCCATTCGTGCAGGTCGGAACTTACCCGACAAGGAATTTCGCTACCTTAGGACCGTTATAGTTACGGCCGCCGTTTACTGGGGCTTCGATCAGGAGCTTCTCTTTAAAAGATAACACCATCAATTAACCTTCCAGCACCGGGCAGGCATCACACCCTATACGTCCACTTTCGTGTTTGCAGAGTGCTGTGTTTTTAATAAACAGTTGCAGCCAGCTGGTATCTTCGACCGGTTCAACCTTCATCCGCGAGGGACTACAATCTACGCCGGCGCACCTTCTCCCGAAGTTACGGTGCTATTTTGCCTAGTTCCTTCACCCGAGTTCTCTCAAGCGCCTGAGTATTCTCTACCTGACCACCTGTGTCGGTTTTCAGTACGGTTTAGATAAACCTGAAGCTTAGTGGCTTTTCCTGGAAGCGTGGTATCAGTTACTTCAGTGCCGTAGCACCTCGTCATCAGTTCTCGGTGTTAAGAGAGTCCGGATTTGCCTAAACTCTCCACCTACCGCCTTAAACAGACATCCAACAGTCTGCTAACCTAACCTTCTCCGTCCCCACATCGCAGTTTATCCAAGTACGGGAATATTAACCCGTTTCCCATCGACTACGCTTTTCAGCCTCGCCTTAGGGGCCGACTCACCCTGCCCCGATTAACGTTGGACAGGAACCCTTGGTCTTCCGGCGAACGAGTTTTTCACTCGTTTTATCGTTACTTATGTCAGCATTCGCACTCGTGATACGTCCAGCAAGCCTCTCGACTCACCTTCATCCGCTTACACGACGCTCCCCTACCCAACAATGTTTCCATTGATGCCGCAGCTTCGGTGCTATATTTGAGCCCCGTTACATCTTCCGCGCAGGCCGACTCGACTAGTGAGCTATTACGCTTTCTTTAAATGGTGGCTGCTTCTAAGCCAACATCCTAGCTGTCTAAGCCTTCCCACTTCGTTTCCCACTTAATATAGACTTGGGGACCTTAGCTGGCGGTCTGGGTTGTTTCCCTCTTCACGATGGACGTTAGCACCCACCGTGTGTCTCCTGAGTATCACTCTTCGGTATTCGCAGTTTGCATCGGGTTGGTAATCCGGGATGGACCCCTAGCCGAAACAGTGCTCTACCCCCGAAGGTGTCCGCTCAAGGCTCTACCTAAATAGATTTCGGGGAGAACCAGCTATCTCCCGGTTTGATTGGCCTTTCACCCCCAGCCACAAGTCATCCGCTAATTTTTCAACATTAGTCGGTTCGGTCCTCCAGTTAGTGTTACCCAACCTTCAACCTGCCCATGGCTAGATCACCGGGTTTCGGGTCTATACCTTGCAACTAGACGCCCAGTTAAGACTCGGTTTCCCTACGGCTCCCTTATTCAGTTAACCTCGCTACAAAATATAAGTCGCTGACCCATTATACAAAAGGTACGCAGTCACAAGATTACTCTTGCTCCCACTGCTTGTACGTACACGGTTTCAGGTTCTATTTCACTCCCCTCGCTGGGGTTCTTTTCGCCTTTCCTTCACAGTACTGGTTCACTATCGGTCAATCAGGAGTATTTAGCCTTGGAGGATGGTCCCCCCATCTTCAGACAGGATATCACGTGTCCCGCCCTACTTGTCGTAAGCTTAGTTCCACAAAGGCTTTTTCAGATACGGGATTATCACCCTCTACGATTGAGCTTCCCAGCTCATTCTCCTAAAACCTCTGCTATAACTTACTGGCTCTTCCACTTTCGCTCGCCGCTACTCACGGAATCTCGGTTGATTTCTTTTCCTCGGGGTACTTAGATGTTTCAGTTCTCCCGGTTTGCCTCATTAGCCTATGTATTCAACTAATGATAGTAGGTTCTTCACCTACTGGGTTTCCCCATTCGGAAATCTTGGGTTAAACGCTTCTTATCAACTCACCCAAGCTTATCGCAGATTAGCACGTCCTTCTTCGCCTCTGATTGCCAAGGCATCCACCGTGTACGCTTAGTCACTTAACTATACAACCTCAAACGTTCTTCTAAGTTCGCTTCGTTTTACCTTAGCTTTACTTTTTCAAACACTTAGGTCTAATTAACAACTAGACTTGAACGCTTTTGTTCGTTCAAGATTTTTAACTACTCAGACTTTTTCTTATCCTTTTTGATATGTCGATTTCTCTTCATATCGGACTTGAAAGTCTCTTCAGTTTTTCAGCTTGTTTACAAATTTTTAAAGAACAATTTAGACAACCAAAGTCATCTTTAAATGGCGTCCCCACGGGGATTCGAACCCCGGTTACCGCCGTGAAAGGGCGATGTCCTAGGCCTCTAGACGATGGGGACAACATTTAAAGATGTCCTTCCTGCCATTATATCAACATTATCAAACAATCTGTGTGAACACTTGCAGTCGTTCTTGTTTCGGTAAGGAGGTGATCCAACCGCAGGTTCCCCTACGGTTACCTTGTTACGACTTCACCCCAGTCATGAATCATACCGTGGTAAACGCCCTCCCGAAGGTTAAGCTATCTACTTCTGGTACAACCCACTCCCATGGTGTGACGGGCGGTGTGTACAAGGCCCGGGAACGTATTCACCGCAACATTCTGATTTGCGATTACTAGCGATTCCGACTTCATGGAGTCGAGTTGCAGACTCCAATCCGGACTTAGATGCACTTTCTGAGATTCGCTCAACGTCGCCGTCTCGCAGCCCTCTGTATGCACCATTGTAGCACGTGTGTAGCCCTACTCGTAAGGGCCATGATGACTTGACGTCATCCCCACCTTCCTCCAGTTTATCACTGGCAGTCTCCTTTGAGTTCCCATCTTTACATGCTGGCAACAAAGGATAAGGGTTGCGCTCGTTGCGGGACTTAACCCAACATTTCACAACACGAGCTGACGACAGCCATGCAGCACCTGTCTCTCAGTTCCCGAAGGCACAAATTTATCTCTAAATTCTTCTGAGGATGTCAAGAGTAGGTAAGGTTCTTCGCGTTGCATCGAATTAAACCACATGCTCCACCGCTTGTGCGGGCCCCCGTCAATTCATTTGAGTTTTAACCTTGCGGCCGTACTCCCCAGGCGGTCGATTTATCACGTTAGCTTCGGGCACCAAGGTTAAACCCCAATCCCCAAATCGACAGCGTTTACAGCGTGGACTACCAGGGTATCTAATCCTGTTTGCTCCCCACGCTTTCGCATCTCAGCGTCAGTATTGTCCCAAGGGGCTGCCTTCGCCTTCGGTATTCCTCCACATCTCTACGCATTTCACCGCTACACGTGGAATTCTACCCCTCCCTAACATACTCTAGCTACCCAGTATGAAATGCAATTCCCAGGTTAAGCCCGGGGCTTTCACATCTCACTTAAGTAACCGCCTACATGCCCTTTACGCCCAGTTATTCCGATTAACGCTCGCACCCTCCGTATTACCGCGGCTGCTGGCACGGAGTTAGCCGGTGCTTCTTCTGTGACTAACGTCAATTGCTATGTCTATTAAACACAACACCTTCCTCATCACCGAAAGAACTTTACAACCCGAAGGCCTTCTTCATTCACGCGGCATGGCTGCATCAGGCTTCCGCCCATTGTGCAATATTCCCCACTGCTGCCTCCCGTAGGAGTCTGGACCGTGTCTCAGTTCCAGTGTGGCTGGTCATCCTCTCAGACCAGCTAGAGATCGTCGGCTTGGTAGGCCTTTACCCCACCAACTACCTAATCCCACTTGGGCTCATCTTATGGCATGTGGCCCGAAGGTCCCACACTTTACTCCTAAGAGACTACGCGGTATTAGCGACAGTTTCCCGTCGTTATCCCCCTCCATAAGCCAGATTCCCAAGCATTACTCACCCGTCCGCCACTCGTCACCCAGAGAGCAAGCTCTCTTGTGCTACCGTTCGACTTGCATGTGTTAAGCCTGCCGCCAGCGTTCAATCTGAGCCATGATCAAACTCTTCAATTCAAAAAGTTTAATCGCTCAATAAACTGCTTAGCTAAAGTTTACATATTACTTATTAAGTAAAAATGAATTTCTAGTTTAAGCACCTATTAAGACTTTAATCAAAATTAAAAATATTTTAACAAGTCAATCAACAAGTGCCCACACAGATTGTCTGATATCTTTTTAAAGAGCAAAAAAGAACGACGCACTTGCAGAAAACTGATTTGCAACTGTGCGTCGTTGCGATGGGGCGTATTATAGAGATTTTGGAAAACCTTGCAAGTGGTTTTTGTAAAATTTTTGAAATTTTTCTTAAAAAATTGCGACTTTGATTGGATTTGAACCAAGTTGCGCAAATCCCACCCGGTCTGTGTCTAACTTGTCTTCATCTCCTTTCCGCCTAAATGACAGTTGCAAAATTTTCCCAAAAATAGCCCGCTTGTTATTTGAATAATCGTTTGCCTTAGCATAGAATACAGCGTTTTCATACTTCACTTTAACTCCTGAGGAATCCCCCTATGTCTAACGCTGTTGATAAGGTTTTTGATTTAATTGAAGAGAACGACATCAAGTTCGTCCTGCTTCGCTTTACCGATATTAAGGGTAAGGAACACGGTGTATCTTTGCCGGCAAGTTTGGTCGATGAAGACCTGTTTGAAGAAGGCAAGATGTTCGATGGCTCATCGGTTGAGGGCTGGCGCACCATCAATAAGGCTGATATGCTGCTTATGCCCATCCCCGAAACTGCTGTTGTTGACCCCTTCGCCCAAATCCCTACCCTCTCCATCCGCTGCTCCATTTATGAACCTAGCACCATGCAAAGCTACGATCGTGACCCACGCTCCATTGCAAGCCGTGCAGAAAATTATTTGAAATCCACCGGCATTGCCGACAGCGTCCTCTTCGGGCCGGAGCCAGAGTTTTTCCTCTTTGATGATGTCCGTTTTGACACCCAGATGAACGGCAACTTCTTCCAGGTGGACGACATTGAAGCCGCCTGGAACAGTGGTAAGCGCTATGAAGAAGGCAACAGCGGCTATCGCCCACTGAAAAAAGGCGGCTACTGTGCCGTTGCGCCGAATGATACCGCCCACGACATCCGCTCTGAAATGTGTTTACTCATGGAAGAAATGGGCCTAGTGATTGAAGCCCACCACCATGAAGTCGCCACTGCCGGCCAAAACGAGATTGCTACCCGCTTTAACACCTTGGTTAAAAAGGCGGACGAAACCCAAATCTACAAATACATCGTGCAAAATGTGGCTGCTGAACACGGCAAAACCGCCTGCTTTATGCCAAAACCAATCACTGGGGATAACGGCTCGGGTATGCACTGTAATATGTCCTTGAGCAAGGATGGCAAAAACGTCTTTATGGGCGATAAGTATGCAGGCCTGTCTGAAACGGCCCTCTACTACATTGGTGGCATCATCAAACACGCCAAGGCTCTGAACGCCTTTACCAATCCGTCAACCAACTCTTATAAACGTCTTGTACCTGGTTTTGAAGCGCCAGTTCTACTGGCCTATTCTGCCAGCAACCGTTCGGCCTCTATCCGCATTCCAGCGGTCACCAGCCCGAAAGCTACCCGTGTGGAAGCCCGCTTCCCAGACCCATTGGCCAACCCATACTTAGCCTTTGCCGCCCTCTTGATGGCAGGCTTAGACGGTGTGCTCAATAAAATCCACCCAGGCGATGCCATGGATAAGAACCTCTACGATTTGCCACCGGAAGAATTGAAAGATATTCCTGCCGTAGCTGGCTCTCTTGAAGAGGCCTTGAATGCCTTAGAAAAAGACTACGAGTTCCTCACTAAAGGAGGGGTCTTTGCCAAGGACTTTATCGAAGCCTACATCGGCGTGAAACGCAAGGAAGTGGAACGTCTCAATATGACCCCACACCCAGTGGAATTTGAGATGTACTATGCTTAAATCAACAAACGGCTCATCTGAGCCGTTTATTTTTGGAGAGAGAAAATGAACAATCCAGCCTGCCCCTGCCAATCGGGCCTAGACTATACCCAATGCTGTGGCCCCCTGCATGCGGGAAAAATCGCCCCCAGTGCGGAAAGCCTGATGCGATCCCGCTACTCGGCCTATGTTCTAAAAAAGATTGATTATGTGGTGGCCACCACCCTGCCCAGCCAACAGAAGCACTTGGATATTCAGGCCATGCAGGACTGGGCTGATCAAACCCAATGGCTGGGCCTAGAGGTGTTACATCATAATCCCAAGGCCGGAAAAAACCGAGCCACGGTGGAATTTAAGGCACGCTTTGTGGCTGAAAGGGGAGAACAGGTACATCATGAACTTTCCCTCTTTATCAAGCAGAAAGACTGCTGGTTCTTTGTTGATCCTAATGTTTAGCAAGCGGTCTGTTTTTTGGAAAAATTTGCAAATCATTATACAATATCTGCTTTTTAGGACTAGAAGGATTTTTTATGGATTTCCCAATTTGCCCGGCCTGTAAGGGCGAAAACACCTACCACGATTCCATCCAATTTGTTTGCCCAGACTGTGCCCATGAGTGGACAGGCCAAGAGGTTGTTGAAGAGGACGAAGATCAACTTATTGTTAAGGACAGCAATGGCAACCTCTTAAACGAGGGTGATGATGTTATCCTTATCAAGGATCTCAAGCTCAAGGGATCATCTGAGGTTTTGAAGAAGGGGACTAAGTTCAAGGGCATTCGCCTGGCCCGAGGCGATCACAATGTGGATTGTGGTAAGATTATGCTCAAGTCTGAATTTCTGAAAAAGGCTTAACAAAACGGACGCTACTTGCGTCCGTTTGCTTTTTTAATTGGCTAAATAGGCCTCAAGTTCCGCCCGATTTGGCAGGGCCGACATGGCCCCCTTGGCTGTGGTGGCAAGCGCCCCAGAGGCATTGGCCTGGCGGATAATTTGCACCAAACTTCCCCCATTTTGCCAATCTTGGGCCTGATAAAGCCCCGCCAGCAAACCGCTGACAAAGGCATCGCCCGCCCCTGTGGTGTCCACTGGCTGAACAGGTTTGCCAGCAACAATTTGGCTTTGGCCTTGGAAATGGTAGTAAGCGCCGTCCTTGCCCAAGGTGATGATAATCAGTTTTTCAGGGTACTGGGCCACAATGGCCTCGGTGGCCTCTTTTAAGGAGGCTGTGTCGGTTAATAGGGTCAGTTCCTCTTCCGAGAATTTCAGCACATGGGCCAGGCCCACTACCTGATTGACCACGTTTTTCATTTCCTCCAGGCTGGCCCAGAGGGATTCCCGTAAATTAGGGTCGAAGGAGACAAAACCGCCTGCGGCCTTAATACGCCGAATGGCCTCAAGGGTGGAAGAGCGGGACGGCTCATTAATCAGAGCAATGGAGCAGCAATGTAGCCAATCGCCGGCCTCAAAACTTGGCAGATCGCCTGTTTCTAAGAACTGATCGGCACTTGGATTGACCATAAAAGTAAAGCTACGTTCGCCCTGATCCAAGCCCACTACCACCGTGGAAGTGCGTTGTTTCGGGTCGAGAATCATCTGCTGGGTATCCACCCCCTCGGCCTGCAAGGTCTCTTGCATAAAACGGCCTAAGGGATCATTACCCACTCGGCCAATAAAGCCTGCTGACACATCCAAGCGGGAAACGCCCACCGCCACATTGGCTGGTGCGCCGCCGGCACAGCGTAAATAATGGTTTTCGCCATCGGGGATTAAGTCCACCACGGCATCGCCTAGCACCCAAATCTTACTCATCGTCTTCTCTCTTTGGTTAATGTAACTGGCCGAATTTTAGCTAAAACGGTTTAGTTATACAATCTTCTTTACTTAATCCATCTATCTTCGTCTTGCTTACGCTCAAATTCCGCATCAAAGGTATTGGGGTTCTGCCCCGCCTGCTGCTGAAAATTGCCAAAACGGGCGAAGGTCATTTTGCTGGAAAAATACTTGAGCAGGTAGGCCTTGATAAACGTTCGAGTAATGGGCAAGACCATAAGCACAGCCAAAATATCGCTAATAATGCCCGGAATAAGTAACAAGATCCCCGCCACCACAAACAAGAGGGAGGAAATTAAGGCGTCCGTTGGCACCTTTCCCCTGCTAATATCGGCACGAATCTGCATAATGGTAAAGAGGCCCCGCAATTTAATCAGCCATAAGCCCGCCACAGAAATGGCGATCATAAGTAAAATCAGGGGCAGCACACCGATAGACGAACCAATGGCCACCAGCAAGGAAATCTCACAATAAACATAGAAAAACAGGCCAACAAGAAAAATTAATAGTGGCATTTTCACTCCTTTTGGTTATCAATACCCAGCCAATGTGGCGACCTTCAGCCCCACTTTCAAGCCTCTTTGCAAAAAAGAGGCCTATTTTGCCCGCTTGTCGGCCGGCAAAAAATCATTTCTGCTCAAATCGTATGTTTTTATGGCAAAAATGTGATCTGACTCACAATTTTTGTCCTACTTTTTGTGCGTTAGCTGTTATGATATGCAAACTTTTTCTTCATTTTCCCTAACTCGAGGACTTATTATGAACCAATTAGACGCTTTAAGAGCCATGACTGTTGTGGTTGCCGACACAGGCGACATTGACGCCATCAAACAATACCAGCCTGAAGATGCCACCACCAACCCATCACTTATCTTAAGTGCCTCTGCCCTGCCGCAATATGCTCCTTTAATTGATGAAGCCGTGGCCTATGCCAAGGCCCAAAGCGACTGCAAGAACCGCCAATTAGTGGACGCAGGCGATAAATTAGCCGTCAATATCGGCCTAGAAATTCTCAAAGTGGTCAAGGGTCGCATTTCAACCGAAGTAGATGCCCGCTTCTCCTACGACACAGAAAATACCGTGAAAAAGGCCCGCAAATTAATCGGCCTCTACGAAGCAGCAGGCATCAGCAAAGACCGTATTTTAATTAAAATCGCCTCCACCTGGCAGGGGATTAAGGCGGCTGAAATCCTAGAAAAAGAAGGCATCAACTGTAACCTGACCCTCCTCTTCTCCCAAGCTCAAGCCCGTGCCTGTGCTGAAGCAGGTGTTTACCTGATTTCTCCATTCGTAGGCCGTATCCTAGACTGGTACAAGGCCAACAGCGACAAGAAAGAATACGCCCCAGCGGAAGATCCAGGCGTGATTTCTGTGACCTCCATCTACAACTACTACAAGGAACACGGCTACAAAACCATCGTGATGGGCGCCAGCTTCCGTAATGCAGGCGAAATCACCGAACTTGCCGGCTGCGACCGTTTGACCATCGCCCCAGCCCTCTTAAAAGAATTAAGCGAAAGCAACGAGCCGCTCGTGCGTAAATTGGCCTATGAAGGTGAAGTAAAAACCCGCCCAGACGCCCTAACCGAAGCCGAATTCTACTGGCAGCACAACCAAGACCCAATGGCGGTTGAAAAACTAGCCGAAGGTATCCGTAAATTTGCGGTGGACCAAGAGAAATTGGAAGCTATGCTGGCAGCCAAGTTATAAGGCTCAAGCAATAAAAACAACAAAGGCGGAGAATATCCGCCTTTATTATCTAACTAGCCCTTCAAATTGAACACATACTCTAATCTTCTAACCTCACCCCATAAAAGGCAGTATAGCCAAAGGGGCTTTGCACAAAACCCTTCACCCGCTTATGAAGGGGAACATAATTGATGGCATGAGCAAGCGGTATAATTGGGCTATTTTCTTGCACAATCGCAACAGCTTCTCGGTACTGCTTAGCCCGTTCATCTTGGTCTTGGGTTTGCACAGCACTGCGCAATAAGGCTTCTAAAGTATCATCTGTCCAGCGGGCATAATTTGTACCAGGGATATTCTCACGACTAAACAAGGGGAATAAGAAGTTATCTGGATCACCATTACGGCTTGTCCAGCCATAGGTTCCTGCTGAAAACTCACCCTCACGTGTACGCTTGTTAAAATCTGCCCAGTCATGGGTCACCAATTTAGCTTTCACGCCAATTTTGGCCCAGTCTGCTTGAATAATTTCAGCCGTACGGCGAGGATTGGGATTGGACGGTCGCACAACAGGTTGTACCCAAATTTCTGTTTCAAACCCATCAGGAAAACCTGCTTCTGCCAATAAGGCTTTGGCTTTTTCAAGATCAAAACCATATTGTGGGAGGTCAGCATTATAGCCCAACACCGCATCCGGGAAGGGATTATATGCCACTTTTCCACCGCCTTGATAAACCGCCTCAACAATGGCTTGTTTATCTGTTGCATGATGCAGTGCTTGGCGAACCTTTGGGTTATTTAGAGCAGGTTTTAAGCTATTTAAGCCAATATAGGCGAGATTTAGTCCTTCACGTTCTAATAAGGTAATCTCTTTATCCTGTTTCATTTGAGCAATATCGGCAATATTTGGAAAATCAATTACATCACATTCATTGGCCTTGAGCTTAGCATAGCGTGTACCTGCATCGGGCGTAATACTAAAGATCAGGCGTTCAATGCTGGCTTTACCCTTCCAATAGTCGGGATTTGCCTGAAAACGTACTGCATGGTCGGTTTGATAGGTTTGAAAAATGAAAGGGCCTGTCCCAATAGGATGTTGATCTAGCACCTCGGGCTTGCCAGCAGCCAATAATTGTTCAGCATATTCTTGAGAATAAATAGACAGAAAATCCATGGCCAAGGTTGTAATGAAAGGCGTATTCGGTTGATTTAGGGTGATTTTAATGGTGTAATCATCCACTTTCTCCACGCTTTTTAAGATTTTTGGCAAATTCATCCAATTAAAGTAAAAGTAGGTGCCAGCCGATACAAGATGGTAAGGATGCTCTTTATCTGCCTGCCGCTGAAAAGAAAAAATCACATCATCTGCATTAAAATCTCGGCTAGGCTTAAAGGTTTTGCTGGAATGAAATTTTACTCCCTTACGCAAATGAAAGAGATAGGTAAGCCCATCTTCACTGACTTCCCAGCGCTCTGCCAAGCCTGGTTCAACCTCAATTTTACCTGCTTTAAACTCAACCAAACGGTTATAAACCTGTTGAGAGCTGGCGTTAAAATCATTGGCATCATTAATAATGGCCGGGCTTAATTTCATGGGAGGGGTAGCAATGCAGTTCACAAGGGTATTCGCTGGAGCCGCAATACTGAGGCCAGAAAAAGCAGTCAGGCTTAAACCAAGAGCAAGAGGGAGTAATCGCATAAGTCATTCCTTTAATATTACAGAGGCCAATAATGTATAAGGAAGGACAAGAGAGCTGAAATAATAAAAAAGACTGGCTTATAACAAAGTGTGCTATAAGCCAGTTTGCGGTTCATACTAGGCCTGGTTACTCACAATCACCCGCAGGCTGTCTAGGCGGAAATTGGCCTGCTCTAGCTGCTGGAGGGATTGCTCACGAATGGCCTCCAGCGCCTCGATCTCATCGGCCCGGATATTCTTATTGACCGCCTGTAGTGAGGTTAGGCGGTGCAGTTCGGCACTCAGGGTCTGGTCGGCCGTTTGTTTGGCCTGCTCAATAATGGCCTGGGCCTGTGGAGCAATTTTTTGCTGGCTGACGGCAATCAGCTTTTCAATTTCGGCCCTGGCCATTTTAACGATCTTATTGGCCATTTGCTTATTAACCGGCTTGAGCTGTTTTTCTAAACCTGCAACCGAGACTTGGGAGGCCAGATCGTTGCCCTTACCGTCCAATAAAATCCGCACCGGTGTTGGCGGCAGGAAGCGGGTTAGTTGCAGGCCTTTTGGAGCCTGGGCTTCGACAATGTAAATGGCCTCCAGTAAGAGGGTGCCGGCCGGCAGGTTCTTATTAATGAGGAGGGAAACGGCCGATTTGCCGATGTCGCCCGAGGTAATCAGATCAATCCCGTTGCGGATCATAGGGTGATCCCAGGTCAGAAATTCCACTTCCTCCCGCATGAGGGCCAGCTGGCGGTCAAAGGTCACGGTGGAACCTTCCTCGCTTAGGCCTGGGAAGTCTGGCACCAGCATATGGCCGGTTGGGCTAATCACAATGCTCTGCTCGCCCAGGTCTTCCTGCTCTAACCCGATCACATCAAAGAGATTGAGGGCGAAATTGACCAGTTGCGGGTTGCTGTCCTGATCGGCAATTTGGCTGGCCAGGTCTTGAGCGGCCTCGCCACCGTTGGAATTGAGCTCCAAGAGCCGATCTCGGCCCTTTTCCAGTTCCATTTTAAGGGCCTGCTGGCGTTTGTGGGTTCTTGCTAAAAAGTCCTCAAATTGACCCGCTTGTTGAGGGTTGAGCATAAAGTCCCGCAGTTCTGCCCCCAGTTCACTAAAGAGGCTGGCCCCCATTGGGCAGGTTTCTTCAAAGGCATTGAGGCCCTTGTGGTACCACTCGCAGAGCATTTGCTGGCTGGATTGGCCAAAGCAGGGCACATAAATTTGGATGTCGTGCTTCTGGCCGATACGGTCTAGGCGACCGATACTTTGCTCCAATAAGTCTGGGTTGTCTGGCAGGTTGAAGAGCACCAGGGAGCGGGCAAATTGGAAGTTCCGCCCCTCGGAACCGATGCTGGAACTAATGAGTACCTGAGCTCCTTCTTCCTCTTGGGCAAAGTAGGCTGAGGCCCGATCCCGTTCGACAATAGACATTCTTTCATGGAAGACAGCCGAGCGAATGGCTTCTTTCTCCCGCAGGATTTGTTCCAACTGAATGGCCGTTTCGGCCTGCTTGCAGATAACCAAGATCTTCTCATCCCGGTGGTTCTTGAGGAAGGTAATCAGCCACTCAATTCGAGGGTCGAAGTCCCACCACTTGGCATCCGGGTTCATGCGTTGGAAGAGGCGTTCAGGATAGAGCAGGTTTTCCAGGCTGTTCTTGCCCATCAGCCCCATAACCTTGAGGGCATTGGCATATTGGCTAGGCATGTCTAAGGTCACCTGGTGGAATTCACGATGCGGGAAGCCCTTGACCCCTTGGCGGGTATTACGGAAAAGCACCCGGCTGGTGCCGTGGCGGTCAATCAGCTCGCTAATCAGCTCTTGTCGCACGGCCAAACGCTGTTCTGCATCAATTTCTGGGGCGTTGATAATGCGTAACATAGGTTCCACATCCTGCTCAGCCAAGAGGTCGCTAATGCTGGATTGTTCCTTGGCATTGAGAGGCTTATCGCTAAGTAGGGTCGCTACCGCATCGGCCACCGGCTGATAATGCTTTTGTTCGTCCACAAAGGCCTGATAGTCGTAGAAGCGATCAGGATCCAAGAGAGCCAAGCGGGCAAAGTGGCTGGCCTGGCCAAGCTGTTCGGGCGTGGCCGTAAGCAGTAGGACGGAGGCAATTTGCTTGCTAAGCTGGGCAACAAACTCATAGCCAATGCTGGGCTCACTTTCATTCCATTCCAAGTGGTGGGCCTCATCCACAATCAGCATATCCCAGTCGGCAGCCAAGACCTGCTTGGCCCGCTGTGGACTGGTTTCCAGCCAGTCTAGCGAACAGATGACCAGGGATTCGGTTTCAAAAGGGTTCTGGGCCGGCTCTTGGCTATCCTCATCCTTGGGGGCGAAGTCGGCACAACGCTCCTCATCAAAGAGGGAAAAATGCAGGTTAAAACGGCGGAGCATTTCCACCAGCCACTGGTGTTGCAGGCTTTCAGGCACCAGCACCAAGACCCGCTCCACCCGGCCGGAAAAGAGCTGTTGTTGCAGGATCATACCGGCTTCGATGGTTTTCCCCAGGCCCACTTCATCGGCTAAAAGTACCCGGGGAGCCAACCGTTGGCCCACTTCCTTGGCGATATGTAACTGGTGGGGAATCAGGCTGGCCCGAATGCCCCGTAGGCCACGCAGGGGCGATTGGAACTGGGCCTGCTGGTGTTTAAAGGCCTGATAACGCAGGGCGAAACGATCGCTGCGGTCGATCTGGGCCGAAAAGAGGCGGTCTTGCGGCTTGCTAAAGCTGACCTTGTGATCCAACTGCATTTCTGGCAAAACGGCTTCCTCGCCCGTGTCGGTGCGGGTGCCCAAATAAAGGGCAATGCCCTGGTTTTCCACCACCTCGCTGACCGTCAAGGCCCAGCCCGCTTGGCTGTTCACCTGATCGCCCTTGGCAAAGACCACCCTCGTCAAGGGGGCAACCGCCGTGGCGTAAACCCGCTGTTCGCCCGAGGCCGGGAAATCAATGGTCACGGTGCGGAGATCGACTGCTGTCACCATCCCCAGCCCTAAATTATTTTCACTTTCGCTGATCCAGCGTTGTCCGATTACAAAACTCATATTACCCTCAACATCTTGGCAAAAAATTAGGGGTATTTTACCTGATTTTGGGCTTCAATCGCAGGGGAAAGAAGGCGTTTGCTTATAAATTAAATCATGGCAGCAGGCCTGCAAGGCTTAAAATTTGATTTGTCATACCAAGGCAAATCAAGCAAAATAGCCTTGAGATCGTTCATACAAGCGGTTTAATTTTTCGATTTTTTGACAAGGAACCTTATGCAACAAAACGCTTCCCTCTTACGCTTTTTGCTGGCCTTTGCCGCCATTATCATTATTTTAGCCGGTGTAAAACTGGCCAGCGAAATTGTCGTGCCCTTTTTATTGGCCCTTTTTATCGCCATTGTTTGCTCGCCCTTGGTTAATTTTATGACCAAACGCCGTGTGCCGCTTTGGCTGGCCATTATCCTGCTCTTTATCCTGATTGGCGTGGTGTCGGTCTTCCTTATCGGGCTGATTAACAGCACGGTACGGGAATTTAGCCAATCCATTCCGCAATATCGGGGAATTTTCGCCCAACGTTTGACCGACATTCAAGCCCTGCTGCAAAAGGCCCATATTCCCCTAGAATTTTCGCCCAATGATGTGCTGAACCAGTTAGACCCAAGTGTCATCATGAACTTTGTCAGCGGTTCCCTGCTGAGTTTTTCGGGGGCGGTCAGCAATATTTTTGTGCTGATTTTGGTGGTGATTTTTATGCTTTTGGAAATCCCAACCATCAAGCACCGTCTTGAAGTGGTGCTCAAAATTCCTCACACCGAAGATGAACAGGAAAACCCGCTGGAGCGAATGCTTAAGGGCATCATCACCTATCTAGGCGTGAAGTCCCTCATGAGTATTGCCACGGGCATTTGTGTCTTTATCGCCCTCAAGCTCTTGGGCGTGCAATATGCAGTGCTTTGGGCCACGGTCAGCTTCTTGCTCAACTACATTCCCAATATTGGCTCGGTCATTGCAGCTATTCCTGTGGTCATTCAGGCCTTCTTGCTCAATGGTTTCCCCATTGGCCTGGGCGTCATGGCGGCGGTGATCGGGGTCAATACCGTGATTGGCAATATGATTGAACCCCGCCTGATGGGTAAGACCTTGGGGCTTTCTACGCTGGTGGTATTTTTATCCTTGCTCTTTTGGGGCTGGCTACTGGGTACGGTGGGGATGTTGCTGTCGGTGCCACTGACCATGGCCCTTAAAATCGCCCTAGAATCTAGCCCAAAAACGGCCCGTTATGCCATTTTGCTGGGTGATATTGATGAAAATTCAATCAACCAGTAAAGCATTAAGATTTCATTAAGATCCCCTTGTTTTAATGAGCGCATCGAAAATGATTCGATATAGCTTAAATTTAAAACAAACGGAGATTTCTATGAAAAAATTAATTGCTTTAACCTCAATCCTTGCCCTTTCAGGCGCGGCTTTTGCCAACACCTCTGCGGTAGAAACCGCCAATCAAGCCGCCAGCGTGATTGCAAGCCCAGCCGCCCCAAGTTTTGGCCCAAAAGGTGGCTTTGAACGAGGCGAGCGTGATGGCCGCAAACACGAGGGCAAGGAAAAACGCTTTGACCGTGAGAGCAGAGATCACAAAGACCGCAAAGATCGTAAGGACAGAAAAGAAACTAAGGGCCCACAAGGCGGTTTCTTTGATGAGAGTTTGGCGGCAAAAAACCTGGCTGATGCCAAGAACGCCAAGGACAATACGCCTTTTATCATTGAAGGCCACATCATCAAGCAAGTGGGCAAAAATGATTTTATCTTCAAAGACTTGCAAGGCAACGAGCACGAAGTAGAAGTCAGCAAACGAGCTTGGCAGGGCAAAACCATTACCCCTGCGGATAAAATCAAAATTGAAGGCAAGATTGACAGCGATTGGGGCAAGACCGAAATCGAGGTCAAACGCATCACCACTCTTTAATCTTAAAACGGCTCTTCAGAGCCGTTTTTTGTTTCGCTCACAGGCAAAATCTTCTATGATACAAGCGGTTTATTTTCTGGCATTTTCTGCAAAAAGGAGTATCTATGGCAGATCCGCACATCAAATCCCCCATGGATTTTTGGGACTATCTCACGGTGATCATTTATCGTTCAGGCTTTGTTTTGGCGGCCTTGGCCCTGTTTGCCCTGCCTTATTTTCCTCATGAAGCCAGCCTAGCTGCCCTGATTGCAGGCACCATGTTGGCCTCTAGCCTCCATCTTTATCTCAAGCACTTCCGCCTGATTTTCCAGTTTGCCATGTGGATTGGCCTGCTTTGTTTTATTTTTAACCTGCCGCTCCTAGCTCTGGGTGCTGCTTTCCTAGTGATTGGGGGCTTATGCTACAAGGAATATTTCTGCTTTCGGGTCTTTGGCCTTAACTTTCAGCCTCTTTTGCTGGCACTCTTATGGGCAGCCTTTGCCTTGCAACTCACGCTTATGGTGCAGATCCTCTCGCTGGTATGCGGCCTTTTATTGGCCCTCCTAGCCTTTCAAAAATGGCGTATGCCCCTGCATTTTGATATAGGCGATAAAAGCAAGTACCAAGTGTAAACCTTTGTCAAGCAGGGGAAAATTCCTTACAATGCCTCATTTCTCATTTTTGGGGCAAACGATGATGCATAAAACCCTCTCCCTTGCTTTACTGTTTTCTTCTCCGCTCTTGTGGGCGGATGAAATCAGCCAATCTCTTCAACAAACCCGGCAACAACAGGCCGAGCTTGCACAGGAAAGTCAGGCTCGTTTGCTCAAGCAACGCCAATATCAGGCAGAAGAAAAAGTGGCCAGTGAAGGCGATTTTTCACAGGTCTGCCTAGACTACCAAGGCCTGCGTTTTGCCGGCATCAGCCTGATTGATCCTGCCGCCCTTGCCCCGCAGGCGGGCGAATGCTTAAATGAGGTGCGTTTAAACCAGCTCAGTCAGCAGCTAACCCAGGCCTATTTAGACCAAGGCTATGTGCATAACCCCTTTCAGTTTGAAGATGATCAATCTGGCTTTTTGACCCTGCGGGTCTTTGAAGGCAAGGTGGCTCAGGTCTCTAGCGACAGCAAGGGCTTTCGTTTGGAGCAAGTTTTACCTAAGGCCGTGGGCAAGCCCCTAAAAATTCAAGACCTGGATCAGGCTCTCGATCAGGCCAACCGCATTCCAGGCAACCAGGTTAGTGTCGATGTTCTGCCTGCCCAAAATGGTGAGGTCGCCCTGGCCTTCACCAACCAAGCCAGTTCAAGGTTTGCAGGCTCGATTGGCTTGGATAATTATGCATCTAAATCCTATAATCGCTGGCAGGCCAAGGCGGGGCTGCAAATCGGCAACCCATTGGGCTTGTCTGACAGCCTCTATCTTAATGCCGCCCACAGCCTAAAATCCGCCAAGCACTTTAGCCGCTCTGCCCTTCTCTATTACAGCCTACCCTACGGCTATTGGACCTTTAACGGCTTTGCCTCTTTTTCCCAATTTAAAAACAAACTGTCCCTGGCCAACAGCGAGCTAGAACAGCGGGGCAGAACCGTGCAGGCAGGCTTGGGAGCCGATCAGGTCTTCCACCGTGGAGCCAATCATATTTCCAAGTGGTCTCTTCAGCTGGAGCGAACAGACAGCAAGAACCGTTTGGAAGATGTGGTTTTGGAGCTACAAAGCCCGAAGCTAATCACGCTTTCACTTGGCCTCAATCATTTACAGATCTTAGAGCAAGGCTCGCTGATTGCAGACCTGCGCTACGAACAGGGCAGAAATCGAGGCCAAAACCAGCCTGAAAGCCGCATTGAGCGTTGGAATGCCGAACTGCACTTCAACCACTACCAACACTGGGGCCAACAGCTCTTCCACTTTAGCCACCAGCTGACCGGCCAGTATAGCGACAGGCTCCTGCCTGCGGTTAAGCAGGAGGATTTGACTGGCCGTTACCGTGTTCGGGGCTTAAATGATCTGGGCTTATCGGCCGAGAAAAGCCTGGTTCTGCACAATAATCTGGCCTGGATCAAGCAGACCTCATACGGCACAATTTCCCCTTATCTGGGCTTTGACCTAGGCCTGCAAAAATCCAATTTAGCCGATGCAAGAACAGAGCGAGCCTGGGCCTATGCCCTTGGCCTTGAGGCAGAATACAAGGGCTTGCAGGCCAAACTGGAGTGGGCTAGAGGCCGGCTATATACAAAATCATCTGGTATTGAACAAGAAAGCCTGGTGCAATTTAGTTTAAATTATCGTTTTTAAGGCTTTTTGCTCCTTTTTGAGCGACTTCATTTGGCCTAAAGCGGGGAAAATCTGTCAGTTTTCGTTAAGAAATTGTGAGTTTTGTGAAGAAGATCACAGTTTTGTCAGAAAAAGCACTGGTCTAAGGTCTTGCATTTTGTTTTAATACGGCCTCTTTTGGAGTCGCAAGCGGTTCCGATTTGAGCGAAATTTGCAAAAAAATGAATAGTGCTGACCGCTTGTGATGTCATATTGATATGATGAGGTAGCCCTATGTCTAAATCCCACGCCTTAACCAAACTGGCCTTGGCCGTTTCCCTATGCTGTGCAGGCTCATCTGCCTGGGCAGACATCAGCGCCGCAGATGGCCGCACCCAAGTTGCCAAGAAAAATGGCATCGAAATTGTCAATATCGCCAGCCCCAGTGCCGCTGGCCTGTCGCATAATAAGTACAATAAGTTTAATGTGGATAAGCAGGGGGCTGTTCTCAACAACGCCCGTCAAAATGGCCAATCCCAACTGGCAGGCGATCTCAAAGCCAACCCCAATCTTAAACAAGGCGCTGCCAAGGTTATTTTAAATGAAGTGGTCAGCAAGCATCCTTCAAAATTAGCAGGCAAGCAAGAAGTCTTCGGGCAAAAAGCCGATTATGTGCTGGCCAATCCCAATGGCATCAGTGTAGAAGGTGGTGGATTTATCAACACCTCTCGAGCCTCTCTTGTGGTGGGTAAACCAACGGTCGCCCAGGGCAAGCTGACAGGCTATGATGTTACAGGCGATAAGAAACTCACCACTTCCGGCAAAATCACCACATCAGGCGACTTGGATTTGATTGCCCCGCAAGTTCATGTAGGCGGCAGCATTACCACCAGCGAGGCCGTTAATGTGGTTATGGGGAAAAACAAGATCGCCCGTGATGATAAGGGCAGCCTCACCATTACCACCACCCAAAAAACCGGCCAGGTCTTAGACGGAAAGGTGGTTGGCAGTATTCAGGCTGGCCGTATCCGCATTCATTCTGCTGACGACCGTGCCACCATCACCGCCCAAGCGGCCGATTTCCAAGCCAAGAGCGTGGAGGTCACGGCTCAAAATGCCAGCTTCAAGGGCAAGGTCACCCGTAAAAACGATCGCAACCGTGGCACAAACAGACGTGAAGGCTCGGTTAATGTCTTTGAAAGCAAAAATGGCTCCAGCGAAAGTTACCAAGCCACCAAGGTAAAAGCTGACAACTTCCTTGTTCATGCAGCGGGCAAGGTGGATATTTCAGGGGCAGATATTCAGGCCAAAACCACCAACGTGGTGGGTGGTTCTGTCCATTTAGGGGCAGAAAAAACCCTTAACACCAGCACCCATACCAAAAACCAAACCAAGGGTGGCTGGCACCGTAATGAAACCGAAAAAAGCCATGTCGAAACCACTCACCGCACCACTGTGGCCGGTGAAAATGTGAACCTGATTGCTACTCAAGGCAAGGTGACCGCAGACGGGGCCAAAATCAGCCTGACCAATGGTGGTATTTATGGGGAACAAGGTATCGATCTGCGTGGCGCCAAGGCCACGGTGACCCAAAGTGCTTCGGCCGATTTTAAAAATGAAACCGCCAAGCTCAAAACAGGCAAAAGCAGTCAAGAGTCCACCGTTCAGCATTACACCGCCACTGAATTGAATGTGAAAGACAGCCTGGTCTTGGGTGGTAATGGCAATGTGCGTTTAGCAGGGGTAACGGCCAAGGTCGATGGCGATTTCCTGGCCAAGAATGCTGGCAGCTTTAGCTTCACCGCAGAAAAAACTCAAGAAGGCTATGGTATCAGGGATGATATGAAATTCTGGGGTGGCATTGGTGGCTCCAAAACCCTGGGTTCTGGCCGCAATGCCCAAGTGGTACATGGTTCGGATGTAACCGTCAAGGGCGAGAGCCTCATTGATGCTGCCAAGGGCGTAACCGTTTCGGGCAGCCGAGTTTTATCGGGCGGTAATGGTGTGGTCAAAGGCAATAAAGGCGCTTTAACCATCGACAGCGTGCAGGCCACAACAACCAGCCTAGATCACGCTCGCCAAGGCACCATTTTTGACATTACCAAAGCGCGTTCAAGCAGCTATTCTCAAACCTCAACCGCTCAAGGTTCCAGCCTCAAATCCCAGTCTAACCTCCAGCTTTCTGCTGATAAAACCGTCAGCATTGTTGGCTCCAAGGTCGAAGCAGCTGGCCTCTTGGACATTGTGTCTAAAAGCGGTATTGAGATTAAGGGAGCAACCAACAAAGCCTACACTAAAACCAGCGAAGCAGGCTTTAATTTAGGCGCCAGCTTTGACAGCTTTAAGGCCAGCCTGCAAAAAGATCACATCACAGCCAACCTTGCCATCGACAACAGCAGCGGCAAGCCAAGTGTCAGCAGCGATGTGACCCTTTCTAAGGACAAAAAACCTGCTGCTGTCAATGCAGAAGCCAAGTTTAATGTTGGCCTCAATGTCTATAATAAGAGCCAAGAAAGTCAGGCGCTGACCCACACAGGTTCCAGTGTTAGCGGCAGCAGCGTGGCCTTGAATGCCAAGAAAGTTGAAGTATCAGGCAGCCAGGTTAGTGCCACCAAGGGCGATCTCAACATCAAAGCCGATACCATCACCACCAAGGCGGATAAGGACTATGCCTTCACTAACAGCGTAAACAACCAGGTTAATGTGGGCTTTACGGGAGTGGTCACCAACAGCAAACTGACTGGCACACTGGGTGTGGACGTTTCCCACGATCATCAAACCAACACTGCTGAAACCGCCCAGGTTAGCAAGCTCTCTGCCAAAAAAGATGTGAATTTGGCGGCCAATAAGCGGATTGAGCACCAAGGCACTCAGGTGCAAGCGGGTGGAAATATCACAGAATCTGCAAAAGAGATTGTACATACCACCGCACAAGACACCAAAACCACCTTTGGCAAACAGGTGAATGCCGGTGCATCTATTACCGCCAGCATTGACAAGGACAAGGCCTTTGATATGTCTGCTCAGGTGTCCGCCTCAGGCGGCCGTGAAAACAGCAACCAAACCACTCATACGGCGACTAAATTAAGCGCAGGCAAGGATATTTCTGTAAAAGCTGATCGCCTAACTGATGTTTCTACCCAGTACACGGCAGGTGAAAAGGCCAAGTTAGATTCACAAGTCCACAACTTTATCGCCGCCTTTGAACGCCTCTTTAAAGACAAGGTCAAGGGTGGAGCCAGTGTGGGCGTGTCTGCCAGCACGGCTGACTTCCAAAAATACAATGTGGGCGTGAACGTGGGAGCCAACTTCGAGAAGTCCCAATCCCAAACCAGCACGGCCCTGCCTGGTTCTATCAATGCCAAAGAGGTAGAGATCAAGACAGGCAAATTAAATAGCCAAGCCAATATTCATGGCAGCGAAAGTGTGAATATTCAGGCCAGCCAGTCAGCCAACTTTACCCCAGCCAGTAATAGCCAAAGCCAGTCAGGTGGCGGTTTTGATGCCAAGCTAGGGCTCGGTGCCATTGTTGTTCCAGCAGCAGGCGCTGCCCTGCCATCTATCGATGTCAGTGTATCAGCGCACGGCAACAAGGGCGACAGCAGCCAGACTGTGGCCAACACGCTTTCAGGCAAGCAGGTAAACATCCATAGCAATGGCGCAATCAACCTACAAGGCACTAACGTGCAGGCAACAGAAAGCGCCCATATTTCAGGCAACACCGTCAATATTTCAGCTGGCAAAAACCATGTTAATAATTTAGCAGTGAATGCTGGAGCGGAGGTGAACATTGGCGACAAGCTTTCCAGTGCAGGCTTTAATGCCCAAGTTGGGGTGCAAAAGGAAAATAGCCAAACCCATTCAGGTGTGCAGGTAAACGGCAAAAAAGTGACCATTCAAGGCCAAAATGGCGTGAGCTTAACAGGCGTAAGCTCTCAATCCAACCAACTCAACGTGGATGCTGGCAAGGGCAATCTTAACCTCAATGCCGCCCAGGATCAGGTTAATAAAACCAATGTGGCAGCCAGCCTCAACCTCAGTGGCGGCGTAGCCGATAACAAGTGGACGCCATCAGCAGGCGGAGCCAGCCTTGATGTGAACGTGGTGCGTAATGAAACCCATATCGGCACAGTTTTAGACACCAACCAAGCTCAAGTGAACGCAGGCGGCAACGCCAATCTTGTTGGCAGCCAAATCAATGCCAACCAAGCCAGCGGCACAGTTGCAGGCAAGCTTCACAGCCAATCTTTGGTCAATAAGATCAACGAAACCAGTGTCAGCCTTTCAGCCAACGGCAGTGGCAAACTCAGTCTCCCAAGTGTGGATAAATGGGCAGAAAGTGCCAAAAAAGACTGGGAAAACGGCACGCTCGCCGGCGTAAAAGCCGATGCCAAGGTAGAAGTGGATGTCAATAAGACCCAAAGCCTTGCCAGTGCTGGCCTTAATGCCAAAAAAGACAAGGTTGTGGCCCAAAAAGGCAGAACCCGCCTTGATCCAAAACTTGCCCAAGGCAAAAAGGCCCGAGTAAAAGTTCAAGCCACCACTGAACTGAAAAACAAGGTTGTTCGCCCTGTAACAGGCGTAAATGTGCAAATTGCCAAGGATAATAAATTGGTTATGAAAGCACGAGTGCAACGTTAGAAATAATCTTTAAATAAAAAGAAGATGGAATAAAAAAGGCATTTTCAAAGAAATATTGAAAATGCCTTTATATTTTTAAAATCAAATGTTAGCTTATTTCTGATTTTTTAATAAATCACGAATTTCAGCTAAAAGCTCTTCTTGAGTTGGGCCTGCTGGTGCTTCTGGCTCGGCTGGTTTCTCAAATTGGCTCTTGGCCTTATTGATGCCTTTCACAACCATGAAGATGGCAAAAGCAATGATTAAGAAATCAAAAATGTTTTGTAAGAAAGCACCGTAGTTTAAAGTAACAGCCGCAACTTCACCTTCTGCTGCTTTTAAGGTGACAGCCAGATCCTTGAAATCTACCCCACCGATGAGTAAACCGATAGGTGGCATAATCACATCGCTCACTAAAGAGCTAACGATCTTACCAAATGCACCACCGATCACCACACCGACAGCCATATCAACAACATTACCTTTCACCGCAAATTCACGGAATTCTTTTAAAATGCTCATTAGGGTTTCCCTTATATAAAAATAACTATCATTCTTCGCTGATCTTTAGCGAAAGGCGAATTATAAGCTAAATCTTAAGCTTTGCTAATGAATTTAAAGTAATTTACATATTGTGTTGAATCCCTATATCAAACCTAATATAATCGGAGAAAACTATCTGTGACATAGAGATTCTAAATGGATGCAACACACCCTGATGAGATTGATTTAATTGACTTATTTCAAACATTATGGAAGAAGAAGTGGTGGATTGCCTTATCTGCAATGCTATTTACGGCTCTTGCAGGCGTTTATGCTTTCACAGCTAAAGAGCAATGGACCTCGACAGCAACCGTTACCACACCACGTTCTACTGATTTAGGGGATATTTTATCCTTAAAGGCCGAATATGCTTGGATTACTGGAGATAGTCAATTCTCGCCAGATAAAGAAGCCGAAGTCCTGCATAAACAGTTTCGCCAGTTCTTACATTCCACAAATTTAAAGCGCCAATTTTTAACTCAAAGTGAATGGGGAAAAAAACATCTAGATAAGATGAAGGAAAATGAAAAACAGGCTTACATCTCACACTTTATCTCTCAAGCATTAGTCGTTAAACAATTAGATGCAATAAATAGAAATAAAGCAAAGCTAGATGAAGATGATATTAATACCAAAATTAGTCTTTCCGAAGAAAGACCTGCTCTCGCACAAGATCTGCTAAACCAATATATTGACTTCATTAATTATTATACTGCAACACAGATCTCAAATGAACTAAAATTAGCAATTAGCTTACGTTTAGATAGGCTGAATTTTACTAAGCAGAAGATCTTATCCAGCCTTACAGAAACCAAAAAAATCCAAATTGATAATTTAACTCAAGCGCTGAACATTGTGAAAAAAGCAGGTCCCAAAAATAACCACCTCATAAATTCTGAATATCTTATAAATGACACCATGCTAAACGCAATAGATACTAAACCAGCAACTAGTACCTATTTACTTACACTTGATGAAGAACATCTTCAGGAAAAAATTAATTTCATTAAAAACGCCAAGGATGTTTACCCATTAGAATATTATTGGGCAGATAGAGAAATTACGCAGTTAGAGTTATTGAACAAAAAGGCTGACAACTTGGAAAAAACTAAAACTTATCATTACCTGTCATCCCCAAATTATCCTTTAGGCAAAGACAAACCTAAAAAAATCTTAATCATATTAACTGGCTTTATTTCAGGATTATTATTTGGCTGTGTTCTATTCACCCTCCCATACTTATTCAAGAAGAGATTTGGTTAAAAAATGAAAAATGATATTATCAAGAATATTTTAGTATTGGTAATAGAAAAAATATTTACTATTTGTCTAATTTTCTATTCTGAGGCTATGATCGCTAGAATTCTATCTCCAGAAGAATATGGACAATGGATATATAGTGTCAATTTCATTCTCTTGCTAAGTGCTTTAACACTAATTATCAGTTCAGAAGTTAGTGTAGTTGCCTTAGCAAGAAATAAATTAATTACAGGAGAAATAATCTCCGCTGTTTTCATCATTAGAATTTTTTTTCATTTCTTTCTTTTCTTGTTTCTATATTGTACGCAATATTTATTATAGAAAGTGAAACTGTAAAATCATATATATTTATTCTTTCCTTTTTTTTGATTTTTGCTGAGCCATTTGGTGTTGTAGCTAATTACTACCAGGCAAAAGTAAAAATTTTAAAAGTTTCTTTAGTTAGATTATTCGGACTAGTTACCCGAGTCTCAATAGTTCTCTTATGTTTTCACTTTCTAATAGAATATAACAACATACTTATTCCATTAGCAAGAACGATAGAATCTGCTTTTATTGCTATTTGTTTTTTAGTTCTTGTTTATTTATCTAAAGAACAGTTAAAAATTAAATTTAACACTAAGATATTTAAAATTTTATTTTTTAGAGGGTTGAGATTTTGGCCTGCCTTACTATTTATGTATTTGTTTCAACGGCTAGATAGATTTTTTGTAGAACACTATTATTCTTATGAAACATTAAGCCAGTATGGCATTGCAGTTCAACTTATGGAACAAGGTTTTTTACTGCTAGGAATAGTAGTACAATCTATCGCACCAAAGCTAGTCTATATTAAGGCAGAGAAAAAGATAATTAAGCAAAACTTAATAAGGTTTATAGGGATAACATCTTGTTTAGCAATGCTATGTGGCTCTATTGGGTATTTTTTACTACCATATTTTATAACTTTTGTTTACGGTAGCAACTATACCCTTGCTATTACCATTGCTCAACAGATGATTATTGTCTTGGTGTTCTTTAGTATTGACACAGTGGTTATGCAATATCTATACCGAGAAAAACTAGCCAATTACATTCTTTTTAAGTGGGCATTGCTAACCTTAATAATGAGCATTAGTTATTATATTGCTTTTGATATTTTACAGATAGACTCACTTTCTTTAATTTATATTTTAAATTATTTTATTATGATGATGTTTTCAGTTTTTGTTTTACGGAGAAAATTAAACCATGGATGAAATTAAAGTCAGCATATTTACACCAAGTTACAATCGAGAGCACACTTTAAGACGTTGTTATGAAAGTATTTTAAAACAAGACAACTTAAATAATATTGAATGGATCTTGATTAATGATGGTTCAACAGACAATACCGAAGTGCTTGTCCAAGAGATTCTCAATGAAAAAAGATTAAATATTGTTTATCTTTCTCAAGAAAATAAAGGGAAACAAGCCACCTGGAATCGGGCTGTTTTGAACGCAAAAGGGCAATATTTTATTGGGCTAGATTCTGATGATGCATTACAACCTAAGAGCCTATTTAACATATTAAATGCAAACATTAATTTCTTAGAAAAAGAGAATATTATTGGGCTAAGGTGTTTGGCTCTGAGTAACATTACTCAAAAACCTAGTGGGAGAAAAATTTCAGATAATTCCATTGAGCAAAGCTGGTTTGATGAATTTTCCTCTTCTGGGAATTTTGGCGAAAGAATTGATATTTTAAAAACAGACCTGATTAAAAAAATTCTTTACCCAATAGCCTCAGATATAAAATTTATTCCAGAAATCTGGTTTTATGTTAAAACGGCTTCAGCAGGCTATGAGTTTATCTATTCCCCTGATGCATTGAGCCTATTTTTTGATGATGAAACTGAAAATAGATTAAGTAAAAGTAGCTTGTTTAAGCATGCACAAGGACATTATATATCTAGAAGTGTTATGCTAAAAGAAATACCAACCTATGTATGGTTAAAAAATCCTATGGCTCTAATTAAAACAGTCATTCGTTTTTCCCAAATGGCAAACCATTTATCTAAGTCTTTTTCAGAAAGAAGAGAAGCAACCAATACCCTATTTACACTGTTAAGCTTTCTTTTTACACCTTTTTCAAAAAGGAACAAATAATGAAAAAAATTTGTTTTTTTGGTGGTAACCTAAACCACTCGGGAGGAACAGAACGTGTTTCTACCTCCATTGCAAATGCCTTAGCAGAAAAAGGGTATCCTGTCATTATGCTGAATTTATCCCAAGGCTTATCACCTTTCTTTGCTTTACATCCAAGTATTGAAAATTACCAGCTGCACGCTCAGCCTGTTTCGGCTACTAAAAGTTATTTTTCAACTGTTAGTCAGTTAAGATCTTTTTTGATACAGCATAAAATTGATACGCTCATCGTTGTAGAATCAATGCTTTCACTTTTTTCTTTGCCAGCGGTGTTTGGCCTCAAAATCAAGCATATTACTTGGGAACATTTTAATTATAATGTTGATCTGGGTAAACGGTTACGACGCCTTGCCCGCCACACATCTCGTTTGTTTTCTGATACAATTGTTACCTTAACTGAAAAAGATAAGACAATTTGGTTAGATAAAACTTACGGTAGGGCGGAGCTTATTGCTATCCCCAACCCTTCTCCTTATGCAGTAAGTGCTAATCAACCCTCATTAGCTTATAAAACTGTGCTGGCTGTAGGGCGCTTAACCCATCAAAAAGGCTTTGATTTATTATTACAGGCTTGGGCAGAAGCCAAAAAACACACTATAAGTGAAGGCTGGCAGCTGCAAATTGTGGGAGAAGGGGAAGATAAGGCAAAATTGGAAGAGTTAATTACATCACTAAATTTAGTAAACTCAGTAACTATTTATCCTTTTTCTAACAAAATAGAACAATATTATCAACAAGCATCTGTCTTTTGTTTAAGTTCTCTATTTGAGGGGCTGCCTATGGTATTACTTGAAGCACAATCTTTTGGTTTGCCTGTGGTAGCCTTTGATTGTATTACTGGACCAAGTGAAATTATTGAACAGAGTAAAAATGGTTTTCTTTGCAAACCAGAGCAGATTGGTAATTTAGTGCAAGGGCTAGTAAAAATGATGTCCTTGCCTGAGGATGAATATTACCAAATGAGTGTATGTGCGAAGGAGCAGGTAAAAACAAAATTTAATCTGGAAAGTATAATTGAAAAATGGATAAATATTCTGTGAACAGTAAATCTTATCGTTATAAGCCTGTTTTTGTAGCATTTTTCTTACTGATTTTTTCTATAGTAGAAATTAATGCACCGATCATAGCTTATGGTTCTCAAATACTAGGTTTTGGGCTTATCATTCTTTCTGCCTATATGACTCACCCAAAAATTTCTATATCTGTATTTTTATTTTTCTTTTTAATCCTTGCTTTGATGGCTTTACTGAGCATAGGACAATATTCCCATCTTGAATATCGTCAAATATTTTGGCTAAACACATTAAGAACCTTATTTTGGGTGGGCTGTGCCATACTAATGTATGACTATATAAGTAAGAAGTTAAATATAAGTAGCCTTAAAAACATATTAAAAATAGCCATAATCCTTTCTGCATTTATGGTCATTTTACAGTTTATCTCCTTTTATGTGCTTGACCTTGAACTAGACTTATCAAAATTATTGGGAGGCACAGGCGTAAGAAGCCTTTATTCAGGCTATTCAGAAATCTCGTATAGACCTACAGGCTTAACCAGTGAACCTGCCATTCATTCAGGAATTATGTTTGGGCTTTTAACCTTGTATTATATTCTTAATAAGAATATAGATTGGTCTGTACTATTAGGCATAATAAGTATACTATTAACCTTTTCAACATTAGGTGTATTATTGGCTTTTACTTATATATTAATAACATATACAAGCTCTTTCTCAAAATTCTTATTAGGTATCATTATATTAATCTTACTAGGATTTCTTTTTCAAGATTACCTCCTTCAAAGAATAGAGTCTTTCTCTTCAGGAAACGATGGAAGCAACAATGTTAAACTTGCAATCTTAGACTACTTTCTATCCAATTCAAATATATTTCTAACTGGATTGGGATTTGTAGGAAAAGACAGCAATGCTCCTGCTTTTTATGAAGCCTTATACGACATGACATATTATTTCACACCGTTTATTCAGTATGGCATTTTCATAGGAAGTTTGGTTTTACTTATTTCTTTATGCTTAATTCTACATTCTAGCTTCTCTTTTAAAGAAAAAGCTCTTATATCCTTTGCACTGGTTAAACTATCAGGACCAACCTTCCTATTTTTTAACTTCTTTGTGATGTTTTTGTTTGTTTTACATAGAAATAGACGGTTCAATTTATCATGAAAATTCTCTTTATTATAACCGGCCTTGGTACAGGTGGTGCAGAAAAGCAAGTCTGTGATTTAGCTGACATGATGTCAGCTAAAGGGCATGAGATTAAAATTATTTCCCTAACAGAAAAACCTAGCTCAGTCATTTATCCAAGAGATAAAAAGGTAAATGTATTCTTCTTAAATATGACTAAAAATCCAATTGGTTTCGTTAAGGCCTATTTAGCTTTAAGAAAAGAAGTTAGGCAGTATAATCCAGATATTATTCATTCGCATATGTTTCATGCCAATATAATGGCAAGATTATTAAAATTTACAACCAAAACACCAATGATGATTAATACAGCTCATAATACTAATGAAGGAGGAAGATTAAGAATGTTAGCCTATAGGCTGACTAATTTTTTATCGGATTTAAATACAAATGTAAGTCAAGATGCAGTAGAGGCCTTTATCGAAAAAAAAGCAGTTAAGAAAGGGCAAATGTTAGCAATACCAAATGGTATTGATATTGCTCTTTTTTATAAGGATAATGATGCTCGTATAGCCACCAGAAAAGAACTTCAAATTTCTGACTCAACTCAGCTTTTTGTCGCAGTAGGGCGCTTAACCCCTCAAAAAGATTATCCTAACCTATTGCAGGCCTTTTCTATTGTAAAACAAGCGGCACAAGATTGTCACCTATGCATTGTTGGAACTGGTGAATTAGAGCCAACATTGAAACAGAAGGCGATTGACCTAGGGATTGCAGACAGTGTAAGGTTTTTAGGTTTAAGACGTGATATTCCAGCCATCATGAATAGTGCAGATACCTATGTGATGTCTTCACATTATGAAGGATTACCGCTAGTTATTGGTGAGGCAATGGCATGTGAAAATGTGATTGTTGCAACAGATTGCGGAGGAACACTAGAGGTGATTGGAGAATATGGTTTTCTTGTTCCTATTCAAGATAGCCAAGCACTTGCAACAAAAATGTTAGAGACAATACATTTGCCATTAGAAAAACGAGAATATTTAGGGAAACATGCAAGAAAGCATATTAAAGAACACTATTCTTTAGAAACTGTGGTAAATAAATGGTTGGAAATCTACAACAAAAAATCTCAATAACAAAGAACCTAAGTAGCAACTATGAAAAAAATCATTTTATTAAATAATATTGCACATTCAGTTTTAGGCTTCCGCCGGCACTTAATCAAATTTCTGGTAAAACATGGTTATCAAGTCTATGCGATGGCAACAGACTTTACGAAAGAAACAAAAAAAGAAGTCGAAAAGCTAGGAGCGATTCCCCTTGATTATGCCTTAAGCCGTGGAGGGATGAACCCCTTTGCTGATTTTAAGAGCATAAAAGCCTTAAGTGCCATATTTAAGGAAATCTCTCCTGATGTCGTCATTTCTAGCTTTACTAAGCCTGCTATTTATGGCACCTTAGCTGCTAGTCAAGCCAAAGTACCCAAAATTATCGCAATGATTGAAGGGTTAGGCTTTTTCTTTACTGAACAGCCAGGAAAAGAGCCTCTCAAAACCAAAATTATCCGAAATGTTCAAGTTTTTTTATATAAATTAGCACTGCCTAAGGCAGATTTGGTCTTATTCCTAAATAAGGATGACCCTAAAGATTTGCTTGAGCGATACCAAATCAAAACCCAGAAATATGATGTTCTTGGAGGAATAGGGGTCGATTTAACGCATTTCCCAGCAACCCCTGTTCCAATTCAGCCAATTTCTTTTATATTTGTAGGACGCTTACTAAAAGAAAAAGGCATCCACGAATATTTAAATGCAGCAAAAATTGTTAAAGAAAAATACCCTGAGGTACAATTTAAGGTTCTAGGTGGCCTTGACAAGGAAAATCCAGGATCGTTATCAGAACAAGAGTTAAATTTTTATATTGAAAACGAGTATATTATTTATCCTGGCTTTGTTGATAATGTAATGGAGTGGGTTTCAGGAAGCTCTGCATTTGTATTGCCTTCTTATAGAGAAGGAATGCCATTTAGCACTCAAGAGGCGATGGCAGCAGGCCGTGCCATCATTACCACAGATGTTCCAGGATGTCGAGAAACGGTGATTCAGGGAAAAAATGGTTTTCTGATTCCGAAATGGAAGCCAGATCTATTAGCTGAAAAAATGCTTTATTTAATTGAAAACCCTGATTCGTTGATTTCAATGGGGAAACATTCTCGAGAGATGGCTGAAAAATATTTTGATGCAAATAAAATCAATCAGAAAATTTTATCTATTATTTCGCATACTAATGAAGCACTATAGTGATATTGGAGCATTTATTTATGTTTAGAAAACAACCTAAACGCCATTCTCTTTGGTATGAGAGATTGCTATTCAGCACAACAGTGCTTTCTATTTTAGGCATTTGTTTTACAGTTTTTATGCCTGCTTTTTTCTTATGGGAAAATAAACCTTGGATATTGGATACTCGCTCAAATTCGATTGTTGCAACCAGCATATCTTTTGTTGGTATAGCAATAACACTCAGAGCATTGATGAAATATCCAGGAAACAAATCAAGTAGCTTTATTTTATCTACTGTGTTTTCTTGGTACTTCATAGTTTTAGGTGTATTAACCTTATTTCGTTTAGAATATTCAGTCCAATTTTTATTAGTTAATTTCTTTTCAACATTAACATTCTGTTTTATTGGCTATTTCTTAGCAAGAAGATGGATTATTCCTAAAATTGCTTTTGTTGCTTTAGGAAAAGCTATAAATATTGATAGAATTTCTAATGTTGAGTGGATTGAGCTAATTAAGCCGGAGCTTCCTCAAAGAAGAATTAATGCGATTGTTGCAGACCTTCACTCTAAAGAACTATCCAATGAATGGCAAACATTTTTGGCCTCTTGTGTATTAAACAGTATTCCCGTTTATAATGTAAGGCAATTAGAAGAATCTTTGACAGGTAGAGTAAAAATTCAACATATGTACGAAAACGATTTAGGGTCATTATTACCCTCACCTGTTTATTCGCTTGTTAAGAGAATAATTGATATTATACTTATATTAGCCACACTCCCAATTACACTTCCTATTATGTTGATTACGGCACTTGCTATTCGATTAGAGAGTGAAGGAGGAGCTATGTTTATTCAAAAGCGTGTAGGGCAAGGCGGTAAAGAGTTTAATATCTACAAGTTTAGAAGTATGTGTAAAGATTCTGAAAAAGATGGTGCAAAATTTGCATCTACCGAAGATATGCGTGTTACACGCATTGGGAGATTTATCCGTACAACTCGAATTGATGAGTTACCCCAATTTTTTAATGTATTAAAAGGAGATATGAGTCTTATTGGCCCTCGTCCTGAACAAAAAGCATTTGTTGATGAATTTGAAAAACAAATTCCTTTTTATAATTATCGACACATTGTTAAACCTGGTATTTCTGGCTGGGCTCAGGTTGTTCATGGGTATGCCGCTGATGTGGATGATACAAAAATTAAAATTGAACACGATTTTTATTATATTAAGCATTTTTCCTTATGGCTAGATATTCTTATTATTTTTAAGACTCTGAAAACAATGCTAACTGGGTTTGGAGCAAGATAGTCCCATGAAAACCATCCTAATCACAGGCGGCGCCGGCTTTATCGGCTCCGCAGTCGTTCGTCATATCATTCATAAGACCCAAGATAAGGTCATCAATGTTGATAAACTTACCTATGCAGGTAATCTTGAATCCCTTGAATCCATAGTAAATAACCCACGTTATATCTTTGAGCAGGTGGATATTTGTGATGCGCAAAATCTTGATAGGGTTTTTAAGCAATACCAACCCGACTGCGTCATGCACTTGGCCGCCGAAAGCCATGTGGATCGCTCAATCAATGGCCCATCCGCCTTTATCCAAACCAATATTGTTGGAACCTACGTTTTACTGGAAGCAGCGAGAACTTATTGGGATGGCTTGAGCCAAGAAAGGAAATCAACCTTCCGCTTCCACCATATTTCTACCGATGAAGTCTATGGAGATTTAGGTATTGAAGGCCTTCCTGCCTTAGAAACCACGCCTTATGCCCCAAGTAGTCCTTATTCCGCCTCAAAGGCTTCTAGTGATCACTTGGTTAGAGCTTGGCAACGCACTTATGGTTTACCGACCATAATTACTAACTGCTCTAATAACTACGGTCCATATCAATTCCCTGAAAAGCTCATTCCACTTATGATTACCCATGCTTTGGCGGGAAAACCCTTACCTGTTTATGGGAATGGCCAACAGATTCGGGATTGGTTATTTGTAGAAGATCATGCTGCTGCCTTGTATAAGGTACTTATCCAAGGAAAAGCTGGCCAAACCTATAATATTGGTGGCAATAATCAAACAACCAACCTGGAAGTCATACTCCTTATTTGTGATTTATTAGAAGAACGGGTGCTTAATAAACCTTATGGCGTAAAAAAATATTCAGATTTAATCCAACACGTTCAGGACAGGCCAGGACACGATGTTCGTTATGCTATTGATAGCACTAAAATTGAGCAAGAATTAGGTTGGAAACCCCAAGAGAGTTTTGAGTCGGGTATGCGTAAAACAGTATTGTGGTACTTGGAGAATCAAACCTGGTGGAAAAGGCTCTTAAACAAAAAATCCACCCATTAAGGTGGATTTGAATCTTATAAATCTGTCGGGAAATCCCACCAGATGTCGAACAATTCGCTGACTTCAATTTGGGTTAGGCCATTGTTTTCTAACCAAGTTTTGACCAGTTGGCGGTGGGATTCGTCACATTTGCCAAGTTGTTCTAGGCAGACCAAGCCTTCCCAATGCAAATAGCCATTGCCTTCATAGGCTAAACCGTTGGCTTTGATGACTTCATCAATAAAGCGATCTACTGTACTGTCGATTTGGTCAATGCCTGTGCCTTCAGCAAATTGGAATTTGACTAAAAAGCCCAATTCTTGGAATTCAGCCAAGTGCATTTTTTTGCGTTGTCTGCGGTTACGTTGAATCATAAGTTACTCCTTTGAGTGTTATTTAAAAGTGATGGGAACGACAGTAATGGCATTTTTAGGGCTGCCGTCCACTAATTTGTCGCTGTAGGTTAAATAGACAAGGGCCTTGTTTTGGGCATCTTTAAAACGAACCACTTGCATGGTTTTGAAAAATAGGTCTGAACGTTTTCTCCATACCCGCTCTTTTTGGGGCAATTTATCAAATAGGGCCTGATCCACTGGGCTATTGGAAATGCAGTGAATAGAGGCGTCTGAGCTGTCGGTTGCAATCCCGATTGCCCCTTTCAACCCACCTTTCTTGGCATAAGAAATATAGCAAGAAACATTGGGGATCTTTTCATCATTAAAGGTAGCAATTTCGATATGATCATCTCGGCCCAGGAGCTTGAAATTGGTATCAACTGAACCAATTACTCGGGTTTCTGCGGCACCTGCTAGGCTACTGGCCAATAGGGCAAGCATACCAGCTGTAATTAAAGGTTTCATTTTTTCTCCCATGAGGTGTGAATACTTGCCTTGATTTTTAAGCGAAAAAGGCATATATTTAAAAGGGTCGAGCGACAACTCGACCCTTTAAGGTTAATCTGCTAAATTCCAATAGACGCTGTACTACCTTTTAGTAGTAGGCATAGCAGAAAGACGATGAGAAACATGATAAAACGTTTCATTTCTCGCTCCTTGTGAAAGTTAATCACAAGATCTGCAAAACAGCCCCACTAGCGGCTACTGGTGGGACTGTTAGCAGACCCACCTAGACGAAATGTCCGTTGATTATTTTATCATAAGAAACCGCCTCAACAGGCGGTTTTTTTATGCCTTTTTCACAAAGTAAAGATCCCACACGCCGTGCCCCAGCTTCTGCCCACGTTCTTCAAACTTGGTCAGGGGGCGGAAATCCGGGCGGGGGATAAAATCATTAGTGGCTGAGGTATTTTCCAATTCCGCCCCAAAACCTTGCAGGGTTTCTAGCATCCATTCGGCATAGTTTTCCCAGTCTGTGGCAAAGTGGATAAAGCCACCTGTAGTCAGCTTAGCCAAGACCTTTTCCACAAACACAGGCTGAACAATCCGGCGTTTGTGGTGCTTGGCCTTCTGCCAAGGATCGGGGAAGTAGAGCTGGAGGCCACCTAGCGAGCTATCTGCAATGGCATCCCGCAGGATTTCAGTGGCATCGTGGCAGATAACCCTCAGGTTGGTGACATTCTTTTCCTTGGCATAGGCAATACAGGCACCCACACCCGGGGTGTGGACTTCAATGCCGATATAGTTGCGATCAGGATTGGTTGCAGCCATTTCAACCAAAGACTTGCCCATACCAAAGCCAATTTCCAAAATAACCGGGTTGGAGTTCCCAAAAATCTGGGCAAAATCAAAGGGTTGGGCCTGATAGTCTAGGCCTAGTGTCGCCCAGTTATTATTCATCATATCACGCTGATAGTCGCTCAACCGGCCTGTTCTCAGCACGAAGCTCCGTACCTTGCGGAGGTAGCGGCCATCTTGGGTAAATTCAGCCCGTTCTACAGTTTTGCGTTTTTTATCTGCGAAAGTTATTTGTTCCATGTTTTTATTGTTTTTATATCAGTTGCAAGCGGCTCAAATTTGCACATTTTTTGCAAATCGCCACCGCTTGTAGAGTTAGAATCGAACCAGGGCCGATCCCCAGGTCCAGCCGCCGCCGAAGGCTTCGAGCAGGAGGAGCTGACCTCGTTGGATGCGGCCATCACGCACGGCTTCATCTAGGGCAACAGGCACGGTGGCTGCACTGTTATTGCCGTATTTTTCAACCGTCAGTACGACTTGCGACATATCCATTTCCAGTTTTTTGGCGGTTGCAGCAATAATGCGGATATTGGCCTGATGGGGTACCAGCCAGTCAATGTCTGATTTTTGTAGGTTGTTGGCTTCCAGGGTTTCTTCCACCACGCTGGAAAGCTGGCCTACTGCAAGTTTGAAGGTAGCATTGCCCTGCATTTGGATAAAACCCGATTTTTCATCGCCTCTCTGTTGAGCCGGCAGGGCCAACATATAGTCGGTATCAGAGGATGAATGTAAATGCGTTGAAAGAATACCAGCTTCTTCACTAGCCTCAAGAATAACAGCGCCTGCCCCGTCACCGAAAAGCACCACGGTGCTACGGTCAGTTTCATCTAAAACACGGGAATTCAGATCTGCCCCAATCACCAGGGCCTTTTTGACCGATCCCGCCCGAATAAACTTATCTGCCACGCCCAGCGCATAAACAAAGCCAGTACAGGCTGCGGCCACATCAAAGGAAATGGCATCTTGAATACCTAATAAACCCTGAATTTGGCAGGCGGCACTAGGGTAGGCGTGGGAGTTGGTAGTCGTGCCCACGACAATCAGATCAATTTCGTTCGGGTCAATCCCCGCCTGTTCTAGGCTGCGTTTGGCAGCTTCTGCCCCCATACTGGCCACGGTTTCGTCAGCCCCGGCAATGCGGCGTTCCTTCATGCCAGAACGGGTGAAAATCCATTCATCAGAGGTATCCACCATTTTTTCTAAATCGGCATTGGTGCGGATTTGAGCAGGTAAGTAGCTGCCTGTGGCTAAAATTTTACTGTACATAATCTTTCTCAATATTTACGATATGGCGGTAATTTTACACGCTTATGGCCTAAAAAAGAAGAAAAGCCGGAAAACAAAATGGGAGCCTGAAAGCTCCCATTTTCCATTCTACTTCAAGTGCGTAACTTACTTGATTTTACGACCCTTGTAGAAACCGTCAGCACTTACATGGTGGCGTAAGTGAGTTTCACCACGTGCATCTACTGATACTGCGGCAGTTGTTAAGGCATCGTGTGAACGACGCATACCACGTTTAGAACGAGTTTTACGGTTCTGTTGAACAGCCATTGGCTATACTCCTAAATTACTTTTGCTTTAAATTAGCTAATACAGCGAACGGGTTTGGCTTTTCTGCTTCTTGGGGAAGCTCACCGAAAACCTGTTCTGCCACGGACACTTCACAGTGTTCAGCATTATGCATCGGGATCAGCGGTAAATTGAGGATAAATTCATCTTCAATCAAGGCTAATAAATCTACTTCACCAAATTCGTTGAGTTCAACGGGTTCATAGATTTCGGGCAAATCGTCCACCTGATTCATATTTGACACTGGACTGAAACAAAATGTGCAGTCGAGCGTTTGCGTAAATGGGTTACTACAACGTTGACATTCTAGCTCCACCTCAATCCTGGCTGTGCCCTTGAGCACGGTCAGTTTCTGTGGATCGACATATAACGAGAGTGTAACTTGTGCATCGCTTTGCACCTGTCCTACAAATTCTCCCAAACGGCTAAAAAGGCTTTGAGAAAGATAGCCATCATAGTCCATTCGACGCTGGGCGTCTTTATGGGGTTGAATTGTAAGGGGTAGTTTTACCTTTTGCATAGGGTGCGTATATTACAGACTGTGGGCAAGTTAGTCAAAGAGAAAATAACCTTTTTATCAAATTCTGCCTTTTGCAAATTTTGTGCAAATTCAAACCCCTTGTATGTTTACTAATAGTAAAGAATAAATTAATAATATTCATCTTTATCTATTTTAAGAAAAGGGTAAACTAGAGCCATCAAAAATACAGAATAAGGAACACTTATGTTACAAGTTAGAAAATCCAATGAACGTGGCCTCGGCCAAACCTCTTGGCTGGAAAGCCGCCACAGCTTCTCTTTTGCTGATTATTACGACCCCGCCCATATCCATTTTTCCGATCTGCGGGTTATCAATGAAGACTGGATCGCCCAAGGCTACGGCTTTGGCATGCACCCCCACCACGATATGGAAATCCTGACCTACGTCCTAAAAGGCCGTGTGGCCCACAAGGACAGCATGGGCAACCAAACGGAGGTCAAGGCCGGCGAGTTTCAAATTATGTCGGCCGGCACGGGCATTATGCACTCGGAGGTTAATCCTAGCCCTGATGAGGTCTTGCACCTGCTCCAGATTTGGATTATCCCAAGCCAAAAGGGCATTACTCCACGCTATGCCCAGGGGGCCTTTGCCGACCAAGAGGGCGGTACCCTCATTCTCTCCCCAAATGAAGAGGCTGGGTCTTTCAAGGTCTATCAAGATATGAAGCTCTGGCGTTATCAGTTCAGCACAGCCCAAAACCAGACGCTGGCACTTGCCCCCAACCGCCGCTATTGGCTGCAAATGGTTAAGGGAGAATTGACGGTGAATGGCCAACCACTTGAGGCAGGCGATGCCCTGGGCATTCGTCAAGAAAGCCTGCTGGAGTTGGCCACACAAGGTAGTGTGGAGTTCTTGCTCTTTGATTTGAGATAGGCTTAAAAGCAAGGGGTGGAGATTTGCAGAAAACTTGCAAATTTCCACCCCTTGTTCATTTGAGTGAGTTAGATTATTTGGTCAAATCCACCCGATAAACCGCAAAGCCTACTTCATCATTGTTGAGATATTCCATCGGATACTGGGCCTTGTCCTTGATAAAGGCCTTGGCCTTGTCGCTTGGGGAGGTTTCCACCCGAACATCTAACTTGGCCTTGGCTGCAATCGGGGCGATCCGCCAGTTATTGTCGGCTGCTGGATTGACACTGCTCTTGGCCTGGCTTTCGCTGCTGATGTAGTTGGCCAGCACTTGACGGTTTTCATCAGGGGCAGCAAAGACCACCTGCTCCCCACCTGTGCCAGGGAACTTGCCGCCGTAGGCCCGGTAGTTGTTGGTGGCAATCAAGAATTCCGCTTTTGGATCGACTGGCTTGCCTTCAAAGGTTAGATTAACCACTCGGTGAGAATTCGGGTTAATCAGCTTGCAATCCCCATCATAGCGGGCTGGCTGGGTGATGTCGTATTGGTAATTAACCCCATCGATCACGTCAAAGTTATAGGTGCGGAATCCTGTCCAGTCTAAGAGGGCTTGTGGCTCTGAGCTTGCTGGATCAATTTGCTTGAACATCCCCGCACTGCACTCCAACCATTCCTTGAGCTGCTCGCCAGTTACCTTGACCACAACCAGGGTATTTGGATAGAGGTAGAGATCGGCCGCATTGCGGAAGGTCAGCTGGCCCTTGTCCACTTCGGTAAAGCCGTTCGGATCGTTCTTACGGCCACCCGCCTTAAATGGGGCGCCGGCACTCAAAATCGGAATACCGGCCAATTCTGGCAGGCCCTTGACCACATTTTCCACATAGGCCTTTTGGGCCTGATTGACGATTTGAATAGTCGGGTCGTCTTGAATCAGGGCCAGGTAGCTGTACATATTGTCGGTCGCTGTGCCAATCGGTTGGGAAACAAACTCACGGGTAGCGGTGTGGATTGGGGCTAAGAGTTCGACAATTTGAGCATGTGGCTCAACGGCAGCGGCCTTTTTCTCGTTATCATAAATTGGGCGTAATGCGGCCTTTCCGTCCACCACAGCCCACTTATCGCCCTCTTTGGCCAGGCTCAGATCCACCACGCTGATGTGGTTGCCCCAGTAGCCAGCCATGGATTCTGGCACGCCCTTATAAGTGCCTTTTTCAATATCAGCATTTGGCGATTGGGCAAATTCCTTATTCGGGAAAAGACGGTGGGAGTGGCCGAAAATCACCGCATCAATGCCCTTGACATCGGCCAAGTAGAAGGCCGAGTTTTCCGCTCCTTCCTTGTAAGGTTCATCAGACGGGCCAGTATGGGCTAAGGCCACGATAATATCGGCTCCAGCAGCCTTGACGATTGGCACATATTTTTCAGCGGTTTTCACAATATCATGAGCCTGAACCTTGCCTTCTAGGTTGGCCTTGTCCCAAACCATGACCTGCGGCGGCACAAAACCGATATAGCCGATTTTGACCGTCTCTTTCTTGCCGCTGCTGTCCACCACCTCTTTTTCTTGGATCAAGTAAGGCTGGTACATTGGCTCGCCATTATCGGCCCGCACAATATTGGCATTGATAATCGGGAACTTGGCCTGTTTGAGGGCAGTATCTAAATAGTCCAAACCATAGTTAAATTCATGGTTACCGAGTGTACCCACATCATAATTCATGGCATTAAGGGCTAGAATTGACGGCTCAGGCTTGCCCTCTTTGGAGCCTTTGGCTGCCTGGTAGTCAGAAATCGGGTTGCCCTGAATCAGGTCGCCGTTATCCACCAAGACACTGTTTTTGACCTCTTCCCGGGCCTGCTTAATGAGAGAAGCCGTGCGGGTAAAGCCGAATTTTTCGGTTGGAGCGTCCTTGTAGTAGTCAAAATCGGTTAAGAAACCGTGTAGGTCGGTGGTGGCAATCACACGCAAATCCACCTTTTGAGCACCGTTAGCCCAGGCAAATTTAGGGGCAGACAAGACCAGCATGGCACTGGCGCCCAGTTGAATAAAACGTCTTCTGTTCATAGGAAATCCTTGATGACTTGTAAAAAATAAGGTTTTTTTATCCGCTTGTTAATCAGCAAATACGGATGGCGCCAGCCTCTAGGCTGGTGCCGATAAGAAAAAAGGGCAAGAATTATAGCAACCAATCCCCCAATAATCCTGCTCTCATCATAAAAATGTGATTTAGCTCACATTTGTTTGGGTTATTTGCTCAAGTTCCCTCCAAAAGACCTTGCAAGCGGTTGAAAACGATAAAAAATTTGCAAAAACCCTGCATTTGCTGTATTCTTCGCCATCACAATTCTGACAACACTTGTCTTAGAACACTTTTCTCATTTTTACAACAAAGAAATACCCTTCCTATGCATCTTACAGAACTGAAAAATACGCCAGTTTCGACCTTGGTTGAAATCGGTGAAGGCCAAATGGGCTTGGAAAATTTAGCCCGCCAACGTAAACAAGACATTATTTTTGCCATCCTTAAACATCACGCCAAGAGCGGCGAAGACATCTTCGGCGGTGGCGTATTAGAAATTTTGCCAGACGGTTTCGGCTTCCTGCGTTCAGCAGACAGCTCTTATTTAGCTGGCCCAGATGACATCTATGTTTCGCCTAGCCAAATTCGCCGTTTCAACCTGCAAACAGGCGACAAGATCGAGGGCAAGATTCGCCCACCTAAAGAAGGAGAACGCTATTTTGCCCTCCTCAAGGTTGATGAAGTCAATGACGACCGTCCTGAAGTCTCTCGCAGTAAAATCCTTTTTGAAAACCTAACCCCCCTACATGCCAACTCCCGCCTGCGTATGGAACGTGGCAATGGCTCAACTGAAGACTTAACCGCCCGTATCTTAGACCTTGCCTCCCCAATCGGTAAGGGCCAGCGTGGCTTGATTGTAGCCCCGCCAAAGGCCGGTAAAACCGTTTTACTGCAAAATATCGCCCAAAGCATTACCCACAACTACCCTGAGTGTGAGTTGATTGTTCTCTTGATTGATGAACGGCCTGAAGAGGTAACCGAAATGCAGCGTTCAGTCAAGGGCGAAGTGATTGCTTCCACCTTTGATGAGCCAGCCACCCGCCACGTTCAAGTGGCTGAAATGGTGATTGAAAAGGCCAAGCGTTCGGTTGAACACAAAAAAGATGTGGTGATTCTCTTAGACTCCATCACTCGTTTAGCTCGTGCCTACAACACCGTGACCCCGGCCTCGGGTAAGATCCTCTCGGGTGGTGTGGATGCCAATGCCCTGCACCGTCCAAAACGCTTCTTTGGTGCAGCCCGTAATGTGGAAGAAGGTGGCAGCTTAACCATTATTGCGACGGCTCTAGTCGATACTGGCTCCAAAATGGATGAGGTGATTTTTGAAGAGTTTAAGGGAACCGGTAATATGGAACTCCACCTTTCTCGCAAAATTGCCGAACGCCGTGTCTTCCCAGCCATCGACTTTAACCGTTCAGGTACTCGTAAGGAAGATCTGCTTACCACACCTGAAGAGCTGCAAAAAATGTGGATTTTGCGCAAAATCCTCAACCCAATGGGCGAGGTCGAGGCCATGGAATTCCTTATTGATAAATTGATGGTGGCCAAAACCAACGATGAATTTTTCGAGATTATGAAACGCTCGTAAGGCAAAAAACAAAGCAGCCCTAGGCTGCTTTATTTTTTATCAGGTTCAAGGTTAATATTTCACAACGTGGCCATAACCTTCCAAAATCCCCTTGATATGCTCCAGGGATTCCTTAGTTGGAGGGGCGACATCTTCCAGCTCGTATTCCACCCCCAAGGTCTTCCACTTATGAGCGCCTAGGCGATGATAAGGCAGGAGTTCCACCTTCTCAATATTGGTCATGCCCTCAATAAACTGGCCCAGCTTATGCACCGAATCATCATCGTCAGTATAGCCCGGCACGACTACATAACGGATCCAGGTTTTTTGGTTGCGTTTATGCAGGTAGCGGGCAAAGTCTAGGGTGCGTTTGTTGGGCACGCCAATCAGGTTTTGGTGGATTTCATCGTTGAGTTGTTTGAGATCCAGCATAACCAGGTCGGTGACATCCAACATTTCATCCACCACCGCACTGTAGTTACGCACAAAGCCGTTGGTGTCCAAGCAGGTGTTAATGCCCTCTTCCTTGCAGGCCCGGAACCAATCCCGCACAAATTCCATTTGCAGCACGGCTTCCCCGCCTGAAGCGGTTACACCGCCACCCGTGGCCTTCATAAAGTGCTTGTAGGTCACCACTTCCTTCATCAGGTCTTCAACGGAAATTTCCTTGCCCCCATCCAAGTCCCAGGTATCCCGGTTATGGCAATATTTGCAACGCATCAGGCAGCCCTGCAAGAATAAGATAAAACGAATGCCTGGGCCGTCCACCGTGCCACAGGATTCATAAGAATGATAACGAGCGATTGTCATTTTTTGCCCTCAATTTGCTATAATCTTTTGCGGCTATTCTAACAAAGAAAGCCTGCAAGCGGTCAGATTTTCAAAAAATCCTGCAAATTTTCTCACTTTATTTGATGTAACCACTATGTATTACTTTATCGCCGATCTCCATCTCAGCGAAAATGAGCCTGAAATCACGGCCCATTTTTTGCAATTTTTAGCCCAAGATGCCCCGCTTGCCAAGGCGGTTTATATTCTAGGCGATCTCTTTGACTTTTGGATCGGCGATGATGAGCAGTCCGACCTGATAGCCAGTGTGAAACAAGCCCTTAAAAACCTGACCGCAGGCGGAACCCCCTGCTATTTTATCTGTGGCAATCGGGATTTTCTGATTGGCAAACGCTTTGCCCGAGAAACAGGCATGATGCTCTTGCCTGATTATCATCTGCTGGATTTATATGGCAAAAAGATCCTCATCTGCCATGGCGATACCCTCTGCATTGATGATGTCAAATACCAGGCCTTTCGCAAAAAAGTTCACCAAAAATGGCGGCAGAAGCTTTTTCTCTGCCTGCCCCTTTGGTGGCGGCTCTTTATTGCCCAGAAAATTCGGGCCAAGAGCAAGCAGGACAAGCAGCATAAATCGGCTCAGATTATGGATGTCAATCCTGAGTTTACCGCTCAAATTATGGAGAAGTTTGGGGCGGACTGGCTTATTCATGGCCATACCCATCGGCAGGATGTGCATCTTATTTCCCTCCACCCGCTTGCGGGGGGAGGTGCCGAAGGCGGAGGGGGGAGTGCCTGCGTATCGTCCTAGGCGACTGGCACAAGGACAAAACCTCCATTCTCACCCTCGACCATACAGGATACCGCTTTAATTGCGAGTGCAAATAGCCTTAAACTGTCGCCTTAAGGGTTAAGTTCTCCGCACCATTTGCCCGCATAACGATATTATCCTCGGTGCGGATGCCGCCATAAGGCCGCAAGGCCTCGATTTTGCTCCAGTTAAAGTGGTGGTTGTGGCGGTGAGGTTCGAGGAGCATATCAATAAAGTAGAAGCCTGGCTCGATGGTCAGCACCATATTTTCAGCTAGATCACGGGTGCAACGCAGGCTTGGATAAACCTCTGGCGGAGCCTTGCGGGTGCCACGAGGGTTTTGTTGGAAGCCTGCCACATCGTGAACCTGCAAGCCTAGTGAATGGCCCAGGCCGTGTGGGAAGAAGAGGCGGCTGTAGCCCTCTTCAAAAATATCGGCCGCTGATAGATTGATGATCTTGTGCTCGGCCAAAAGCTCGCTGATCCACTGGTGCATTTGGGTGTGGTAGTGGAGGTAGTTGATGCCGACCTGCAAATTACTGATACAAGCGGCTTTGAAACCCTCTAATTTTGCAAGGATCTCGGCAAATTCGCTTTTTTCATCAAAGGCATAGGTGCGGGTTAGATCCGAAGCATAGCCCAAAAAAGTGGTGCCTGCATCCAGCAAGAAGCTGTGGCGCTGGGTGGGCTGGCTGTGGTCAAGGGCCGTATAGTGGAGCACGGCCGCATGTTCATTGATGGCCACAATATTGCCGTAAGGCACATTGGTGTCAGACTGCTGGGTGGCCTTGAGGTAGGCCAGGTTGATTTCAAACTCGCTCAAGCCCGCAAAAAAGGCCTCTTTGGCCGCCTCATGGCCTCGTAGGGCGGAGATCTGTGCTTGCCCAATGCAGGCAATTTCAAATTCGCTTTTGATTGAACGTTCAAAATGGAGTATATTCAGCACCTTTTGAGGGTTGATCTGGCCAAAACCCAGGCCTTGAGCCAGGGCTTCATCCTCTCCCAAGAAGGCACAATATTGCGGATTTTGGATATATTGAGCGATGTCGCCAGCCTGGCCTAAGACATGCCAATCAAATTCCCCAGCAAAAAAGGCCTCTTTGGGCAGTCTTGGGCTAACGTGCCAGTAGTCCTGCGGGGCATAAAAATAAACCTGCGGCTTATTTTTGCCATCGACAAAGATCCAGCTCTTTTCCGCTTCGGGGCAGGGCAAGACCCAGTTAAAATGCGGGTTGATTTTGAAGGGGTAGAAGGAGTCGTCCAAGAAACGGGGATGGGCCTGACCCGCATAAATCCAGATGCCATCAAGACGAGCCTGTTCCAGTGCCTGTTGAAAAACCGCTTGTAAACGTGTTATATGTTGTGTAAATAACCCTTGCATAGATTTCCTTAGATAAAATGACTGAATTAACTGTAAATAAAACCTTAGACACCCTGGGCCTGCGCTGCCCAGAACCTGTAATGCTGACCCGCAAGGCCATTCGCCATATGCAGGAAGGCGAAGTCTTGCTCATTATTGCTGACGACCCTGCCACCACTCGGGATATTCCGAGTTTCTGCCAGTTTATGGATCACACTCTCTTGGCCAGTGAATCCGCAGCCAAACCTTATCGTTATTGGGTGAAGAAGGGGCTATAGGGCAAGCAGTTGGATATTTGCAAAAATCTGCAAAAATTTGACCGCTTGTCGCCATTGGTATTTTGGGCCTTTGTAGGGGCGGGTCCTGTGCCCGCCCGAAAAACCTTTGTAAATATGGGCGGGCACAGGACCCGCCCCTACCATAATTGTGAAGAAAATGAGATCAACTTTGTAAGTTTAATTGAATGATCTACAAATCCTAACGATGCTCATCGTCCTCATCGAAATCATCTTCATCTTCGTCAAAGAATTCACCGTCTTCGCCGTATTCATCGTCCTCGGCATTAGGGTCTTCAAAATAAGTCCCCCAGCCCTCGTATTCGCCGCCGGCCTTTTCAATCAGGGGCAGCAGCTCTTTTTGCTGGGCGCTGATAAGCTCGGCATCGAGCTTGATTTCGCTGACAATATCACAGCAGAAAAAGGTCTTGCCGTTTTCGTCTTCAAATTCTTCGGCTTCAGAAATTTCATAACCTAACTTGTAGGCATCGACCACTAATTTCTCCAGCTTATCAAAATCACGGTGGGCAACGTGGTGCTCAATAATATAAAGGGCATCAGGATCGCTGCCGTCTTTGAGCAGATCGGCGATGATTTGGTCGGTTTCTTGGCGTAATTCGTTCATCTTATTCTCCTTCTTGAGTGTCAAAAACTTCGGCAAACCAGCTGTCTAGTTTGGCGGCTAACTTATCAATGCCGATCTTATTTAGGGCGGAGTAGGCCTCAACCTGAATGTCCCCTTGGAAGGGGAGAATGGCCTCACGCACCATTTTGACCTGCTTGGCACGCTCGCTTTGGCTGAGTTTATCGGCCTTGGTAAGCAGCAGCATCACAGGCAATTCAGAGGAAACTGCCCATTCGATCATCTGCTGATCTAGATCCTTCAGCGGATGGCGGATATCCATGAGGATGACCACACCTCGCAGGCATTCACGATCTTGCAGGTATTCGGCCAGGGATTTCTGCCATTGGAGCTTCATTTGCTCGGGCACGGCCGCATAGCCATAGCCAGGTAAATCCACCAGCTTGCAGTTAGGCTCAACTTCAAAAAGGTTGATAAGCTGGGTACGGCCTGGGGTTTTGGAGGTACGGGCCAGGCTTTTCTGGTTGGTCAGGGCATTAAGGGCCGTGGACTTGCCAGCATTGGAGCGGCCTGCAAAGGCTATTTCTACACCGACTGGTTCTGGCAACTGGCGGATGTTGGCCGCACTGGTCAGAAAATGGGTTTTGTGGTAGTTGAGTTTCATCATTCTTTCCTATTTAAAGCGAAGGGACTGGCCTTTTTCGCCGTATTGATTTGGCTCAGGATGGCCTGCAAAGCAGCCCCATTCGAGCAGGAGCATGGTGCCAATAAAGAGCGGCAGCGATACACCCAAGATCCAAGCCATGGTGCCCTCTGCCTTTAAGGAAGTTAAGTAGCAAATGATAGGCACCAACAAGATAGACAGGGCCTTGGCCGAACGGTTGCGATCGTGCAGGCGTTTGGCGGCCACGGCCAAAAAGCTGTAGCCCGAGACCAGCAGGGGCAGAAGCAGCCAAGCCGAAAAGGTTTGCTGATAAACAAAATTAGCCACGATAAAAAGCAGGGCAAAATGAAGGCCCAGAGCCTGCCAAAATCCCTTACGATTAAGGCGGCCTTGGAAGGAGAAGAGGGCTTGAAATAGGTTCATAATACAGTTGTTCTTGTAACCTGATGGCGCCAGCCCCTAGGCTGGTGCCTTATTATTTATAGGCACAAGCGAGGAAGCTTGCGCCATCGGTTGAGCGGGCGATTATTTCAATAAAGACTTATCCCGCACCGCACCCTTGTCAGCCGATGTGGCAAAATGCCCGAAGACTTTGAGGGCAAAGGACACTTCCCGCTGGCGGTTGGCAGGCTGCCAGCCTTTGACATCTTGCTCGGCACGGCGTTGGCTCAACTCCTCATCAGACACTCGCAGGTTAATGGCACGGTTTGGAATGTCAATGTCGATAATATCGCCATCACGCACCAGACCAATAGCTCCGCCTGAAGCCGCTTCTGGAGAAGCGTGGCCGATGGACAGCCCCGATGTCCCGCCTGAGAAACGGCCGTCTGTCAAAAGGGCGCATTTCTTGCCCAAGCCCATGGACTTGAGGTAGCTGGTTGGGTAGAGCATTTCCTGCATACCTGGGCCGCCCTTCGGGCCTTCGTAGCGGATAATCACGATATGGCCTTCTTTGACCTTGCCACCCAAAATGCCGGCTACCGCATCTTCCTGGCTTTCAAACACGATAGCCGTGCCGGTAAATTTCCAGATAGACTCATCTACACCAGCGGTTTTAACGATACAACCATCTAAAGCAATGTTACCGAAGAGCACGGCCAAACCGCCCTCTTGGCTGATGGCGAATTCCTTGGAGCGGATACAGCCGTTTTCACGGTCGTTGTCCACCGTATCCCAGCGGCAGTCTTGTGAGAAGGCTTGGGTGGTACGGATGCCGGCCGGGCCGGCACGGAAGAACTTGTGAAGGTTCTCGTCCTGGTTGCGGATAATGTCGTATTGGTTGAGCTGTTCTTCTAAACTCATGCCCAATACAGTGCGGGTGTGGCGGTGAATGAGGCCGGCTCGGTCTAATTCGCCCACCAGGCCCATAATTCCGCCCGCACGGTGGACGTCTTCCATATGGTACTTGTTGGTGTTTGGTGCGATCTTGCTCAAGCAAGGCACAACACGGGAAAGGCGGTCGATATCGGCCATTTGGAAATCCACGCCGGCTTCTTGGGCAGCGGCTAGGAGGTGGAGAACCGTGTTACTAGAACCGCCCATGGCAATGTCCAGGCTCATGGCATTTTCAAAGGCATCAAAGTTGGCAATGGAGCGTGGCAGCACGCTTTCATCATCTTCTTGGTAGTATTTTTTGCAAAGTTCCACAATTTGGCGACCCGCTTGTAAGAAGAGTTCCTTGCGGTCGGCGTGGGTGGCCAGCATAGAACCGTTGCCTGGCAGGCTGAGGCCTAGGGCTTCGGTCAAACAGTTCATGGAGTTGGCGGTAAACATACCCGAACAAGAGCCACAGGTTGGGCAGGCAGAACGTTCAATGGCTTCTACTCGCTCATCCGAGACATTCGGGTCGGCACTTTCAATCATGGCATCGACCAAGTCCAAGCGAATAAGCTGGTCGGATAGTTTGGTCTTACCCGCTTCCATCGGGCCGCCTGAAACAAAGATGGTTGGAATGTTAAGGCGCAGGGCGGCCATCAGCATGCCAGGGGTGATCTTGTCGCAGTTGGAAATACAGACCATGGCATCGGCACAGTGGGCATTGACCATATATTCCACGCTGTCGGCAATCAGATCACGGCTAGGCAGGGAGTAGAGCATACCCCCGTGGCCCATGGCGATCCCATCGTCCACCGCAATGGTGTTAAATTCCTTGGCAACCGCACCGGCTTTTTCAATTTCGGCCGCAACCAGCTGGCCCATATCCTTAAGGTGGACGTGGCCAGGTACAAATTGGGTGAAGGAATTGACCACCGCAATAATAGGCTTGCCAAAGTCGTTTTCCTTCATCCCTGTCGCCCGCCATAAGGCCCGGGCACCGGCCATATTGCGACCTTGAGTGCTGGTCGCTGAACGTAAAATAGGCATAAATTCTCCAAATCTTTAATTTTAAATCTGTGTCAAAGAGCCACAGCGTGGCTCAGTTAAGAAACCTAGCACGGCTCGTGCTAGGTGAAAAAGGCTGACAAGCGGTTCAATCTTTGCAAATTCTTGCAAAAATCCTCCCGCTTGTGGGCTACATCAACTGCCTAAGTGATTTCACATCAGGCAGTTTTTCCAACTGATTGATTAATAAACTAATTTCTCGAATACTTTGGACGGTCACGTTAAAGGTAATTTCGCCGTCCTTGTTTTCGGTGTTGAGGGATAAGACCTCAAAGCCACGGTGGCGGATGACCCGAAGCAGGCGTTCTAGGGTTTCAGGGCGTTTGGTGGCCTTGATGACCAGAGTATTATTTTGCATTAGATGTCCTCCTCTAACATATCGGCATTACAGGCGCCAGGTGGCACCAGCGGCCAGACGCTTTCGCTGGACGGAATGCAGATATGCAGTAAATAAGCGCCCTTGGCATTGAGCAAACGGTCGAGTGCCGCAGAGACTTGGTCTGCACGTTCAATTTTTTCGCCCTCAATATCAAAGGCCTTGGCTAGCATCACGAAATCTGGGTTGTCGTCTAAGATGGTTTCGCTGCGGCGTTTGTTCCAGAAGAGATCCTGCCACTGGCGCACCATGCCCAGGCGTTGGTTGTCTAGCAGGACGATTTTGACCGGCAGGTTGCCGCCCCGTTTAATGGTGCCGAATTCTTGAATGTTCATCATCAAAGAACCATCGCCCGTAATTAAAATCACTGGATCATGAGGCCGAGCCTTGACCGCACCAACTGCCGCCGGCAGGCCAAAGCCCATAGTGCCCAGGCCGGCTGAGGTGATGTAGTTTTCTGGGGCGAAATGCTGTAAATGTTGGGCAGACCACATCTGGTGCTGGCCAACATCGGTCGTGATAATGGCATTGTGGGGCTTACGCTGGGAAAGAGTGTTGAGCAAGGCCCAGGCATCAATCGGCCCCTGGCCGGCGTTATCTTGATAGCGGAAATCGTGTTCTGCCTTGAGTTCACGCACCCGCTCCCGCCATGGGTCGATTTCAAGCGGTTGAGCCAGGGCATTTACTGCCTCAATTAAATCGCCCTTAAGTGCCACGTTGGCACGGCGGAGCTTGTGGATTTCCGCTGCATCAATATCAATATGAATAACTTGGGCATTGGGGGCAAAGGTGTCTAACTTGCCAGTTACACGGTCGTCAAAACGGGCGCCGCAGGCAATTAAGAGATCGCATTCTTGCACAGCAAAGTTGGCCGCCTTGGTGCCGTGCATACCAATCATGCCCATGTGGAGCGGATCGGTCGGCTCAATCGTCCCCAAGCCCTTGATGGTGGAGACAGAGGGCATATTTGTGACTTTTAGGAAATCCCGCACCGCTTGCACGCCACCAGCCATGCCTACACCACCGCCCACATAGAGGACTGGCTTCTGGGCAGCCTTGACCAGCTCATAGGCCTCCGCCAGGGCTGATGGATTTTGGGCTTCAGGGGCTTCTTTGGGGTAAACCAAGGGCTGTAAATCGGTTTCGGCCACCTGTACATCCCGTGGTACATCCACCAAAACCGGGCCAGGCCGGCCACTTTGGGCAATTTGGAAGGCCAGGGCCATAATATGCGGCAGCTCGTCAATATTTTGGACAATAAAACTATGCTTGGTGCAGGCAAGTGAAAGGCCCAATACATCGGTTTCTTGGAAGGCATCGGTGCCGATTAAATGCGAAGCCACCTGGCCTGTTACCGCCACAATAGGCACAGAGTCCAAGAGGGCATCGGCTAGGCCTGTTACTAGGTTGGTCGCCCCAGGCCCTGACGTGGCCAGGCAAACGCCCACCTTGCCAGTTGAGCGGGCATAACCGATGGCAGCAATGGCCGCACCTTGTTCGTTACGGCAAAGTAAGTGATCCAAGCCCGAGTCATAGAGGGCATCGTAGGTTGGCATAATGGCCCCGCCTGGGTAGCCAAATAGTGTCGTCACTCCCTGTGCTTTGAGACTTTCAATGACTAATTTTGCACCATTCATGATATTGTGTCCTATTTTCTTGTTGTTCTCACATAAAGTTGCTATTGATAACACAGTTTTAAGGCTTTTTGAACCACTCAACGAAAAAATAAAAGAAATCTGTTATTTTATACAGCTTTTGTGTAGTATAAGAAGATGATTTTTAAGAGGAAATACAGCCATGATTGGACGACTTGAGGGAAAAATTTTAGAAAAATCGCCACCCGAAATGGTGCTGGATGTACAGGGTGTGGGCTATGAGCTTTTGCTGCCCATGACCAGCTTTTATAGCCTACCCCAGGTGGGCGAAAAAACCACGCTTTTTACCCATTTGGTGGTGCGGGAAGATGCCCATCTGCTCTTTGGCTTCGCCCAAAAACAAGACAGAACCCTGTTTCGGGAGCTGATTAAGACCAACGGCGTCGGGCCAAAACTGGCTCTGGCCATCTTATCGGCCATGTCGGTTGCCCAGTTTGCCACCGCCGTGGAGCAGGAAGAACTGGCCAAGCTAACCAAAATCCCCGGCATTGGCCGCAAAACGGCGGAACGCTTGTTGGTGGAGCTTAAGGGCAAGTTTAAGGGCATGGCCCAGAGTGATTTCTTTGTGGAACATTCAGCCGATCAGATCGTGGCTTCAAACAGCCCAGACCCAAGCGATGAAGCCCGTGATGCCTTAATTGCCTTGGGCTACAAACCAGCCGATGCCGAGAAGATGATCAAGAAACTCAACAAGCCAGAGATGACCAGCGAACAGCTTATTCGTGAGGCCTTGAGGAATGCGATTTAAGGGATAAGCAAGCGGGGCCAATTTGCAAGAAATCTGCAAATTAGCCCCGCTTGTTGGTGTTCAAGGGCTTAGAAACCAGCCTGTTTTTCTAGCTGTTCAACCAGGCTGTCATCTAGGTTTAAGGCGGTGGAAAGCTGGGCGAGGAAGACGATTTCCTTGCGTGATAAATCTGCTCCACAAACCAAACGGGCTGCCAGGTAAACTTGGGCGGCTAGGGCTGGGTTGTGGCCAACGGTTTGGGCGATTTCTGCGGTAGAAATCGGCTGCTGGATTTCTTGATGGAGCCATTGTTCCAGTTCTGGCGACTGTTGGGCCTCTTTGGCGATGGTGGCGTATTCTTGCTCGTCAATTTCGCCATCGCAGGCAGCGGCTGCAATCATGGTACGCAGAATGATCACACCAGCTTCTTGGCTGACATTGGCCTCTTCAAAATTTTCGGCAGGCAGGTTTTGGGCTTGGCCGTTATTTTGTTGGTAGTTCTGATAAGCCTTGTAAGCCAAGCTGCCTAGGGCGGCCAGTGAGCCTAATTTGGCCAGGTTTGAACCACCATTGCGACCCAAGATCATGGACAAAATCCCGGCCACAGCCGCTCCGCCACCCACTTTGGTGATGGTGTCTGCCGTGCCGCCTGTGGATTGGGTAGAGTTTTTCACCGCGCCCAAGACTTGGTTTAAGATATCACTGGCACCTGATTGGCCTGACTGGCTAGAGCCTGTTACCGCCCCAAGACTTGATTGAGAATGTTGTTGCCTGTGCCGTTGGCATTCTTATTAACAGCACCTAATACTTGGTCAAAAATTTTATTTAAGCTCATACTTGTTCCTTTTTTCAATAAATGGGGTTAATGGGAGTTTAGACTGAAAAAGAGGCGATAAATTCCCCTTTCATAAGAAAAAACGCCAAGTTGAGTAAAACTTGGCGTTTAGGGCTTAGAGATTCACCACAAACTTACCCACACCCAGCTCATCTTCCTTGCGGGTGCGGTTAATCACGCTTTGGGCAGACTCGATGACCCGTAGGCCCATCTCATCTTCGGTGCGAACCACCTTGCCCCGTAGGGAGTTGGTGTAAACATCGGTAATCAGCACATCAACAAACTTGCCGATCATATCAGGTGTTCCTTCAAAATTGACCACACGGTTGTTTTCGGTGCGGCCTGTCAGCTCCATCAAATCTTTCTTAGACGGGCCTTCTACCAAGATCCGTTGCTCCGTGCCTAACATGGTGCGGCTGATCTGTTGGGCCTGGTTGTTGATGCGTTGTTGCAGGCGGTAGAGGCGTTCTTTTTTCTCGTCTTCCGTGACATCATCCGGCAGATCGGCGGCTGGCGTGCCTGGTCGGGCCGAGTAGATAAAGCTAAAGCTCATATCGAAATTGACCTGCTCAATCACCTTCATGGTTTGCTCGAAGTCTTCCGCTGTTTCACCTGGGAAGCCCACGATAAAGTCGGAGCTGATGGTAATATCTGGGCGGGCTTCACGCAGTTTGCGGATAATGGCCTTGTATTCTAGGGCCGTGTGGTTACGCTTCATCATGGTCAAGACACGGTCTGAACCACTTTGAATTGGCAGGTGGAGGAAGCTGACCAACTCAGGTGTGTCCCGATACACTTCGATAATATCATCGGTAAATTCAATCGGGTGGCTGGTGGTGTAACGTACACGGTCAATGCCGTCAATGGCGGCCACTAAACGCAAGAGTTCGGCGAAGGTGCAAATCCCGCCGTCAAAGGTGTCGCCCCGATAGGCGTTTACGTTTTGGCCAAGCAAATTGACCTCACGCACGCCCTGGTCGGCCAGTTGGGCGATTTCAAACAGCACATCGTCCACTGGGCGGCTGACCTCTTCCCCACGGGTATAAGGCACGACACAGAAGGAGCAGTACTTGTTACAGCCTTCCATAATGGAAACAAAGGCAGTTGGGCCTTCGGCTCGTGGTTCTGGCAGGCGGTCGAATTTTTCGATTTCAGGGAAGGAAATATCCACAATCGGGCTGCGGTCGCCCCGCAGGCGGTTGATCATTTCAGGCAAACGGTGCAGGGTTTGCGGGCCGAACACGATGTCCACAAAAGGGGCACGGTCACGGATATGCTCCCCCTCTTGGGAGGCCACACAGCCGCCCACGCCAATCACTAAATCTGGGTTGGTTTTCTTGAGCAGCTTCCAACGGCCTAGCTGGTGGAAGACCTTTTCCTGGGCCTTTTCACGAATAGAACAGGTGTTAAGCAAGAGCACATCGGCTTCTTCTGCATTGTCAGTTAGTTCAAAGCCGTGGGTAGAATTGAGGAGGTCAGCCATCTTGGATGAATCGTACTCGTTCATCTGGCAGCCCCAGGTTTTAATATGGAGTTTTTGGGTCATCTTTATAATCTTAGGTAATCAAAGGGTTAATCAAGGAAAAATGGGCGATATTTTACTCTTTTCTTGCCCCGATAGCCATAACTAAAATTTAGCCATCTTGCTCCAGCATTCTCTGATGGCGCCAGCGTCCTCGCTGGTGCCGTGGTTTATTTGAAATCTGGGGGTAGGAAAGCAGCACCAGCCTGGAGGCTGGCGCTATCGGGGTCCAATTTTTGGGGGGCAGATCACCGCTTGTAGCATACATATCCCTGATTTTTTACTGTGATAGAATAAAATTTAAGTATTCAATCTGTCGTTTTATATCCTTGATAACTCGTTCATCATAATCCCAATTTTCAAGAAAATTCCACTTTTCAGATTGAGGATTTACCATATTATTCAAAATTTCAATGGATTTTAAAATCAGCACTTTTCTTTGTTCAATATATCTAACAGGAAAGGCATAAGCCGAACCAAAACAGCATAATACATGGACAGCTGCACGAAAGCTATCAAACTCTTCATCATCTAAATTAAAATTTAGAATGGTTTCAACAACCAAACTAAAATCATTATTTTTCCAAAAGAGGTGAAACCAGTCCGCAGCTTCATCATTTGACCAAGAATAAATATCTGTTTCTGCCATATTAAATAACCTTAATTAAATTTAATCCCCGATGTCACCAGCCTCTAGGCTGGTAACAAACACAAGCGGCAACTATCCCGCCCCCGATGTCGCCAGCCTCCAGGCTGGTGACAAACACAAGCGGTAAACCTAAGGCTATTTTTTGCAACATATTAAACATAACTCCCCGCTTGTAATTATAAATATCCCATCACCAGCCTGGAGGCTGGTACTATCGGGGCCAGTCTAACGTAAACATCACCGTCAATCAAACCCAAGATTCTTGGAGTGTAGCCATCAAAACTCGCCGCCAAAATTGAGCAAAATTCCATCATTCAATCGTTTATTTTCTATTCTGTGAATGAGATCACATTTTTTTTGTTCAAAAAACGGTATCCTTGCGCCCGACATTTTCCCTTAAGCACATTCACGCTGTTTGAGTGAATATCTATTCAACATCCAAAAGGAGCTTTCTTATGAAAAAAACGATCTTAACTGCTGCTGCGCTTGCTGTAGGCCTAGGCCTTAGCACTCTTGCTCAAGCCAACACCAAAATTGGGGTCACCATTTACAAATACGATGACAACTTTATGTCATTAATGCGTAAAGAAATCCAAAAAGAAGCTGAACCTTTAAAAGACGTTCAACTTTTAATGAACGACTCTCAAAATGCCCAATCTATCCAAAACGACCAAGTGGATGTGTTGATTTCTAAAGGCGTGAAAGCCCTGGCCATTAACTTGGTGGATCCATCTGCCGCTCCAACCGTGATTGGCAAAGCCAAACCAGACAACCTCCCAATCGTGTTCTTCAATAAAGACCCAGGTGAAGCGGCTCTGGCCAAATACGAAAACGCCTACTATGTGGGTACAGACCCGAAAGAGTCTGGCCTAATCCAAGGTAATTTGATTGCCAAACAATGGAAGGCCAACCCAGCCCTTGACCTTAACAAAGATGGCAAGATCCAATATGTGCTCTTAAAAGGTGAACCAGGCCACCCAGATGCCGAAGCCCGTACCAAATATGTTGTGGAAGAACTCAACAACCAAGGCATTGGCACAGAACAGCTCTTTATCGACACCGGTATGTGGGATGCGGCCATGGCCAAGGACAAAACCGATGCTTGGTTATCTAGCTCTAAAGCCAACCAAATCGAAGTCATCATTTCTAACAACGATGGTATGGCCCTAGGTGCACTTGAAGCCACTAAAGCTCACGGCAAAAAACTGCCTATCTTCGGTGTGGATGCCCTGCCTGAAGCCCTTCAGTTAATCCAAAAAGGTGAATTGGCTGGTACAGTGCTTAACGATGGTGTGAACCAAGGTAAAGCCGTTGTTCAACTCTCTAACAATCTTGCAAAAGGCAAACCAGCCACTGAAGGCACCAACTGGAAATTAGAAAACCGTGTTGTGCGTGTGCCTTATGTTGGGGTGGACAAAGACAACCTATCTGAATTCTTAAAATAAGATTGTCGGCTAACTGCCCTAAGCCAGAACAAGCGGTGGAAAAGGTAAGAAAATTTGCAAAAAATAGGCAAAATTTCCCCGCTTGTTGCCTCCTCCTGATGGCTTAGACGCATTTATCCCACAACATACTAGGGGGGCTTGCTCCCCTTTTTTCTGTGAGGCTGAATATGACAAGAACAATTCAAAACGAAAGCCAAGATAGCCAAGTGCTGCTCACCATGAGTAATGTGAGTAAGTCCTTTCCTGGAGTGAAAGCCTTAGATAAAGCCAATTTAACCGTGCGTTCCTACTCTGTCCACGCCCTTATGGGTGAAAACGGGGCGGGCAAGTCCACGCTGTTAAAATGTCTGTTCGGTATTTATGCCAAAGATGAAGGGGAAATCCTCTTTCTGGGCAAGCCTGTGAATTTTAAGACCTCCAAAGAGGCACTTGAGAACGGGATTTCCATGGTGCATCAAGAGCTAAATCTGGTTAAACAATGCTCGGTAATGGACAACCTTTGGCTGGGTCGCTACCCGCTCAAGGGCGTCTTTGTCGATCACGCTAAGATGTACCGTGAAACCAAGGCCATTTTTGATGAATTAGACATTAACATCGACCCAAGAGAAAAAGTGGCCAAGCTCTCGGTTTCGCAAATGCAGATGATCGAAATCGCCAAGGCCTTCTCCTACAACGCCAAAATCGTGATCATGGACGAGCCGACTTCTTCGCTCTCTGAAAAGGAAGTCGATCACCTTTTTAAAATCATTGAGAAGCTCAAAAACAAGGGCTGCGGCATTATTTATATTTCGCATAAGATGGACGAGATCTTCAAGATCTGCGATGAAATCACCATCCTGCGGGACGGCAAGTGGATCAACACCGTGGCCGTGCCAACCACCACCATGGATGAAATTGTGTCTATGATGGTTGGCCGTGAACTGACCCAACGCTTCCCTGAAAAAACCAACCAACCCAAAGAAACCATCTTGCAGGTGGAACACCTGACCGCCAAGAACCAGCCTTCTATTCAAGATGTCAGCTTTGAGCTGCGTAAGGGCGAGGTGCTAGGCATTGCGGGCCTGGTGGGGGCGAAACGGACGGACATCGTGGAAACCATCTTCGGGGTGCGGGAAAAGGCATCTGGCACTATCAAGCTCCACGGCAAGGAAATGAACAACCACACCGCCCTTGAGGCCATCAACAACGGCTTTGCCCTGGTGACGGAAGAACGCCGTTCCACGGGGATTTACGCCAATCTCAGCATTGAGTTCAACTCCCTGGTTTCTAATATGAAATCCTATATTGGCAGTTTGGGCCTGCTTAGCAACAAGAAAATGAAGAGCGATACCCAGTGGGTGATTGATGCCATGAACGTCAAAACCCCAAGCCATAAAACCAATATTGGATCGCTTTCAGGCGGTAACCAGCAAAAGGTCATTATCGGCCGCTGGCTCTTGACCCAGCCTGAAATCCTTATGCTAGACGAGCCAACCCGAGGCATCGACATCGGGGCCAAATTTGAGATCTACCAACTCATTCTCGAACTGGCTAAAAAGGACAAGGGCATCATTATGATTTCCTCCGAAATGCCTGAATTGCTGGGGGTCACCGACCGCATTCTCGTGATGAGCAATGGACGGGTGGCCGGCATTGTGGAAACCGCAAAAACCTCGCAAGAAGAAATCCTACAACTTGCAGCAAAATATCTCTAAAAAAGGAAGTGAATTATGGCAGCCTTACAACAAAATAAAACCCTTGAGTTTTTAAAGCAAAATGCGATCTACTTCGTCTTGCTTATCCTGCTTGGCATCATCATTGCCCAGGATACCTCATTCTTAAGTTTAACCAACTTCAGTAACATCTTAACCCAGTCTTCGGTGCGTTTGATTATCGCCCTGGGTGTGGCAGGCCTGTTGGTGACCCAAGGGACTGACTTATCCGCCGGTCGTCAAGTGGGCTTGGCAGCGGTGATTTCCGCCACCCTCTTGCAGGCCATGGACAATATGAACCGAGTTTTCCCAGACCTGGGCGAAATTCCAATCCCTGTAGTGATTCTTATCGTGTGTGCAGTGGGTGCGGTGATTGGCTTGATTAACGGCTTTGTTATCGCCTACCTCAACGTCACGCCATTTATCGCCACCATGGGTACCATGATCATCGTGTATGGTTTCAACTCCCTCTACTATGATGCAGTGGGCGGCTCCCCAATTGCCGGTTTTAACGAAAACTTTACCAACTTTGCCCAGGGCTTCTTCCGCTTCGGCACCTTCAAGCTGTCCTACATCACCATTTATGCGGCAGTGTGTGCCTTCTTGGTTTGGGTGATGTGGAACAAGACCCGCTTTGGTAAAAACATCTTCGCCATCGGCGGCAACCCAGAAGCAGCCAAGGTGTCAGGCGTAAACGTGGCCCGCAACCTAGTAGCCATTTATATGATTGCAGGTATCTTCTACGCCTTCGGCGGTATGTTAGAGGCCGGCCGTATCGGCTCTGCCACCAACAACCTGGGCTTTATGTATGAGCTTGATGCCATCGCAGCCTGTGTGGTGGGTGGTGTCTCCTTCGCAGGTGGTGTGGGTACAGTTTTAGGCGTGGTAACAGGGGTGCTTATCTTTACCGTTATCAACTACGGCCTCACCTACATCGGCGTAAACCCATACTGGCAATACATCATCAAGGGCAGCATCATCATCTTGGCCGTGGCCATTGACTCCCTTAAATATGCCAAGAAAAAATAAGTCACTTGGTTTAAAATAGAGCCTGTACCGCCCTGCGGTGCAGGTTTTTTGCTTTTATTCAAAAGATAGCGCCAGCCTCCAGGCTGGTGCGAAGAAATACAAGGCACCAGCCTGGAGGCTGGCGCCATCAAGTAGATAGAAGAGGTGTCTTATGACCCAAGAATGGCTCTACTGGGCCTTGGCCTCCGCCCTTTTTGCTGCCCTAACCGCCATCTTTGCCAAGGTAGGCTTGCAGGGCATTGACTCGGATTTCGCCACCTTTATCCGCATTATCGTGATTTTTCTGGCCCTGGGGGCTTTTTTAACCTACACAGGCAAGTGGCAGCCCTTGAGTTCACTTAGCACCCGTAACTGGATCTTCCTCATTCTGTCAGGCCTGGCCACAGGAATTTCCTGGCTGGCCTATTTTAAGGCCCTGCAAATGGGCAAAGCCTCTCAAGTCGCCCCCATTGATAAGCTGAGCCTGGTGCTGGTGGCCATTTTTGCGGTGGTCTTTTTGGGTGAACGGCCAAGTGGACAGGATTGGCTGGGGATTGGATTGGTGGCGGCGGGTGTGTTGGTGCTGGCTATCAAGCGGTAAATTCTCCCTCCCCCGCTTGCGGGGGAGGGCAGGGGAGGGGGGATTGAGCGAAGCTCAAGAGACAAGCGGGGCAAAAATCACAAAAATTTGCAAATTTTCATGAAAATCTAACTGCTTGTTGCCTGACGGCAATCCCCCCACCCTAACCCTCCCCGCAAGCGGGGGAGGGGATTAAGAGGAAACCTAAGGCAATAAACGCTCCAACTGCCACAGATCTTCAAAGCGTTCCCGCTGCTTAATCAGGTAGGCGGTTGCGCCGTCCACCATAACCTCAATGGCTCGTGGGCGGGAGTTGTAGTGGGAGGACATGGTCGCGCCATAAGCACCGGCCGAACGCACAGCGATTAAATCGCCCTGGTCGATGGCCAATTCCCGCTGCTTGCCTAGGAAATCCGAGGTTTCACAAATCGGCCCGACCACATCATAAAGGGCTTTTTCCCGCTCAAGGTTTCTGTCCACCTCAATGATCTGCATATAGGCCTCATAGAGGGCAGGGCGGATCATATCGTTCATGCCCGTATCGACAATGGCGAAGTTGCGGTCTTCATTTTGCTTGAGATATTCCACCTTGGTCACCAAAATGCCGGCATTGGCGGTAATGGCCCGGCCGGGTTCTAGGATAATTTCAAGGTTGGGATAGGCTGCAAGCTTATCCAAGAGGGCGGCCACGTATTGGCTGGGCTGCGGTGGGGTTTCGCCATTATAAGGCACGCCCAGGCCGCCGCCTAAATCCAAGTGGTGAAGCTCAATCCCATCTTCCTTGAGCTGCTCCATCAGCACAATCACCCGTTCAGCCGCGTCTAAGAAGGGTTGCAGCTCGGTCAGTTGAGAGCCGATGTGGCAGTCCATACCAGTGATTTGTACATGAGGCAGACCCTTGGCCAGGTTATAGACCTGGCGGGCTTCTTTCACGCTAATGCCGAACTTGTTTTCCTTGAGGCCAGTGGAAATATAGGGGTGGGTTTTGGCGTCCACATCAGGATTAACCCGCAGCGAAATGGGGGCAGTCTTGCCCATTTGGCCGGCTACCTCATTAATGCGGTGAAGTTCGGCCACAGATTCCACGTTAAAGCAGCGAATGCCGACCTCCAAGGCCCGTTCAATTTCTTGGTGGGACTTGGCCACGCCCGAGAAAATGACCTTGCTGGCCTCCCCACCTGCTGCCAAGACCCGTTCCAGCTCCCCTTGGGAGACAATGTCAAAGCCCGAGCCCAGACGGGCCATCAGGTTGAGCAAGCCAATGTTGGAGTTGGATTTGACCGCAAAACAAATCAAATGCGGGTGGCTGCCAAAGGCTTGATCGAAAGCCTTCCAGTGGCGTTCCAAGGTGGCACGGGAATAGATATAGGCCGGGCTGCCGTATTGTTTGATGATTTCCGCCACAGGCACGTCTTCGGCCATAAGCTGCTGGTTGTGATAGTTAAAATGATCCATTAAACGTGTCCTTACTGGGCCTTTTGTTCGTGTGGAGGTGGGTTATCAGGGAAATAAAGCGGGCCTTTCACGCCACAGGCGCTTAAGCCAAGGCTAGCCACAAGGGCAATAAAGAGGAATTTTTTCATAATCTTTACCTAAATCAAAAAGTGGGCTGATTTTACCACGTTATACCATAAAATCAGCCATAATTTTCAGTATTATGTAGTATGAATATAAAGCTGAAAGACGGTTGGTGAGCTTGTCGAACCATTAGTCTTTCAGCCTGTTTTTTGCACAAAACTTATGCTTCGACAAGCTCAGCAACCGTTTTGTGTAGTGCGATTGCCAGCATAATACCGATTTTTATCCCCAACGATTGAATTGATTTATGGCCTTTGTGCCAAGTTGTGGCATAATTTTGCCCATTTGATATTTTAGTAAGGAAAACCTATGTCCCAAGCCAAAATCGGCGTGCTCTTGGCCAACCTCGGCACCCCAGATGAACCGACTACGCCTGCGGTAAAACGCTACCTCCGTCAATTTTTAAGCGACCAGCGGGTTATCGACCTGCCCAAATGGAAGTGGCAGCTTATTCTCAACACCATGGTCTTGCCTAAACGCTCCCCCAAGGTGGCCGAAGCCTACCAGAGTATTTGGACGGAAGCAGGCTCGCCGCTCCTAGCCATCTCCCGCCAGCAGCAGCAAGCGGTGGCCAATCACTTTAAACTTACAAATCAAAATGTGGTGGTTGAACTGGGCATGAGCTACGGCAACCCTAGCATTGAAGGGGCGGTGGACAGCCTGCTCAAGCAGGGCGTGAGCAAGATCATCGTCCTGCCCCTCTACCCCCAATACAGCTCCACCACCACGGCTTCAGTCTTTGATGCCTTCGCCCGTGGCCTGAGCACCCAAAAGGGCATGGTGGCCTTTGATTTTATCCATAACTACCACAACGATCCCCTTTATATCCAGGCTTTGGCCAACACCGTTAAATTGGAGGAAGATGAACTGCTGCTCTTTTCCTTCCACGGCATTCCAAAACGCTATGAAACCGAGGGCGATTTTTACGCCAGCCACTGCCGAGAAACGGCCCGTTTGGTGGCCGAAAAATTAGGCTTGCAGGAAAACCAATGGTTCTTGAGCTTCCAATCCCGCTTTGGCGATGAAGAATGGCTTAAGCCTTACACAGATGAAACCCTACAAAACTTCCCACAAAAGGGCGTGAAAAAGGTGGCGGTTATCTGCCCAGGCTTTTCGGCAGACTGCTTAGAAACCTTGGAAGAAATTGCCGAAGAAAACCGTGAATACTTTGAACAGGCAGGCGGGGAGAGTTACCGCTATATTCCAGCCTTGAACGCCAGTGACGATCATATTCGGGCTTTGGTGGGTTTGATTGAGGCTAAAATTGCGTAGCGTGGGCTTTAGCACTCGCTGGCGCCAGCCTCCAGGCTGGTGCCGAATGCCAAATAAAAAAGGCACCAGCGAAGACGCTGGCGCCATCAGAGAGATGAGGGGCAAATATAATTTGCCCCTACAATCTTAAAGAATATTATCAAACTGCTCCAACATTTCTTTCGGCCACACGCTGGATTGCACCTCGCCGATATGTTTTTTGTGCAGAAGGAACATGGCTAGGCGGGATTGGCCGATACCACCACCGATAGACAGCGGCAGGCGGCCTGCTAGCAAGTCCTTGTGCCAGTCCATTTTTAGGCGGTCTTGGTCGCCTGTTAGTTCCACCTGTAGGCGTAGGGCCTTTTCATCCACCCGAATGCCCATGGAAGAGAGTTCAAAGGCTGTGCCTAATTCTTCGTTCCAAACCAAAATATCGCCGTTGAGGCCCTTGTAGCCCTTTTCGGATTCGGTTGTCCAGTCATCGTAGTCTGGGGCGCGGCCATCGTGCGGTTTGCCATCAGAAAGCTTTCCACCAATCCCGATTAAGAATACCGCACCATATTCCTTACAAATAGCATTTTCACGCTGCTTGCCTGTCATGTCTGGGTAGCGTTTGACCAAGTCTTCGCTGTGTACAAAGGTGATTTCTTTTGGCAAAACAGATGGAATATCAAAGCGGGCTTCCACTGCAATTTCGGTTAAGCGAATGGCCTTGTAGATGGAACGCACGGTTTCTTTGAGGTAGTCAAAGTTGCGGCGGCCTTCAGGAATAACCTTTTCCCAGTCCCACTGATCCACATAAACCGAGTGGGTTGGATCGAGCGAGTCTTCATCAGGGCGCAGCGCCTTCATGTGAACAAAGAGGCCTTCGCCTTCGGCAAAGTGGAAGCGGGCCAGGGTATGGCGTTTCCATTTAGCTAGAGAGTGGACGATCTCAAAGGTGGCATTAGGAATTTGTTTAACGTTTACTTGTACCGCCTTTTCAATGCCTGACAGGTTGTCCTGCATACCGTTGCCCACCTGGCTTAAGATTGGGCCTTGCACTTCCACAATGCCTAATTGCTCAATGAGGTTTTGGGTAAAGGTGTTCTTCACAAAGCTGATTTCTTGTTGTTGTAAGATAAATGACTTTTTCATGGTTTGTCCTTAAAGTAAATGTGTTTATTCAAAAAAGATGAGCTTAATTTAAAGAAATCTCAAAAAAATGCAAGGTTCATCAAACAAAAAAGCAATATGATTAGATATTATCTAATTAAGTGTGCTATATTTTATGTATTCATTAACAAAATCAAAAAGGTGGGCTAATTTTGAACAAGCATTTGCAAATAAATCAACAACTGGACCCGCTTGATCGGCAAATTTTGCGGGCCTTAATTGATGATGCCCGCACCCCCTATGCCGAAATGGCCAAAAATTTTGGGGTCAGTGCAGGCACCATTCATGTGCGGGTGGAAAAAATGCGTCAGTCGGGCATTATTGAAGGCACAAAAATCCGCCTCAACCAACGCAAGCTGGGCTATGATGTCTGCTGCTTTATCGGGGTGATTTTGAAATCCGCCAAGGATTACGAGCAGGTTATCGCCAAACTTAATGCCTTTGAGGAGGTGGTCGAGGCCTACTACACCACGGGCAACTACTCCATCTTCCTCAAGGTCATGACCCATACCATCGAAGAACTGCACAGCGTGCTGGCCACCAAGATCCAGCTGATTGACGAGATCCAATCCACCGAAACCCTGATCTCCATGCAAAACCCAATTTTGCGGGATATAAGGCCCTAGATAAGGCGGTCGGTGAGATGCTTGCTGAGCTGGTCGAAGCATTAGTCGAACCGCCGTCAATTCACTCCAACAAGCGGCCAAAAAAGCACCAAAATCTGCAAATCTGAAATGACGCAAACGTTTTCAGTTGATCCACTTCACAAATTTGCACATTTTTAAGTGAAAATCATCGCTTGTTGGCCGCCATCATAGGTAAAATAAACCAAAACAACCCCTAAATTAAGGAGAGCATTATGTCTGAAGTATTTCACTTAGGTTTAACCAAAGCCATGTTAAAAGGCGCTAAAGTCGCCATCGTCCCAGGCGATCCTGCCCGTTCTGAACGCATCGCCCGTCAAATGGATAATCCAGAATTTCTTGTGTCCACCCGTGAGTTTACCTCCTGGTTGGGCTATGTAAACGGCCAACCGATTGTGGTTTGCTCAACTGGTATCGGCGGCCCGTCTGTCTCTATCTGTGTGGAAGAATTGGCCCAATTAGGCGTGCGTAGCTTCCTCCGCATCGGCACCACTGGCGCGATTCAGCCGCATATCAATGTAGGTGATGTGTTAGTCACCACAGGCGCTGTCCGCCTAGATGGCGCCAGCCGCCACTTCGCTCCGCTGGAATACCCAGCCGTGGCCGACTTCACCGCCACCAACGCCCTTTATGCCGCCGCCCAAAACCAAGGCATCACCCCTTATGTGGGCATTACTGCTTCATCTGATACTTTCTACCCAGGCCAAGAGCGCTACGACACCTACTCAGGCAAGGTGTGGAAACACTACCAAGGCAGCCTCAAACAATGGCAAGAACTGAATGTGATGAACTTTGAAATGGAATCCGGCACGCTCTTTACCATGTGTTCAGCCCTAGGCCTTAAGGCGGGTATGGTATCAGGCGTGATCGTAAACCGCACCCAGCAAGAAATCCCAAATGAGGAAACCATCAAGGACACCGAAATCCGTGCCATCAAGGTGGTGGTGGAAGCCGCCGGCGCATTGGCTGCGGCATAATGTAAATGTAAAAAAAGCCTTGGGAAACCAAGGCTTTTTGCTATAGCAAGATCTCGTTTTCTTAATGGAATCGCCCCAACCAGTCCCCAATAAAATCATAGGTGGTTTTAACGGTATCACCAAATTCTCCAGCCACGTTTTCACATTCCTTACAAGGGGTAATAAGGTGGCTTGCCCCTTCTACAAAGACAAGGGTTTTATCCTGACTGGCCGCATTTTGGTAGATTTTCTCTGCCGCTAAAAATTCCCAGTTGCCTGTCATACCCATTGTGAGTAGCGGCACACGAATGCCCTTGACCGCTGAAATCGGGCTGGTTTGGGTGGAATCCCAGTCCACGCCAGTAAAACCACTTTGGTTGTAGCCGAAGGTTTTTTCATCTGTACGAATAGCAAAGGTCGTTAAAAAGCTGTTTACGCTGGTTTTTAAGGCACTGGTGTTAAAATCGCCATCACGATCTTTGAGATTCTTGGCAGGGCGAACGGTGTGGATAATCTGCTTGACCTTGCTGCCGTCTGCCTTGAGCAAGTCCCATTCCTGCTCAGTGCGAGAGAGGAAGCGTGGATCTTGGCTGTAAAAACGGTTGTTCATGCCCAAATAATGTGCGTCTGCAATAATCATCGGCTCATTGCCCTTATACAATCCTTCGCCCTTGGCGATGGCGGCTTGACGACGTTGAGCCTGAGCGATTAAGCGGTTCATTCTGGCTGAAATGCCCTGTTGAAAACGCTGGGTAAAGTCCGCCGTATAAGTCGCCCCTGTTGGGCTAAAGCCGTTTTGTGGCTTAAAAAGGCTTAAGCTTTCGTCTCGTTTTTGTGGTTGATTTTCGTCCAAAATGGCAGGATTGAGGCTTAAAAGGGTCATTGTGGACAGCCCGTAATTTGCGTCTAGCAAAATAATGCCGTCAGCCTTGGGTAAATTAGCCAGTTTTTCTGATGAGCAAGGGGCAATTTTTTCCACCCCATTGCAGGCTGCCAGCCCGTTTTCGGCAATATTTTGATAGGCCGACAACATGGCTCCACCGCCACTATGCCCTAATAACACGACTTTCTTAATGCCTGCTTGTTCCTTGAGATAAGAAACCGCCTTGCCTGCATCAATCATAAATTGTTCAAAATCTACACCACTGGTAGCCAGGTTTTTGCTGAAAGAATTATTGACACACAGCACGTTAAAGCCCCGTTCTGACAACTCGGTACAGGCATTAAATTTTAAATAATCACCCTCGGCGTGCATTACCATAATGCCAATTGCCGATTTTGCTGAAGGGGTTTGAGCTTGATAATAAGCCCCCACTACGCCACCGCCCAGTGCAGCTAATTGGGGTTGGAGAGCCGTTTGAGCACTGGCCTGAGTGCCAAGTAGGGCAAGAGAAAGCAGGGAAAAAAGTTTTTTCATTTGAGTTTCCTTGAAGTTGAAGCTAATAGCGATAACAAGCGGGCTAAAATTTGCAGGTTTTTGCAAATTCAGCTCCGCTTGCCTTTAGCCAAGTACCGCCTTTAAATGAGTGCTATAGTCTGCCTTATACTGCTCCACCTGCGGATTTTTCATCACATCATTGCAGATATAGGTTGGCAATTTTCCCATGCCCATAAACTGATGGGCCTTGAAGAAGTGCATATACAGCCCGTCCACGCCCCGGCCTTCAAAGAAATCGCCCACTCGGTCAAAGGCCTCAATGGGGGCGTTCCAGGTTAGCGATAACATCACTTTTTTGTCTTGGCAAAGTCCGCCCGTGCCGTAACCCTCGCTTGGGTTGGTACGATGTCTTCCATCGCTGGTATAAAGTTTGCCGTGGCCTGCGGTAAAGACTTCATCAATGTATTTTTTAACCGTCCAGGGCTCGCCCATCCACCAGCCAGGCATTTGCCAAATCACCACATCTGCCCAGAGCCAGTTTTCCACTTGTGCTTCAATATCATAACCTTCATCAATCACGCATTCTCGAAGGGAGTGATTAAGTTCAGTTAATACTTCCTTGGCCACTTGGTGGAGGGTATGGTTAAGCAGCCCTTGGGAATGGGCAAAGGTTTTGCCGCCGTCTAGTAATAGAATGTTCATTGTGTGTTTCCTTATCTTTTTCTAAATTTGCCCCTTCGCCTTCTTTACTAAACCAGTTAGCCAGGCCTGGTGGCCGTTGATCATCGGATTTGGCAGGGTCTCTGCCAAGACATTGGCTGGCTCGCCGATTTGGCTTTCTTCGGTCAAAATACGCACACGGTTATTTGGTAGGTTTTCAAAGAGCCAGGCGTGATAGACTTGGCAAAAATCCTTGCCTTCGCCGAACTCGCCCGACCAGGCCATTCTGCCCACATTGCCGTCTGTGGAGATTTCAAATTCTTCTACTTTTGCCTTCACTAAAAAGCCGAAGGTGGTAAAGACAAAGTCTGCTCCTGCGGATAAGAGGCTGGTTGTACCATCACCCACTATAATGTTGGAACAGTTTTCATAGTAACTTTCCCATTGGGCGGTGTCGGCCAGATATTGCCACACATCGGCAAGCTGCAAGCCCTTCACAATCACTTCATTTGAGCAGTAGTTATCGGTTTCCCCTGGGGTATAAAGTTCAGGCCAGATAATGGCAGGTTGGCTATATTGGGTTGTCATCATAAATCCTCTTAAATCATTAAACCAAGCAAGCAGCCTTTCTGCTTGCGATGGGGGAATTATAGGCAGGCTAGTATTATTTGGCTAATTGATAATTATGATATAAGATATTTAAAAAGAAAATATCTGGAGAAGGTAATGCAACTGCACCAATTAGATCTGAATTTACTCAAAGCCTTGGATGCTTTATTGGATGAACAAAATGTCAGCCGAGCGGCAGAGCGTTTGTCGGTAACTCAATCAGCAATGAGCGGAATGCTAGCCAGACTACGAGAAAGCTTGAATGAGCCGCTTTTTGTCCGTGCCCAGTATGGAATGCTGCCCACCGAACGGGCCTTGGGCCTGCAAGCCCCTGTTAAGCAAATCCTGTCGCAAATTGAATCTCTCTTACAACCGCCTGAATTTATCCCAGCCCAGGCCGAATTTACTGTCAAAATCGGGGCAACCGACTATGCCTTTCGGGCGGTAATTGTGCCCTTCCTACAACAGCTCAACCAACTTGCCCCTAAGATTAAGGTGGCCCTGCTGCCCATTCAGTCAGGCAATGTAGCAAATCGCCTACACAAGGGCGAGCTGGATCTGGCCCTTATTACCCAAGGTGAAACCGCCCCTGATTTTCGGGTCAAGCCCCTTTATGATGAACATTATGTCTGTGCAATGCGCGCTGATCATCCTCTCTTGGCGAATTGGTCTTTGGAGAGTTTTTGTCAGGCTAGACACGCCCTGATTTCCTACCAAGGAGGACAGTTTGCAGGAGTGGTAGATGAGATGTTAGCTGGCTTAGGGAAGAGCCGTCAGGTAGATCTTTCGGTCTCCAGCTTTTTGATTCTGCCAGAAATTTTAAAAACGACAGATCTGATTGCCACCGTGCCTAGCCGTTTGGTACAGGGTGAGGGCCTGGCTCTCCGTCGCCCACCGCTGGAGGTAAAGGGCTTTACCAAACTACTGGCCTGGCACGAACGCACTCATCACAGCCAGGGGCATAAGTGGGTGAGGGATTTGTTGGTGAGGTCTTGTCAGTCGCCTTTTTAGATGAGCAAGCGGGGCAGGCTTGCAAGAAATTTGCAAATCTGCCCCGCTTGTTTAGAAGAAGATCTTAGGCTTTATCGCCAATTAAAACAGACTCAAGAGCAATTTCAATCATCTCGTTGAAGGTGGATTGACGCTCTTCGGCTGTGGTTTGTTCGTGGGTGCGGATGTGGTCTGACACGGTGCAGATGGTTAGGGCTTTGGCGCCGTATTCAGCAGCCACGCCGTAGATACCTGCCGCTTCCATTTCCACGCCTAAGATGCCGTATTTTTCCATCACATCAAACATTTCTACATCTGGGGTGTAGAAAAGGTCGGCTGAGAAAATGTTACCCACACGCACGTTTACGCCCTTTTGTTTGGCAGCTTCAACGGCGGCTAGGGTCATATCAAAGTCGGCAATGGCAGAGAAGTCGTTGTCTTTGAAGCGAATACGGTTCACTTTGGAGTCAGTACAAGCGCCCACGCCGATGATCACTTCACGCAATTTCACATCAGGGCGCACGGCGCCGCAAGAGCCGACACGGATGATTTTTTTCACACCGTATTCGGTGATGAGTTCTTTAGCATAAATAGAGCAAGATGGAATGCCCATGCCGTGGCCCATAACGGAAATACGGCGACCCTTGTAGGTGCCGGTGTAACCGAACATATTACGCACATTGGTGACTTGTTCGGCGTTTTCTAGGAAGGTTTCGGCGATATATTTGGCACGAAGTGGGTCGCCTGGCATTAGGACGACATCAGCAAATGCACCTTCAGGTGCGTTAATGTGTGGAGTCATTTTGGTTTCCTCGTTTTATCTGTTTATGAAGTTGAAGTGATGGCGCAAGCGTCCACGCTTGTGCCTTTTTTGCTATCAGCACCAGCCTGGAGGCTGGCGCTATCTTTTATTAGGTTTAATAACCCGTTACCGCTTTGGCCTCTTGGTCATTCAAGGTCGCAAGCAGGTTGCCTAAGAGACTTGAAGCACCGAAGCGGAAGTGTTGAGCATTAACCCAATCTTGGCCGAGAATTTGAGCCGCTAAGGCCAAATAGGCTTGGGCTTCTTCAGAGGTTTTTACCCCGCCTGCGGCCTTAAAGCCCACCTTATCAGCCACGCCTAAGTCCCGAATGGTTTCCAGCATAATTTGAGCGGATTCCAGGGTGGCATTGACAGGCACTTTACCTGTGGAGGTTTTGATAAAATCTGCCCCTGCCTCAATGCTGATTTGGCTGGCCTTGCGGATGAGTTCAGCAGTTTTTAGCTCACCAGTTTCGATGATAACTTTCAATAAAACACCTGCTTCTGCACAAACGGCCTTGCATTGTTTGACCAAGTCAAAGCCAACTTGTTCATTGCCAGCCATCAGGGCACGATAAGGGAAAACCACATCCACTTCGTCCGCCCCGTAGGCCACAGCGGCCTTGGTTTCACTTACTGCGATTTCAAGGTCGTCATTGCCATGCGGGAAGTTGGTGACGGTGGCGATTTTTACCTGCTCGGTGCCTTGGGCTTTCAGGGCCTTGCGGGCGATTGGCACGAAGCGGGGGTAAACACAAACAGCGGCAGGTGTGCCGAAGTCCGTCTTGCCTTGCTGGCAGAGGGCGATAACTTTTTCGTCTGTGTCGTTATCGTTGAGGGTGGTTAAGTCCATTAAGGACAGGGCTTGTTGAGCAATTTGTTTTATGGTCATATTTCCTCCGAAATCGTTTGCGTGAGCCATAAACGACAACACCACAGTTTCCTGTGGTGTTGCATGATAAGCGGGGCGATTATAACACAGCTCCGCCGATACCGATAAATAATCCTGCAATGGTTGCACTCATAAGGTTAGAGAGGGAACCTGCAAGCACGGCTTTCATACCAAGGCGGGCAATGTCGCCGCGGCGGTTTGGCGCCATGGCACCCAGGCCGCCAATTAAGATAGCAATGGAGCTGAAGTTAGCAAAACCACAAAGGGCGAAGCTGATAATGGCCTTGGTTTTTTCAGTTAGTACCATTGGGGCTTCAGGGCCTAGGTATTTGGCGAATTCTAAGTAACCGACGAACTCGTTAATGGCCAGTTTTAAACCAATCATTTGGCCAGCCACTTCAGCCTCGTTCCAAGGCACACCAATGGCCCAGGCAAGCGGTTTGAAGATCCAACCTAAGATTTGGCCTAGGTTGAGGTCGCCATAGCCGAACCAGCCACCTACGCCGCCTAAGATACCGTTGATAAGGGCAATCAAGGCCACAAAAGCAATCAACATCGCACCCACGTTAAGGGCAAGTTGCATACCTGCGCCCGCACCTGCGGCCACGGCATCTAACACGTTGGCTGGTTTGTCTAAATCAACCTCTTCTAATTCATCACGGAATTGTTCGGTTTGTGGCACAAGGATTTTGGCGAATAAAAGACCACCTGGCGCTGCCATGAAAGACGCTGCAATCAAGTAGGCCAATGGCACGCCCATGCCAGCATAACCTGCCATCACCGAACCTGCGATAGAGGCTAAACCACCAGCCATAATGGCAAAGAGTTCAGACTCGGTCATTTTGCCGATGTAAGGTTTTACGATAAGCGGGGCTTCGGTTTGGCCAACGAAGATGTTAGCAGCCGCTGACATGGATTCAGGTTTAGAGGTGCCCAAGAGTTTTTGCAAGCCCCCACCGATGATGCGGATAACCCACTGCATCACGCCGATGTAGTAGAGTAAAGAGATAAGAGCTGAGAAGAAGACGATGGTTGGAAGCACACGGAAGGCAAAGACGAAACCGCCGCCACCGAAGACTTCAAACATTTTGTCACTGACCAAGCCACCAAAGAGGAAGGAAATCCCTTCGTTACCGTAAGAGATAACCTTGCCTACGCCGTCTGCGGTGGCGCCTAGGGCGTCACGGCCAGCTGGCACATATAAGATCAAGGCACCGATACCAATTTGAATGGCAAGTGCGCCCAATACAACACGCAGGTTAATCGCTTTTTTGTTGCTCGAAAACACGAATGCAATCGCCAACAAAACCACGATACCCAAAAGGCTATTTAAAGTTTCCATTGTGAATACCTCAAGAAAAGTACTAAAAAATAGATAGAGAAAAAGTTGCGCTACTATACCGATTTTTTGGGGCAAAATCTTCAATTTTTTAAATTTTGCAAAGACTAATTGACAAAAATAAGATTTAGATCACACTTTAGGGGCGAACTTTAAGTAAAAAAGGAGTAAATAATGCAGAATTTGCGTGAAATTTATCTAGCAGGCGGCTGTTTTTGGGGCCTAGAAGCCTTCTTAAAACGCCTCAATGGGGTGGTATCTGCCCAGTCTGGCTATGCCAATGGCAATAGCCTCAACCCAAGCTATCAAGAGGTCTGCCAGGGCAGCGGCCATGCGGAAGTGGTTAAGGTGGTTTATGATGCCAATCAAACCAACCTAGCCACCATTTTGGGCTTCTTCTTTAAGGTTATCGACCCTGTTAGCATCAACCAGCAGGGCCACGACAAGGGTATTCAGTACCGCACGGGGATTTACTATGTCGATCCTGCCGATATTCCTGTTATCAATCAGGCCTTGGCAGACCTGCAAACCCAATATGAGCAGCCACTTGCCTTGGAAAATGAGCCTTTAGAGCAGTATTTTCCAGCCGAGGAATACCATCAGGAATACCTTGATAAGAACCCAACGGGCTATTGCCATATCGACATCGCCCTTATGCGGGAGCTGTGGGCCAGCCAATAGGCTACAAGCGGTTGGGTTTGCAGGATTTTTTGCAAATTTGACCGCTTATCTTTATCTCTAACGCTTCTCTTTTTCTTCCTTATCCATTTTTTCTTCTACTGGATTTACCTCTACTTCTTCCGCCAAAATCCCCGCCGTTTCTTCGGTCAAGGCCTCGGCCTCATGATGAGGTGGAACAAAAGGGGTTGGGCGCCAGTATTTTTTGACGATTTCTTCAGACGTGCCGCCATGGAGGAATTCCTCGTGCAGGCGTTCTTGGTCTAGCTGACGGACATAGGCAATCACTTCATCGGCTTCCACCTCGTTAGAACCCAACTTCATAAGGGCCGCTCGGCTGAGGGTGATGGCTGATTCAAAGGTTTCACGCACTTGATAATCCACCTTATGCTCCATCAGTTTAATGGCGGATTGGCGGTCGAAGGTGCGGGCAAAAACGGGGGTGAGCGGATACTCGTGTTTGATGAGTTCGACAATTTTCGCCGTGCGTTCAGGCTCGGCCAGGCCGATAATCACGCAGCTGGCCTGTTCAATCCCGCTGGCTCGCAGCACGTCCATTCTGACTCCGTCCCCATAATAGACCTTAAAACCGAACTTGGCTGCGGCACGGATATTGCCAATCTCACGGTCGATAACCGCCACGCTCAAGCCCCGAGCCAGGAGGGTTTGGCAGACAATCTGGCTGAAGCGGCCAAAGCCAATCACCAGCACGGGGCTGCTGATGCCTTCAGCTAAATCAATGCCATCTAAGTTAATTTCTTCCTCGGTATTTTTAGGCTTACGCAAATTGGTGAGCTTACGTACGGCCAAGATAATCAGGGGCGAGAAGAGCATGGAGAGGATAACCGCGGCCGTGAAGGTGGCGTGCATATCCTTGCTCATCACATTAGCGGTGGCGGCTGAGGAGAAAAGCACAAAGGCGAATTCGCCGCCGTGGGCCATAATGGCCATGCGAGCCACGGCTTCCTTGTGGGTTAAGAGAGTGATGCGAGCAATCACATAAATGGCCAGGGCCTTGCCCGTTACATAAAGGGCCACAATGCCCAGAAGCCAAAGCCAGTTGTTAAAGACCAAACTCAGATCCAGCGACATACCCACGCCCATAAAGAAAAGCCCCAAGAGCAGGCCTCGGAAGGGTTCAATATCGGCTTCTAGCTGGTGGCGGAAGGCGGACTCGGAGAGCATCACGCCGGCCACAAAGGCGCCCATAGCCATGGACAGGCCGCCAAATTCCATGGCCAGGGCTGCCCCTAAAACCACTAGGAGGGCGGCAGCGGTCATCATTTCCCGAATTCGAGCCTTGGAAATCATACGGAAGATGGGGTTCATAAGCCATTTGCCTGCCACCACTAGGCCTACAATCATCACCAGTGGAATGGCGATGGTCATCCAGTTGGTGGGTTCGCTGCTTTCATGTTGTGGGGCGAGAAAGGCGACCGAGGCCAAGAGTGGCACAATGGCTAGGTCTTCAAAAAGCAGGGTGGACACAATTCTCTGCCCCTTGGGCGTGGTGCTGACACCCCGCTCTTCCAAGACCTGCATCACAATGGCGGTGGAAGAGAGGGTAAAGCCCATGCCGGCAATAAAGGCCACCTCTCTTGGCAGGCCCAGGAGATAAATGCCGGCAAAGGTCAAGAGAGCGCCGCAGCCAGCCACTTGTAGCAGGCCTCGGCCGAAGATGGCCTTACGCATGGCCCAGAGGCGTTCGGGGTGCATTTCCAGCCCGATGATAAAAAGGAACATAACCACGCCCAGCTCAGCCATGTGAACCACAGCAGACGGATCTTGGAAGAGGCCAAAAACAGACGGCCCAATCAGGCAGCCAGCCACCAAATAGCCCAGCACGCTGCCCAGGCCGATACGTTTAAAGAGCGGCACAATGGTAATGCTGGTGGCCAAGAGGGCGACCACCTTGACCAGTTCAGGATTGGCTAAATTTGACATATTTCCCCCATAAAATAGGGCTAGGCACCGAGTAGGCTTTCCAAATAAGCCCGATGGGCCTGGCTTTGGAAGGGCACAATGCGCTCGCCGATTAATTGATAAAATTGTGGAAAGTTAAAGCTCTCTTTTTGGGAGAGGCTTTCGGCATAAATCCGTTTGATTTGCTTGATGCTGTCTTCCTTCTTGTCACGGCAGTGCATATAGGCCTCGAGGCTGTTGCGTTCGTCTAGCACATAAACGTTGAAGCTGCCGTCAGGGTTGTCTTCAAAGAAGAATTGCAGGAAGCCATCGCTGGCAAATTGCTCAATGAGGCTGGGCATATTTGCAACTTTTGGGGCAGAACCGACCGCTTGTTGATGGCCTTGTTTCTCTTTTTGTTCGCCAAAGACCCCCCGCCATTTTTTCCTAACCCCATTGGGGGCGTGGAAGTGCTGTTTAGACACACTCTTGCCCGTTTGAATGGCAATGCAGCGGCTGACCAGCTCGGCAAAAAAGCCGTGCAGTTCTTCCTGTAATTTTTGGCTGTAGCAAAGCACGCTGACCGAGTTAAGCGGCGACAGGGTCAGGTAAATCTTGTTGGACAAGACCTTAAGGGCATTCATGGTGGCATTGGCGCCCTCAAAATGGTGGGTTCGGATTTCGTTCCACATATTGCGGTAGATCAGATCCACGCTGCCAATCAGGTTCTGTTGGGAGGAGCTAATGTTAAATAAGTCCCGCTTGGACAGCTCCACCCGATCATTTTGCAGATCCTTGGTTGGGTCCTTGGTCAGGTTAATCACAAAGACCAAATTGCGCAGTTCATCAGGGTGATAAAGCTCCTCGGTGGTGATGGCCGGCGGGTTAAAGGGCATACTTAAACGCAGATCGGCAATAAACTGGCGCAGGGTAGGGAGCTTGACGCTCTTGCTCAAGAGGTGGATTTGCGTGTTTTCGGTCATCAGACCGTTAAAATAGGCCCAGGCCACCAGCTTGTTGAGCGAGGCATTAAATTGGGTGTGACGGAGCTGGGAAGGATAGCCCGCCTTGGGTGATTGGTTGATGAGATACCAGCCCTTCTCCACCGCCGAGCCTTCTGTGACCTCAATAAAGGTTAAATGGTCCTCGGCCAGGTTTTTGGCCACCTGGGTAGGAATAAGGGGAATTTTGCCAGGCACCACCTCAAAGACGGAATAGAGCTTACGCATTAAAATGTCGCTATCGTGCGATAAAATGCTGGGTTCGATATGCAACTTGCGGGCAAAATTGATTAAATTGTGATAGCTCTTGAGCAGCTGATTTACCAGCATACTGTGGTGCTTGATGGCCTGTTTGACCTTCCAAGCTGAGCGATTATTCAGCACCTCTAGCTGATCTGCCCCCCAGCCCCAGTCGGCCACAAGGCCTGCCAAGGTTTCACTCCGCCAATTTTGGCTGGGCTTGCCCTCGGTGACCTTGAGGTAAAAGCACTGGCGGACACATTCCAGCCGCTCCAACTCGCCCCGCTCGGTTAAGTACTGGCTCACCTTGTCTAACATGGCCAAATAGGGATCGAAATGGTAGTCGCCAAAGTCCTGCTTGTGCAGGCGTTTTTTAAAGAGCTTGGAGATGAGCTTGGTTTGTGGATAAGTCTGTGAATAGCTTTCTAATAAAATGATCTTGATGGTGGACTTATAAGGCGACTCAATGCCCTTGTAGAGCTGCCACAAACTGGCACCAAAATATTCCCCTGTGGATAACTCAGCAAAATCGCCAAAATCTATCCACTCATTTGTAAATAATTCGCCTCTGGCGACCGCTTGATCGATGCTGGTTTGGTAGTCCTGCCCGTCCACCTTGAGCAGGTGGAGCCAAAGCAGCCGCTTGCCTGCCAGGCGGATGGCCGAGCGGTAGAACTCATCTAAGAGAAAAAAATGTTGGGCCGAGCCGCTGTGCTCCTCGGTCATCTCATTATGGTATTGCTGGGCCTTGAATTCTTCAGGGTTCATCAAAAAGAGATTGACCTCCACCCCAAAATAACTGGCCCACTGGCGGATCTTCTCAAATTTTTTGTCTAAGTATTTACGCTGAACGCTGGTAAAGGCCTGAGTGGAACAGAGCCAGAGATCCATATCCGACTGGCTGGTTTGGCTGATAGAACCCGTGCTGCCCATGACATAAAGACCGTCAAAGGCTGGCTTGCTGTGGTAGGCAGCAAATTCTTCTTGCAGGCCGTGGATTTTCAGGTACTTGTCTTGAAAGGAGGAGAGTTCAAAACCCCAAATGCTTGAGGGGGCGTATTCCACATAGGTGGGCAAGAAGGGGTGGTTATAATGGAGTAAAAGGGGAATAAGCTGAAAGATATGCTGGTATTCTAAACTGTTTGAGGCCAGGGTACGGTTGATCCGCAGGCGGTCTAGCTGGTCGAATTGCTCACGGGCAAAGGCCAGTTGTTCAGAAAAGGTGCGGTTTTGTGGATAGGGGGTGGATAGGGATTTCACAAGCATACCAATCATCAAAAAACTGCCTTCAATGTAACATTTTGCCGAAAAAAGTAAAGTTTTGCGTTATAATCCAAGGCAACAAACCTCCCTCCACTCACTTATCTAGAGTGCTTCCATGCAAAAATTCCCTCCCCCGCTTGCGGGGGAGGGTTAGGGTGGGGGGAGCTAACTTAGGGCAACAAGCGATATGAAATGAAACTAAATTTGCAAATTTCCGCCATGTTTAACCTGCTTGTATTTTGAGCTTCGCTCAATCCCCCCACCCCAGCCCTCCCCGCAAGCGGGGGAGGGAGTGTAAGTTATTGTAAATGTAAGGAAGATAATGTTTACTCGGTTTTTGATTTTCTTTTTAAGCCTCTGGAGCCTAACTGCTCAAGCCGGCCTCTTTGATAAGAAACCTGCCTTTCTGCCACCTGAACAGGCCTTTGCCTTTTCAGCCCAGGTGGGCAGCCAAGCGGCCCAGCTCAACTGGCAGATTGCCGAGGGTTATTATCTCTACCAAAAGGAAATCAAAGTCAATGGCCTCAATGTAGAAGCCAGCCAGCCTGTCTTTCCTGAAGCCGAGCAACACGAGGACGAATTTTTCGGCCTGGTCAATATCTTCCGCAACCAGCTTTCTGTCACGGTTCCCTTTCAAGCTGCCCAAGAGGCGGCCCAGTTAGAGGTCTTTTACCAGGGCTGCACCAAGGGCTTTTGCTACCCGCCTGAACGGGTAACGGTGGACTTAAACCCCCAACAAGCGGGGCAAAATCCGCCAAATCTTGCAAATCCTGCCCCCCAGGCCCAGCAAGAAGTCTTGGCCCAAACCCTCTCCCAAAACCGCTTTTCGATTTTTTGGTTCTTTGTCTTGGGGCTAGGCCTGGCCTTTACCCCTTGTGTTCTGCCCATGTTGCCGCTCCTATCAGCCATTGTGATTGGCAAGAGCAAGCGACCTAGCACAGCCAAAGCTTTGCTTCTAAGTTTTACCTATGTGCAAGGCATGGCCCTGACCTATACCCTGCTTGGCCTGATTGTGGCTGCCATCGGCCTGCCCTTCCAGATTGCCCTGCAAAGCCCTCCGGTGCTGATTGGCTTGGCAGTCTTATTCACGGTTCTGGCCCTGTCGATGTTTGGCCTTTTTGAGATTAAACTGCCCAACAGCTGGCAGCAAAAACTCAATGCTCTCAGCCAAAAACAGGAGGGCGGCGCCCTGGGTTCAGTCTTTGTGATGGGCATGATTGCGGGCCTAGTCGCTTCGCCTTGCACCTCGGCCCCGCTATCAGGTGCTTTACTCTATGTAGCCCAAAGTGGTGACCTGATCACAGGCGGCCTGGCCCTTTATTTACTGGCCCTGGGTATGGGCTTACCGTTAATTTTGATTACCCTCTTTGGCAACCGTATCCTGCCTAAATCAGGCGATTGGCTCCTCTTGGTTAAAACCGCCTTTGGTTTTGTCATGCTGGCCCTGCCTGTATTCTTGTTAAGTCGGGTCTTTGGGCAATGGGAAGCCTATCTCTGGTCGGCCTTAGCGATTGCTTTCTTGGTTTGGTTGAGCGAACAAATCAAACCGACTGGCTGGCTAAAGAGAGGGTTACGCATCGCCTTGCTGGCTCTTTTGGTAGTAGCCGCCAAGCCCTTTGCCGATTTGGTCTGGCCTGGCTCTCCAAGCAGCCAAGTGACACAAAGCCAACATTTTGAGCGGATTGCAAGCCTTGCAGATTTAGAGCAAAAACTGACCGCTTACAAGGGCAAGAAGGTTATGCTGGAACTCTATGCCGACTGGTGTGTGGCCTGCAAGGAGTTTGAGAAGTACACCTTTACTGATCCACAAGTTAAAGCTAGGCTTGATCAGATGGCTGTGCTACAAATTGATATGACCAAAAATTCTGCCCAGAATGATGAGCTGATGAAACACTTTCAAGTGCTAGGCCTGCCGACCATTCTCTTTTTTGATGAAGAGGGCAGGGAGCTAACCCAGCAAAGGGTGACGGGCTTTATGCAGGCTGGGGAATTTTTGGATTGGCTTAATCAGTTGTAAAAAAACCTTTGTGCAAGCGGAAATATTGCACGGACACATGCAATGTGTCCCTACAAAATATGATTAAATAGATCACGAAAACCAATTCAACGTGATTGGTAGGGACGCATTGCATGCGTCCACCATCAAAACATAGTAAAAAAGGAAACAAATGAAAGACCTATATATTATCGACTCCCACTGCCACCTAGACGCTCTGGACTACGAAACCCGCCACAAGAATGTGGACGAGGTGATTGATGCTGCCAAAGCCCGAGGCGTGCAGCAGCTGGTGTCCATCTGCACCACCCTGGGCCGGTTTGAGGCCATGAAGCAGCTCACTGCCCACCGGCCCGAAGTGTCTCTCTCTTGCGGGGTACACCCGCTCAATGTGGAAGAAGAACCCTTTGACTATGATAAACTGCTGGAGCTAGGTAAAGATCCCCGTGTGGTGGCCATTGGTGAAACTGGCTTGGACTACCACTACACGCCTGAAACCAAGGCTTTGCAGCAGGAACTCTTCGTCCAACATATTGAAGCGGCCAAGCTTTTAGGCAAGCCCCTGGTCATTCACACCCGTTCGGCCCGGCAAGATACCATGGATTTTCTTGAAAAAGGTTCTGCACAAGACTGCGGAGGCGTGTTACACTGCTTCACTGAAGATTGGGACATGGCCAAACGGGCCTTGGATATTGGTTTTTATATCTCCATTTCAGGTATTATTACCTTCCGCAATGCCGAAGACTTGCGAGAAGTGGTGCGAAAAGTCCCGCTTGACAGGCTCTTGGTAGAAACCGATTCGCCTTATTTGGCGCCTATTCCCTATCGGGGCAAGCCCAACCAGCCTGCCTATGTACGGGAGGTTTGTGAGTATTTGGCCAGCCTCAAGGGCGTTTCCGTTGAAGAAATGGCCGCAGTTTCCACCCAAAATGTGAAACATTTATTTAAGATCTAGGAGCATTTATGCGTACAGTAATCAAATGGTTTTTAATGTTGGTCCTGCTTTCCCTGCACATTGTGCTGGTGGGCGTGGTCAATTACTCCTTCCCGAGCTATGATGTGACCAACATCACCTCGGGCGATGTCCGCCGTGTCGATAAGGACGGGGTCATCAGTGCCAGCAACCCAGCCGATGGCGAAATCCGTGACGTGTATTATCTCTTTACCTCCAACAACGCCACCGAAAAAGCCATCCAATATCGCAACGACAACACGGGCTGGGGTTATCCTTTCTACTTCAAATTTAACTCAGGCGAAATCCAAGCCAGAGCCATGGCCTTTGCCGAGAAAAAACAGACCGTCCAAATCAAATACTATGGCTGGAACGCCCCCATGTTCAACGAAGAACGTAAATTGGTGTCTGTTCAAGCCTTTAACGAGGGCGACAGCAAATCGCTGCCTATCGTCAGCTACATCCTTTACGCCTTTTTTGCCTTAACCTTCTTCCTCGGCCTCCAATTTATCCGAGGTTGGTTCGATAGCGGAAAGTAGATTTTCATCACAACATAAGGAGTTATCCATGAAAAAATTAACCGTTCTTGCTCTTGCAGGCTTATTCTCAACAGCAGCTATGGCTGCACCTGTTGGCTCAACTTTTACAGGTTGGGGGGCGGGTCTTGATGTGACTTCAACTAAATATACTGATCTTAAACAAGCAACTGGTGTTGGAGTTGTTGTTGATTATGGCATTGACTATGGTAATAACTGGGTAGGGATTATTGAAGGTAAGGTTAAACTAAATAGTTCAACATTACTGAATGAAAATGATGCTACTGGACATGCTCAAATAAAAGAGAAATTCCGTGCAAGTGTTGGCTATTTACAAGGCTACCGTGTGACTCCAGCTTTCCTTCCATATGTAAAAGCAGCCTATGTGGCAACAAAACTTGAAGGTTCAAGCTCATCCAATGTTGTTTTTGAAGATGGAACTGTCATTCATCGCTCTTCAGAATCAGTATCTGAAACCAAAGGAGGTTTAGGTCTTGGTGTTGGTGCTAAATATGCTGTTTCTTCTAATGTAGAATTAGGGGCAGAGTATTTACATACCCGTATCAAATTTGATGGTGAGACCCTCAAGGGCAATACCTTTGGCGTAAACGCAACCTACCGTTTCTAATTTCAAAAACATAACAAGCGGCCAGAAATTTGCAGGATTTTGCAAGTTTCTGGCCGCTTGTCTTTTTAAGGCCGATTAGCCAAAATCACAGCCCGTTTAGGGGCGGGATAGCCTTCGATGGTTTTGGTCTGATCTAACGGGTCTAAGAAATCCACCAGCGATTCGTTTTCCAGCCAGTCGGTCTTGCGTTGTTCCTCAAGGGTCGTCACGGCCTCATCCACACAGCGAACATTCACAAAGCCCACCTTTTCCAGCCAGTTAATCAAGGCAGCCACAGAGGGGATGAAATAGACATTCTTCATCTTGGCATAGCGATCGGCAGGCACCAGGACATCATTGACATCCCCATCAATCACCAGAGTTTCTAAGACCAACTCCCCGCCCTTAACCAGTTGATTTTTAAGCTGGGAGAGGTGATCAAGCGGGGACTTGCGGTGGTAAAGCACGCCCATGGAAAAGACCGTATCAAAGGCCTCTAGGGGCTGCATTTGTTCAATGCCCAGCGGAATAAGGTTGGCTCGGCGGTCGTTATTGAGCAGTTTACGCACGGCTTCAAATTGGCACAAGAAAAGCTCGGTTGGGTCAATGCCCACCACCATTTTGGCGCCTTCACCCACCATTCGCCACATATGATAACCGCTGCCGCAGCCCACATCTAAAACCGTACGGCCAGCCAGCGGGGCAAGGTGAGGCAGGACCCGATCCCATTTGAAATCAGACCGCCATTCGGTGTCAATATGGACGCCCAGGAGGTGATAAGGCCCCTTACGCCAAGGCATAAGCTGTTTGAGGTGGTAAACCAAACGCTGGCTTTCACCTGCACTCAAGGGCTGCTCCGCCAGGGCTTCCACTCGGTCTTTGAGGTTAATACAAGCGGTCTGTTCAGGCAAAAAATTCACAATTTTGGCCCACTTGGCATAGTCGCCGTGGGTTTGTTTTTCCCATTGTTTGAGTTGCAGGGGTAGGGTTTCCAGCCAGGCAGACAGGTTGCTGGTGGCGATTTGTTGGTAAAAGGGGCGAAAGTCGATCATGGTTTTGAGATGTGCAGTAGGCTAGAAAAACAAGGTGGGCCTAGGCCCACCAAGTCAATTAGTTGAGGGTAATCCGAGCAAATTTGCGTTTACCCACCTGGTAAACAAAGGTGCCTTTTTGGGCGTTTTGCTTCACATCGTCCACTTTTTCGCCATCAATCTTGACCCCGCCTTGCTGGGCAGAGCGGATGGCTTCAGAGGTTGATGGCACCAAGCCGGCTTCTTTGAGGAGAGCGGCAATACCAAATTCCCCTTCAAAGGTGAATTCTGGCATTTCATCTGGCATAGCACCCTTTTGGAAGCGATTGATAAATTCTTGTTCAGCCGCTTCTGCGTCAGCTTCTGTATGGAAGCGGGCAATAATTTCTTTGGCCAGCAAGATCTTCACATCACGTGGGTTTTTGCCGGCCTCAACATCGGCCTTGAGCTGGGCAATGTCTTCCAAGGAGCGGAAGGAAAGCAGGTTATACCAATCCCACATCAGATCATCAGAAATGGACATGATCTTACCGAACATATCGTTTGGAGCATCGGTTACGCCGATGTAGTTGCCCAGGGACTTGGACATCTTCTTTTCGCCATCTAAGCCCACCAAAAGTGGCATGGTAATGGCCACTTGTTGTTTTTGGCCAGCGGATTTTTGCAGTTCACGGCCCACAAGTAGGTTGAAGGTTTGGTCCGTACCGCCCAGCTCCACATCTGCCTTGAGGTGGACGGAGTCGTGGCCCTGTAGAAGCGGGTAAATAAACTCATGGATAGCAATCGGCTGATTGTTGCCAAAGCGTTTTTTGAAGTCGTCACGCTCCAGCATGCGGGCCACGGTGTAGTTGGAGGCTAGGCGGATCATGCCTTCTGTACCCAGCTCACCCAACCAGTGGGAGTTAAACACGATCTGGGTTTTGGCTGGGTCTAGGATTTTGAAGATCTGTTCCTTGTAGGTTTCGGCATTACGCAGCACGTCTTCACGGGTCAGCGGCGGACGGGTGGTGTTCTTGCCTGATGGGTCGCCCACCATGCCAGTAAAGTCGCCAATCAGGAAGTAAACCTCATGACCCAGCTCCTGAAATTGGCGGAGCTTGTTAAGCACCACGGTGTGGCCTAGGTGGATGTCTGGCGCAGTTGGGTCTGCCCCTAGCTTAATGCGGAGCGGGCGGTTTTCCTTGAGTTTTTCAATTAAATCTTCTTCAGAGTAAATGTTTTCCACACCCCGCTTGAGTTCAGCGATGATGGTTTCAATGGATTGAGACATAAGGGTTCCTTTCAATAAAGCGAAAAATGCTCGTATTATAGCGAGTTCAGCAGAAAAAGGGAAAAAAAGCACGCATAATCATCTTATTCCTTTGGTGGGCACAGGTTTTACTTCATTTGAAAAATCAGGCTGTGCAAAAATTGATCTAGTTCAAATTTTAACTGATTTTTTTGTGAGCTAGATCACAAAATAGAGTATCCTATACCCAGTTTTGATTAATTAGGGAAGCTTACTATGTCTGAAGTAAAATCGTCTCCTGGCCTACAAGTTAAGCTAGGATTTAATTGGAAGGGCCTGCTCCTTTCTGTCTTGGTTGGGTTGGGGATCTGGCTGATTCCCACCCCTGAAGGCCTAACCCCCGAGCCTGGGGTATGTTCGCCCTCTTTGTGGCCACCATTGTGTCTGTGATTGCCAAGGCCATGCCCATGGGGGCAGCCACACTGGTTGCCCTGGTTATCAGTGGCCTAACAGGCTTAACCCCCATTAAGGCAGGCAAGGAAGATGTGGCCATGCTTTCGGGCTTTGCCAATGCAACCATTTGGTTAATTGGAATTGCCATGTTCTTATCCCGTGCCGTGATCAAAACAGGCTTGGGTAAGCGTATCGCCCTCTATTTTGTGGCTAAATTTGGTAAGCGAATGATGGGCGTGGCCTACGGTATTGCCTTGGCCGATTTAATTATTGCCCCAGGTATTCCCTCTGCTTCTGCACGGGGCGGTGGCATTATGTATCCGATTATGCAATCTATTGCTGATGCCTATGAGTCCAAACCTGGCCCAACAGCCCGCCGTGCAGGCGCTTTCTTGGCCATTGTGGTATCACAAATTGACACCATTGTTTGTACCATGTTCTTAACCGCCATGGCCGGCAACCCGCTTATAGCCGAACTTGCCAAGGGTCAGGGCGTGGATATTACGTGGATGACCTGGTTCCTAGGCGCTATCGTACCTGGCCTTGTTTGCTTGGTTGTCCTGCCTTATTTGGTCTATCTGGTTTACCCACCTGAGCTAAAAGACACGCCTAAAATGGCTGAAATGGCCAAGCAAGAACTGCAAAATATGGGGCCCATGTCCAAAGCTGAGTTAATCCTTGCGGCCGACTTTGTCTTGCTCCTTATTCTCTGGACAGTAGGCGATTTGATGTTCGGCATTCCAGCCACCATTTCTGCCTTTATCGGCCTCATTATCTTGCTCTTTACCAATATCATGACCTGGAAAAACATTGTTGAAGAAACCACCGCCTGGGACACCATGTTCTGGTTTGCTGTCTTGGTGATGATGGCCAATGCCCTCAACAAATACGGCACCATCGACTGGATTTCCAGCCATATTTCTTCCTATGTGGGCGGCTTTGACTGGTATATTGGCTTTAGTATTTTGGTGCTGGTTTATTTCTATACCCGCTATTTCTTTGCCTCTGCCATGGCTCATATTTCTGCCATGTATCTGGCCTTCTTGGCTGCGGCCATTGCCATTGGCACCCCGCCGATGATCGCCGCCATCGGGCTGGGCTATACTTCTACCCTCTCTATGAGCCTAACCCAATATGCAGGCGGCCCAGGCCCGGCCCTCTTTGGTTCAGGCTATAACAGTGTCGGCCAATGGTGGAGCGTAAGCTTTATTATTTCCCTCTTCTCTCTCATCATTTGGTTTGGGATTGGGGGCGCTTGGATGAAGTTACTGGGCTGGTGGTAGTCTAGGCAAGCTAAGCACTACAAAGGGCGAACCGTGAGTTTCGCCCTTTTCTCGTTCTTTAGGCGAAAAAAAACGCCTTATCTTGTGGGGGAATAAGGCGTAAAGAGTTGGAGTGATTACCTATTATTTTTGAAGTGGCTAGATGATAATAATTCCCAATTATCTTGGCAACAAGATTTACAAAACTTACAAATAAGAATAATTCTCAACAATTGGTGGATATAATTGCATTTTTTGCAAATATAAATCTTGATAATATCAATTTCAGCAATCATCTGCTTTGTGCTATAGTGACTGCGTTCATTCCCATTGACTTATAGAAGGATTATCAAATGGCTAACTATTTCAACACACTTAACCTCCGCCAGCAATTAGACCAGTTAGGTCGCTGCCGTTTTATGGATCGTAACGAATTTGCTGATGAAGCGAATTTCTTAAAAGGCAAGAAAATCGTGATCGTAGGCTGTGGTGCCCAAGGCCTTAACCAGGGCTTAAATATGCGTGATTCAGGCCTAGACATCAGCTACGCCCTTCGCCCTGAAGCCATTGCTGAAAAACGTGCTTCCTTCCAACGTGCCAGCGAAAATGGCTTTGTGGTTGGCACTTATCAAGAACTCATCCCAACGGCTGACTTAGTCGTAAACCTCACCCCAGACAAACAGCACTCAAAAGTTGTGGCTGACGTAATGCCTCTTATGAAGCAAGGTGCGGCCTTTGGTTATTCCCACGGCTTTAACGTGGTGGAAGAAGGCCAACAAATCCGCCCAGACTTAACTGTGGTAATGGTTGCACCAAAATGCCCGGGCACAGAAGTGCGTGAAGAATACAAACGTGGCTTCGGCGTGCCTACTTTAATTGCAGTTCACCCAGAAAACGACCCGAAAGGCGAAGGCCTGGCCATTGCGAAAGCCTGGGCAGCAGCCACAGGCGGCCACCGTGCGGGCGTGTTAGAGTCTTCTTTCGTGGCAGAAGTGAAGTCTGACCTAATGGGTGAGCAAACCATTCTGTGCGGTATGCTGCAAGCAGGTTCAATCGTGTGCTACAACAAATTAGTGGCCGACGGCAAAGACCCAGCCTACGCAGGCAAATTAGTTCAATACGGTTGGGAAACCATCACCGAAGCCCTTAAACAAGGCGGTATTACGCTGATGATGGACAGACTGTCCAACTCAGCCAAACTGCGTGCCTTCGAGCTTTCCGAGCAAATCAAAGAAGAGCTAGGCTTCCTCTACTACAAACATATGGACGACATCATCAGCGGTGAATTCTCATCAACTATGATGGCAGACTGGGCCAACGGCGATGCCAACCTGCTTAAATGGCGTGAAGAAACCGGCAAAACCGCCTTTGAAAACGCACCAAAAGCCGACGGCATTAAAATTTCTGAACAGGAATACTTCGACAATGGCGTCTTGATGGTCGCTATGGTGAAAGCCGGTGTAGAACTTGCCTTTGACGCAATGGTAGAAAGCGGTATCTACGAAGAGTCTGCCTACTACGAGTCGCTCCACGAGTTGCCACTTATCGCCAACACCATCGCTCGTAAGCGTTTATACGAAATGAACGTAGTAATTTCCGACACCGCAGAATACGGCAACTACCTCTTCTCCCACGTGGCGACTCCAATCCTGGCGGAAAAAATCATCCCAGCCCTGCAAAAAGGCGACCTGGGTGAACCAACCCCAGCGGTGGAAATCGACAACGTCCAACTCCGTGATGTGAATGACGCTATTCGTAACCACCCAGTTGAGCTAATCGGTCAAGAGCTTCGTGGCTATATGACCGATATGAAACGCATTGCGGTGGCGGGCTAAGGTTTTGTGACCCAGATCACAGACAGATAAGCCATAACCCTCTAAAATAAGCCAGTTCAGCCATGAGCTGGCTTTTTTATTACAAATATTTAAGGAAGAGAAAATGTGTAAAAAATCAAGAAATTTGAACCGCTTGCCTAAGCTAAGTTTGGCTGTGATGGCATTAGGGCTAGCTCATTCGGCCTTAGCGGTGGAGTGTGCTTCAACAGGAATAACAATTAAGGGCGATAATGAAAGCCTGACGGGCTGTCAGATTGACTATAAATCATCTCAAAAAACGGATTGGCTCTCTCTTGGTGCAGTGACGATTGAAAATAGCAAAAATGTCAATCTTACCAATAACCAAATTACAGCTGAAAATGATGAGATAGATAGTCAAGGCCCTAGAGGGCTAAATGGCCTTTATATCTATAATTCTTCCGTCACCTTGATCAATAATAATGTGAGCGTAAAGAATGGCTTAGGAAATCTTTATGCCTTATCTGCCAGTAATTCAACCCTATCTATTGATGGTGGTTCTTATACAAGCACCGAGAAAGATCCATTTATTGCTGGCAGCACCATTGATTTAAGAAACTCAACTTTAAATGTTAAGAATGCTAATCTAAGTGCTTCAGGTGATTCACTTAATATTATTAGCCTTGAAAATGCTTCTCGTGTGACGTTAGAGAATGTAACCTTAAACGCAACGAATAATGCCACGATTTTTGAACCAATAGTAGAAGTTGGCAAAAGCCTGAATAACTCAACCATTGTAGTCAATAATTCTCGCTTAACGGCTGATGATACTGCCATCGGCTTATCTTGGCCAGTCGTCAGTGAGCGGGAAGAAAGCCATCTCCTATTTACCCTCAATAACAGCTCACTGGTATCTCCTGTTATTATTGTACCTGTCTCCGCCTTTGATAATGAAGAGGACAGCCAAACGACTTTAGTCGAAAAGCTGGAACTAGAAGCCAATAATTCAACCCTATCTGGCACCATTAGCATCCAAAATGCGATTACGCCAAAAAGCCAAGCCACTTATAATTTAAAACTTAATGATTCAACTTGGACAACCTCCACATTTACAGGTGTGGATGAGGAAACCAACCAAAGTTTCACCTTTACGCCAGGTGTTTCCAGCCTAAGAATGAACAAAGGCCATGTTATTTTAAGCCCTGCTCAAGCCAATAGTGGCTTCCAAACCTTAACCATTAACGATCTGTCAGGCCAGGGCAAGTTTACCCTTAACAGCGATTTGGCCAGCCAGCAGGCAGATAAAATTCATGTAACTAACTCAGCAGAAGGCACCTTTACCTTAGCCGTAAATGATAGTGGCAATGAACCCAATGCAGCCAATGGTCAAGTAACATTAGTTCAAATGGACAAGGCCAATAGTGCTGCTTTCAGTTTGGCTGACCGTGACTTTGTCGATGCCGGGGCCTATCGATACCGCCTCCGTAAAGAGGGTAACGATTGGGTCTTATCCAATCTTACAGCTGAAGCATCAAGCCAGACAACACCACCAGCAACATCTGATCAAGCTGGCCAGCCTGTCGCACCGACTCAACCAACAGTCCCAGACCAACCGCCTGTGACACCAACGCAACCAACAAGCCCAGCTCAACCTGCGACACCAACCCAGCCAAGCACACCAAGTCAGCCTGCTTTGGTTAGCCTCAGTGAAAAATCCAATGCCCTGGTCTCCCTACGCCAGGCACAACTGCTCCAAGTCGAGCAAAACCTACCAAGCCTCCACCATCGTTTAGGTGAGCTTAAAGCGACCGAAAGAGGAAATGTCTGGTTACGTAATGAAAATGGCAAACAGGAGCTAGACGGCCTGGCCACCGCCCATAACAGCCGTGCTTCAGGCTTCGAGCAGGATTATCACAATCTACAAGTGGGGGCGGATGTTACCCTAAGCCAAGGCCTAAGAGTGGGTGGCTTTGTCGGCCAAAGCCGTGCAAATGTGGACTTTAAGGAAGAATACGGCACAGGCAAGATCCGCAGCCAAGCCCTAGGGGCTTATGCCACTTGGTTGGCGGATAACGGCTTTTATTGGGATAATGTCTATAAGTATGAGCGCCTCAAGACCGAGTCTGCCGCCACCGACAACCGCCGCTACCATGCTAACACCCTTTCCACCGAAATTGGGCGGATTCACAGCTTAAATGGCAGCTGGACAATCACCCCGCAAATCCAAGCAGCCTGGACCAAACTCTCCGCCCAGGAAGATGAAGAAAGCCTCTCTTCGCTTTATGGCCGAGCAGGTGTGCGGGTTGCCAAGGCTCTGCAATTTGCCAGTGGCTGGAACCTACAGCCTTATTTGGAAGCCAATGGCATCTTGTCCACCGGCAAGGGCAAGGTTGGGGTCAATCAATATGAGTTTGATGTTAAGAAAAGTGGCGGACGAGTGGAAACAGCCCTGGGCTTTAATGCTGGCTTAGGCAATCACCGCCTAGGCTTGGAAGCTAGCACCACTCAAGGCAAGAACCTCAAGCAGCCTTTTGCCCTCAAAGTGGCTTATCGTTATTCTTGGTAAGAGAAAAGGTGGGGGATAACTTAATTAAGGTTAGCTAAATCCCCCTAGCCCCCCTCTTTCAAAGCAGGGTTGTCAAGTTCTAAATAAGCAATTCAATCTGATTGGTAGGGACGCATTGCATGCGTCCATAAACGAAATAAATTCTATTTTGGCATAATAGACAAAATAGTTGCTAAAAAGTGGCTTAAAGCCTTATAGTACAAGGCTTTAAGCCCTCTTTTTGAAAAATGAACAAAAAACTGCCTTTTCTGCCAAAGTGCGAATATCAAGAAACATGGTAAACAAAATAACATTCAGCGTTATTATTGTAATCAATGCCATAAAACCTTTACCCATCAAAAGAAATTAGACCCAATACAGATCTGGGATGATTACACTTCAGGAAAACAAACTTATCAACAGCTTGCCAATAAGTATCATTGTTCGGTTAGAACTATCCAAAGATATATTGATAAAGCTCCTAAAACATTATTACATCCACCTCAAAGCACATCGCTTAATATAATTATGGACACTACCTTTTTTAAGCGTAATTTCGGCGTATTAGTGTTAATGGACTCTCATACAAAGAAAGTGGTATTTCACTGTTTTGTAAGAACAGAAAAAGACGTTTACTATAAGCTGGCACTTAATAGATTGAGAGAAAAAAGCTATATAATACAATCCATTACCTGTGATGGTAGGCGAGGTCTGATGAAGGACTTGTTCAATGCACCTGTGCAGATGTGTCAGTTTCATATGGTTGCAATAGTGATGAGAAAACTCAGAAAAAAGCATCAATCACAAGCGGGAAAAGAATTAAAAGTTATCGTAAAAACACTGGTGGAGAGTTCAAAAAATGAATTTTACAAACGCCTTCATTATTGGTATTTAAAACATGAAGAGTATTTAAAAGAAAGAAGTGATAAGCCAAATGAAAAGGGATATTTACCTTATAAGCATCGTAGTGTTAGAGGGGCTTATGCAAGCCTTAAATGGTATATGAAATATTTATTTACTTTTGAAGAACGGTCAGATTTAAATATAGAAAGGACAACAAATAGGCTTGAAGGGCTATTTAAACATATGAAGCGACAGTTAAATAATCATAATGGATTAAGCAAAAAACATAAAGCCATGTTTATAAAGGATTTTTTGAATAAAAATAGCTGCTAACATTTTAGAAAATAAACATTAGCAACTATTTTGTCCACTTGGCATAGTTTTTGACGAATCAGCAACTATTTTGTCTACTATGCCTCTATTTTATCTTGATTTTTATATCGCAACGGACGCATGCAATGCGTCCCTACAATAGAACTTGACAACCCTGCTCTTTCAAAGGGGGAAGGCTCCAAAGTTTGCAAATTCTAACAAATCCCCAACCGCTTGCAGGCGGTGTAGATCCCATCCTCCCATACTGGGTCAGTCACCATACTAGCCAAGGCCTTGACCTTCTCGTCCGCATTGCCCATAGCCACACTTAGGCCCACGCCCTGCATCATTTCAATATCATTTAAACCATCGCCAAAGGCTACGGCATCTTCCGGCCCCCAGCCAAAATGGGCGAGGACATCAGCAATGCCCCGAGCCTTGGAGTTGTGCTTATTTAAAATATCTACAGAATAGGCGTGCCAGCGGACTTCCTTGAGATCATCCCCTAAAAGGCCTGAGGCTAGGACTTTTTCATTCTCTTCTTGAGAATAAAAGGCCAGCATTTGGATAACGGTATGTGCCTGATAGTAGAGCGGATCGCAGATATAGTCGGCCTTAATGGGCTTAAGCGCCTCATCAATTTGTGGGGTGATTTCGGACACGGCGATTTCATCATTGCACACGAAGGCATAGGCAATACCAAGTGATTTAAGGCCAGCAATCACCTGCTCTATTCTCTCCTTGGAAAGGGGATAGTGGCTGATGAGCTGGTCTTGGTAGCGGTTGTGTTGGCCGTTGATGGTGACAAAAAACTCAAATTGGCCAGCTTCCACCAAGGGCTTGAGGGCATCTGGAAAGGCGCCATAACAGCGGCCTGTGGCAATGGCTGGGATAATACCTTGGGCCTTGAGGGCAGGCAGGACTTTTTCAGTCACTGAAGCAGGAATAATTTGGGCTGCCTTGTAGTAGAGGGTGTCGTCAATGTCGAAAAAGGCAATCTTGATAGGGTGTGTCGGCTGGGTCATGAGGCCTCCAAAAATAAAAGTATTTTAGCGTTTTTCGATCCACATCACAAAAATTCTTGCGCGCTGGGCGGAAAAATTTGCCATGATAAGGGCAAGGAGGCACTATGAACCTGTGGCAATTTTCTTGTTTTCACTGTAAGGGCAGGCTGGCCCTGGCCCAACACGGCATCTGTAGCCCTTGTAACCGCAGCATTGAACGTACGCCCTATTGTGGCGGTTGTGGAGCGGTCTTACCTGAATATCACCGCCACTGCGGCAACTGCCTGAGGGATGAACCCAAGTGGCAGCATTTTGTGCATGTCGGCTGGTTCAAACCACCCTTGACCGACTGGATCAGCCGTTTCAAATTCCAGCAGGCCTATTGGCTGGATAGAACCCTGGCTCGCCTCCTGCTCTTGGCCATTAAAAATGCCCAACGGGAACACGGCCTTACCCTGCCCGAGGTCATTATGCCCGTGCCGCTTTTTTGGCAGCGCCACTGGCAGAGGGGCTACAATCAGGCAGAGCTTTTAGCTCAACCCTTGGCCAAGTGGCTGCAAATTCCGCTGGATACCCAAAGCCTGAAACGAACCCGAGCCACCCGCCCCCAAAGGGAGCTCTCTGGCAAGGACAGGCGGCGTAATTTAAGAGGGGCTTTTGCCTATCAGCCCCTCAAGGCCTATAAACGGGTGGCCCTAGTGGATGATGTAGTGACAACGGGTTCGACCCTTAATACCATTTGTGCTGAATTACGCAAACAGGGCGTGGAGGACATTCAGGTTTGGGCGCTTTGTCGGGCTTAGATTTGCAAGATTTTGGCCCTTTTAGGCCGCTTGTTAATGGGAGGTATTGGAAAAAAGATTAATCACCACCACGCCCGAAATAATCAAGCCCATCCCCAACATCCCGGCCAAGTCAATCTTCTGTCCAAAGGCAAAGTAGGCCACAAGGGTGGCCAAAACAATCCCTACGCCCGACCAAATGGCATAAACAATCCCCACAGGCAGGCTGCGGAAGATGATAGAGAGCAAGTAAAAAGACAGACCATAGAGGGCCAAGGCCGCCACCGTTGGCAACCATTTGGTAAAGCCGTCACTTAATTTCAATAAATTGGTCGCCACCACCTCTAGGGCAATAGCGCCTGCAAGTAATCCCCAAGCGGACATATATTCTCCTCAAAGAAAAAGAAAGCACGGCAAAAAACCGTGCTTAAATAGGATTAAGAATAAAGGATCTTTAAGCGATTAGCAATCCTGCTTGCCATAAGCCTCTTGGCGGAGGATTTGGCGGACACTTTCGTCAAATTGAGCTAGAACGCTGTCGGCATCTTGCGGATCCTTACCCTTGGCATCCAAGTAGAACTTGATCTTCGGCTCTGTACCTGATGGGCGGGCGATGAGGCGGCTGCCGTTCTCTAACACAAAGACCAAAATGTCGCTTTGGCGGTCGGTCTTGGTGTGGTCGATAAAGGTTGCGACCTTAAAGCCGCCGATTTGGCTTGGTGGGTTGGTGCGTAAAGCGGTCATTAATTTGCCGATTTCTGCAAGGTCGTCCACACGAATGGAGATTTGGCCACTCACATAGGCACCGAATTCAGCGGTAAATTCTTGGGCCAGGTCTGCCAAGGTCTTGCCCTCTTTTTTGAGGCCACGCACCATATCTAAGAAGACGATGGCCGCAGAAATACCGTCCTTATCCCGCACCTTGTCTGGATCTACCAGATAGCCGAGGGCTTCTTCAAAACCGAAGAGGAGCCCTTGAACCTTACCGATATACTTAAAGCCAGTTAAGGTTTCTTCTGATTGGAAGCCGTATTTCTTGGCGATTTCGGCCAGGGCTGGTGAAGACACTAAGGAGCAGGCCAAGATACCTTGCTTACCCTGAGCATGATATTGTTTGGCCAAGTACCAGCCTAAGAAGCAGCCCACTACATTGCCGTGTAAGGCCTTCCAGTTGCCTGCTGCATCTGGCACAGCCACAGCCAGGCGGTCTGCATCTGGGTCGTTGGCGATGATAAATTCAGCATTTTTCTCTTGGGCCAGTTTAATAGCCAGGTCTAAAGCGCCTTTTTCTTCAGGGTTGGGGAAGTTTACGGTTGGGAAGTTGCCGTCTGGCTGGATTTGCTCATTCACCAGGTGCGGTTGTGGCAAGCCAGCCTTGGCTAGGGTCTTGCTTAGTACTTCATAACCTACGCCGTGCATAGCGGTGTAAACATAGTTGATGTCGGCCTCTGGCTCCTTGGCAAGGCTAGCGGTTTTGGCGATGTAGGCATCAACCACTTCATCATCTAACACAGTGAAGTCTTGGCTGCGTGCTAGATCGTTGATACTGCCTGCGGCCACCTTGTCGATACAGGCAGCGATTTCTTGGTCGGCAGGTGAAACGATCTGGCCGCCACCGTTGGCCTTGCCTAAATAAACCTTATAGCCGTTATCTTCTGGCGGGTTGTGGCTGGCGGTGACCATGACACCAGCTGTGGTGTCGAAGTACTTGATGGCATAGGCCAGAACTGGGGTTGGCAGTTTGCGTGGCAACAAATAGGCCTTGATGCCGGCCGCCGCCATAATTTCAGCCGTATCACGGGCGAAGACATCTGAGTTCTTACGGCCGTCATAGCCAATCACGATAGACGGTTCTTTATCATAGCCTTTTAAGAAGTCAGCCAAACCACCCGCAGCTTGGGCCACAAGCACACGGTTCATCCCCATAGAACCCGCCTGGAGGCGGCCACGCAGGCCTGCTGTACCAAACTGTAAGCGACCATCAAAACGGCCGGCTAATTCCTTGTGGGCGGCTTCATCACCCGCCTGGGCGGCCTTTAAGAGGGCTTCTAATTCTGCACGGGTTTCAGCATCAGGGTCTTGGTTAAGCCAGTTTTGGGCAATATCGAAAAGGGTTGTCATAGGATCTTCCTTATAGAGGTGAAATAATGGTATAAGACTAGCCCAAAAGCCTGCAAATGAAAACGACAAAAACCAAAAATTTTGATCCACTTCACATAGAAAATCAGGAAACCGATTGCTTTCTCTTAAAAAGCCGAAAAAGAGGGTTTGAATTAGGCGGCATTATTGGCTAAGATATGGCCTCCCTATATGTTAAGTTTAACTATCAAAGGACATTCCAATGAAAAAACACCTCCTCGCCGCCCTGGTTGCGGGTTTTACTGTACCAGCTTTTGCAGCCAATCTTCCAGCCCATAACACCACGGTTCACACCTATGAACTGACCCAAACCTACACGCTTGAAGTGCCAAAAGGCTCAAGTGGCGAAACCAATCTGTGGATTCCCCTGCCCTTCAATAACGACTATCAGGACGTAAAATCCCTAGAATTTGACGGCAACTTCCAACAGGCCTATATCACTGAAAACAATGCCTACGGAGCCAAAACCCTCTTTGCCAAATGGGATAAAGAAGCGGTTAGCCGTAATCTGAAATTAAAGCTGGTGATTGAAACCAAGGATCGTGAGCCAATGGCCCAAAAGGCCTTGGAGGGTTATGTACCGCCTGAAAAAATCATTTATTCGGTGGATGTCTTGGAATACCTCAAACCAACTGCCCATATTAAAACAGACGGCATTGTTAAAGAATTTGCTGACAAAATTGTAGGCAAGGAAACCAATCCCCTTAAACAAGCCGAACTCATCCATCAGTGGATTGTAACCAATATGGAGCGGGATAATTCCGTTTTAGGTTGTGGTGAAGGCGATGTGGAAAAAATCCTGACCACCGGTGTGCTCAAGGGCAAATGTACCGACATCAATTCCGTCTTTGTGGCCCTGGCTCGTGCGGCTGGCATTCCAGCCCGTGAAATTTTCGGTTTACGCCTAGGCGGCACAGACAAGCTAGCCCATCTCTCCAAAACAGCCTTTGGTTCGGCCGATGAGCAAGGAGTGGCTAACGTAAGCGGTGGCCAACACTGCCGGGCAGAATTCTACTTGGCCGGTTTTGGCTGGGTGCCAGTCGATTCGGCCGATGTGACCAAAATGCGTTTAACCGAGAAGAAGGAAGTGGCTGACCCAGCCGTCCAGGAAACCGCCAAATACCTCTTTGGCAACTGGGAGGCCAACTGGGTGGGCTTCAACCACGGCCGAGATTTCGATCTCTACCCGCAACCTGAGCTAACCCCGCTTAACAACTTCGGCTATCCTTATGCTGAAATTGGTGGCGACCCGCTTAACTCATTTGATCCAAAAGCCTTTAAGTATGACTACATCTCCAAAAAGCTCAACTAACCTAGGACGCTTTTGGGCCATTTGCACCGCTGCCCTGTCGGCGGCGGTTGCCTCGACCCTCTGCTGCATCGCCCCGCTGATTTATCTGCTCTTTGGCGTGTCGTCCCCCTGGCTTATGTCCTTGAGCGAACTGGAATTTTTGCAAATTCCCATGCTGATCCTATCGCTTGCAACCTTCGGTTACGGCTTTTGGCTCTTGTTTTTCTCCAATAAGATCATCTGTAGCCGCTACCTTTCCCTGCGGACCTTGAGGGTTTTATACGGACTGGTTGCCGTGGTTATCTTGTTCTTTTTGAGCTATCCTTATGTTTTGCCTTGGTTCTTGGAATAACCCTAGATATGATAGCGCCAGCGTCCACGCTGGTGCTGAAGATAAGGCAGCAACGTAGATGTTGGAGCCATCCCAATATGGAAAACTTATGTTAAAAAAACTTCTTATTCTTTTAACTCTTATTCCTGCTTTAGCCCTTGCAGAAAAGAGCCAAAATCCAACCGCTTCTGGCGAAAAAAGCCTTGTGCTCAAAGTGCCGGAAATGACCTGCCAGCTCTGTGCCTACTTGGTTAATAAGGAACTGCGGGAAGTGGAGGGTGTAGCCAGCACCAAAGCTTCCATCAAGGACCGGACGGTTAAAGTCGTGGCCAAGTCTGAGGTAACCAATCAAGCCCTGATCCAAGCGGTGGAAAAGCTGCATTATTCTGCAAGTGTTGTCCAAGATGAAAGTCTGCCTAATTAAAACCTCCTCCATGGGGGATGTGATCCACACCCTGCCGGCTCTGACTGATGCCCAAAGGGCTATCCCAAATGTGCAGGTGGACTGGGTGGTGGAAGAGAATTTCGCTGAAATTCCCCGCTGGCATTCAGCCGTTAATCAGGTTATTCCTGTGGCCATTCGCCGCTGGCGGAAAAACCTGCTCAAGCCCCAAACCTGGCAGGAGTGGCAGGCCTACAAACAAGCCCTACAAGCTCAACCCTATGATGCTGTGATTGATGCCCAAGGCCTGCTTAAAAGTGCCCTCTTTGCCACTCGTTTGGCCCGAGGCACCAAGCACGGCTATGATAAAAACTCTGCCCGTGAGGGCTTGAGCAGCCTCTTTTACGACCAAACCTACGCCATTCCCTACCAACAACATGCTGTCGAACGTATCCGCCAACTTTTAGCCCAAGCCCTGGGTTATGCCCTGCCGACTGAAAAGGGAGATTACGGCCTTGCAAATTCTGCCCGTTTTTCACCCGCTTGTTCTATCCCCTCCCCTGCTTGCGAGGAAGGGTTAGGGTGGGGGGAAAATCCTTACCTTCTGGCCATCCACGCCACCACCCGAGCAGATAAACACTGGCCCGAAACCCACTGGCAAACCTTACTCACCAGCCTAAGCGCCCAAGGCCTGGAAATTCGCCTGCCCTGGGGGAATTCAGCCGAAAAAGCTAGAGCTGAAGGTTTAGCCGCCCAGTCTCCCCTCATCAAGGTTCTGCCTAAGCTGACCCTCACTCAACTGGCTCAAGAGATCGCAGGGGCAAAAGCCGTGATTTCGGTAGATACCGGCCTAAGCCACCTTACTGCAGCCCTCAATAAGCCCAATATTATTCTCTATGGGGCGACTGACCCGAAACTTATCGGGGCCTACGGCCAAAACCAGCACTATCTTAAGGCTTCTTCCATGGCAGAAATTTCCCCCCAAGCGGTCTTAAATGCGTTAAACTTTGCAAAATCATAAACCCTTATTTAAGAACAATGAACCTAAAAAACCTCCGCCACCTGCTCCACATTCTGCATACCTTCCTGCGTTACGGCATTGATGAAGCCCTGCCGGATATGCCGGTGACCCACAAGATTAAGCTGGCCCGCAAGGCTCTCTTTTGGGTCAAGAACCAACATACCGACAAGCCCTTTGGCCTACGTTTACGCCTGGCCTTACAGGAGTTAGGCCCGGTCTGGATCAAGCTGGGACAAATGCTCTCCACCCGCCGGGATATGTTCGCCCCAGACCTGGCCGATCAGCTGGCCCTCTTACAGGATAATGTCGAACCCTTTGACGGCAAACTGGCTCGGCAAATTATTGAAGAAGCTCTGGGCGGGCCGATTGAAACCTGGTTTGAGGACTTTGATGAAACTGCCCTGGCCTCAGCCTCCATCGCCCAGGTGCATACCGCTCGCTTTAAGGCCGATCAGCCCCTGGCCGGCCAAGAGGTGGTGCTTAAGGTCATTCGGCCTGAGATTGAGCCCATTATCAAGGCAGATTTAGAGCTGATGTATAAATTAGCGGGATTAGTGCCAAAGGTTTCGCCCGAAGGCAAGCGACTACGGGCGGTGGAAGTGGTGCGGGAGTATGAAAAGACCCTGCAAGACGAACTGGATCTTTGCAAGGAAATGTCCAACGCCATCCGCTTGCGAGCCAATTTTGACAATGATGAAAAGCTCTATGTGCCGCAAATGTACCCCGATTTCTGCCGCAAGAATTTGCTGGTGATGGAGCGGATTTACGGCATACCCGTGGCCAATGTGGAGGAACTGCGGGCCAATGGCACGGATATGAAACTCCTGGCTGAACGGGGGGTTCAGGTTTTCTTCACCCAGGTCTTTCGGGACAGTTTCTTTCATGCTGACATGCACCCGGGCAATATTTTCGTCAATCCCAACCACCCTGAAAACCCTCAGTATATCGGGATTGACTGCGGGATTGTCGGTACCCTTAACGCCAACGACAAACGCTATTTGGCCGAAAGTTTTGTGGCCTTCTTTAACCGAGACTATCGCCGAGTGGCCCAAATGCACGTGGATTCTGGCTGGACACCGGAAAACACCGACATTGATGCCTTTGAAGAGGCCTTCCGCCAGGTCTGCGAACCTATTTTCGCCAAGCCGCTGTCCGAAATTTCCTTTGGCAATGTCCTGCTCAACCTCTTTTCGGTGGCAAGAGAATTTAATATGGAGGTTCAACCCCAACTGGTTCTCCTCCAGAAAACCCTGCTCTATATTGAGGGCCTGGGCCGTCAGGTTTATCCACAGCTGGATCTGTGGCAAACGGCCAAGCCTTTTCTGCAAAATTGGCTGGACGAACAGATGGGCATAAAGGCCATGCTCCGCCAGGTCAAGAACCAGCTGCCCTATATGCGGGAGCATTTGGCCCAGGTGCCCGAGGCGGTTTTTGATGCCCTGCGTCAGCAAAAGCAGATTAACCTGCGACTTCAGGAAATCAACCAAAGCCTGCAAGCCCAAAATTCGGCAGGCAATGGCCAGTTTATGAAGATGGGGGTATTGGGGATTGCTATTTTCAGCACTCTTTGGAAGTTTGAGGTGCTTCCACTTTGGGTCAGCCTGCCGCTTTTGCTGGTGGAATTTGGCCTCTTATTGTCTTCAAGAAAATTGTAAAAAAATCTGGTTTTTCAAGCGCTTACCCAAGCCAGTTTTTCAAGATAGCCTCCCCAAACTCACTAATAAAAGACTCAGGGTGGAACTGCACCCCGTAAAGGGGCAGGCTTTTATGCTTCACCGCCATCAAGACGCCCTCATCGCAGACACTGGTGGCGACAAGCGGGGTGTTTTGAAGCGATTTTTGCAAAATGGCCCAGGAGTGGTAAAGGCCGATCTTAAAATCTTCTGGTAGGCCTTGGAAAAGTGGGTTGGGAGCAAGTTGAACCAAGTTTCCCTGCTTACCGTGGCGGACTTGGTTGAGGTTATAAAGCGCTCCGCCAAAAAATTCGCACAGGGTTTGGTGACCCAGGCAAACGCCCAAGATGGATTTGCGGGTGTGGTAACGCTCTAACATAGCAAAAAGTTGCGGATAGGCTCGAGGCACATCAGGGCCAGGAGAAATCAGGATATGGCTGAAGGCTTCCACTTCATCTAAATCCAAATCATCCACATCCACCACAGTCGGCTGCACCCCAATCTTGCGGAAGAGATCGACCAGGTTAAAGGTGAAAGAGTCGTGATTATCAATAATTAAGACCATTAGTCGCCTGCCTTTTCAACCAAAAGTTCTAGCTTGAGCCTGTCCACTTCGCCTTCGATCAACTCTACCTGCGGGCTGGTTTGCTGGGCCTTGGCCGAGAGTTTTTGGAAGCGCTCCACCTTGCCCACCAAGCCCTGCTTGCCCACCAGCGAGGTAACAGTTTGGTTGTAGTGGTTGTTAAGCGTCCCTAGGCTCTTGCCTAGATTATTAAGCCGCTCGGCCACGGTGCAGACCTGGTTGTAGATATCGCCCGCCCGTTCGCTGATTTCCCGCGCCTCCTTGTTGCCCCGCTCAATCCGCCAGAGGTTGGCCACCGTGCGTAAAATAGGCATAAGGGTGGTGTAGGAAACCAAAATCACATTGCGTTCATAGCCGTAGTTAAAGAGGCTTGGGTCGTGCTTCATGGCCTCAATATAGGCTGGCTCCACCGGCACAAACATGAGCACAAAATCAGGGCTTTTGATGCCCAAAAGATTGCTGTAGTTTTTCTTGGAAAGGCCGTCAATATGGGCCTTGAGAGAACGGCAATGCTCGTCTAAGGCCTGCTTAATTGCAAGATTTTCCTCAGCCCGCACCGCTTGTTCATAGGCCAAAAGCGAGACCTTGCTGTCTAGCACCAAGTGCTTATCATCTGGCAATTTCACCACAAAGTCGGGGGCAAAACGCTTGCCTTCATTATCACGGTAACTTTCTTGGGCCAAGTAATGCTCATTGGCCAAAAGCCCTGCTGACTGGAGGGCGCTTTCAAGCTGAATTTCCCCCAGTTGCCGGCCAGTTTATTGTTGCCCTTGAGGGCGGTGGTTAAATTATTGGCCTCCTGGGACATAGACAGGCCAACTTCCAAGACCCGCTTGATTTCAGCCTCCAAATTGGCATTGCCCTTAAGGGCCTCGGAATGCACCTCATTGACCCGCTTTTGAAAACCTTCAATCTGCTCCTTAAAGGGCTTGAGCAGGAGATCCAAATTGGTTTGATTTGCCTGGGCAAAGGTCTTGCTTTTTTCGTCCAAAATCTGCTGGGCCAGGTGCTGGAAGTCGGCATTTAATTGCTGCTTCACCGCCAGAAAATTGCGTTGCTGCTCCTCAAAATTGGCCTGTTTCTCGCTCAGGCTGGTTTTGAGTTCCGCTAGTTCCTGCTGGCTGGCCTGCAAGTGCTGGGTCAGCCTTTGGCACTCGGCCTTGTAGCCCTCTAAATTATGCTGACGGTCGGCCAGTTGCTCTTCCAAACCCTCGCTTTTGGCCTGAGCCGAACCCACCCGTTCCTTGAGTTGGTTGATGTAGCTTTCCAGCTCATCTTCTTGCTTTTCAGCCGCCTCCACCTTGCCTTCTAATTTTTGAATGTAGCTATCCCGCTCGCTCAAGCGTTCCAGCGCCCCCTGCATTTGGGTTTGCTGCTGCACCGCCCAGCGATCGAGCTGGTTTTTCTGCTCAGTCAATTCTTGGTGGGCCTGGCTTAAACGGGCCTGATCTTGCGACAATTTGTCCAGATCTTGGCTTAATTCCGCCACATCTCGCTGATAACGGGCTTGAACAAAAAAGAGGTAGATAATCAGCAGCAGGGCCGCTGCCAGGGCAACATAGGGCCAGTGGGCTAGTTCCATAGGGTTGGGCTTCCATTAAATATAAACTGTATGATTATACACTATATTTCGAGCTTTCTGGAAGCCCTAGCTCCGCTCCCAAACGGTTTTTTGTGAAAAGACGGTTTTATTTTCGGTGTGCTTGAGTTTGGTTAAATGCAAGGCCCAAATTTCTGTGCTGGCGAACTTGGCCAGTTTGGCAATGGGGTGCTTGGCGCTGTATAAGTCAAGGGCGGCTTGGCGGGCTGTTGGCTCTTCCAAACATTCGGCCAGGGCGGAAAATTGCAGGCCCGCAATCTCGCCAAATTTTTTGGGCTGGCCTGCGATGGTGCCGGCAATTTCGGGGTTGGCTAGCATATTTTGGGCGTGCAGGGTTTTCTTGGCGGTCATGATTAAAAGGCGCTGATTGGCTTCATCAAAAACATAAAAACAACTGGCTGCCCAAACTTGATGGTTGGCATAGGTGGCCAGGCTGACCACATGATGTTTATGCAAGAAATCTTGGATAAGGGCTGGGATGGGGTTCATAGGCTTCCTTGATGGCTTAAATTTGCACATTTTAGGCAGATTTTGCCCGCTTGTAACTCCTTAAAAAGAGTGAAAAAGAGGGTTATTTGTTGGCTGGCTTTTGGTAGAATAGGCACAATTTTTTTAATTAGAGCTAAAAGTATGGCAGAACGTAAATATTTCGGCACCGATGGTGTGCGTGGCAAGGTGGGTCAATACCCAATTACTCCAGATTTCGCCCTCAAATTGGGCTGGGCAGCAGGCAAGGTGCTAGCAACCCAAGGTTCGCAAAAGGTCTTAATTGGTAAGGACACTCGGATTTCAGGCTATATGCTTGAGTCTGCCCTTGAGGCAGGCTTGGCCGCCGCAGGCCTGTCGGTTGCCTTCACAGGCCCCATGCCAACCCCGGCTATTGCCTATTTAACCCGCACTTTCCGAGCTGAAGCCGGCATTGTGATTTCCGCCTCCCACAACCCTTATGATGACAACGGCATCAAGTTCTTCTCCTCAAATGGCGAAAAATTGCCTGATGAAGTGGAAGAGGCCATCGAGGCCATGCTGGATCAACCTATGGACTGCGTGGATTCGGCTAAACTTGGGATCGCCAGCCGGATTAACGATGCTGCCGGCCGTTATATCGAATTTTGTAAAAGCACCTTCCCTTCTGAACTCAGCCTTGAAGGCTATAAAATCGTAGTCGATTGCGCCCACGGGGCAACCTACCATATCGCACCAAATGTGATGCGGGAATTAGGGGCTGAGGTGATTGAAATCGGCACCAAGCCAAACGGCCTTAACATCAACGCAGGCGTGGGGGCAACCGACATCAAGGCCTTGCAGGAAAAGGTTGTCGAAGTGGGGGCAAATGTCGGCCTGGCCTATGATGGCGATGGCGACCGTTTGATTATGGTCGATCACCTGGGCAACAAGGTGGACGGCGACCAAATTATCTTTATCATTGCCCGTGAAGCCTTGCGTGCAGGAAAACTCAAGGGCGGTGTGGTCGGCACCCTGATGAGCAATATGCGTTTGGAACTGGCCCTCAAAGAGCTGGCCATTCCCTTTGCCCGTGCCAATGTGGGCGACCGCTATGTGCTAGAACAGCTTAAAGCCCGTGGCTGGAAGTTGGGTGCAGAAAACTCTGGCCATATCATTCTTTTGGATAAAAACACCACGGGCGATGGCATCGTGGCCTCGCTTGAGGTTTTAAGTGCTATGGTCAATTCCGGCTTGAGCCTACATGAGTTGGCTAAGGCCGTGACCCTCTTCCCGCAGGTCTTGCTTAACGTGCGTTTTGCCGGCGGGGCCAATCCGCTTGAGAGCGAAGAAGTCAAAGCACTGGCGGCCAGCGTAGAAGCACGCTTGGCAGGCAAGGGCCGGATTTTACTGCGTAAATCCGGCACCGAGCCACTTATTCGGGTCATGGTAGAGTGTGAAGATGCTGCCTTGGCCCAAAGTGCGGCAGAAGAGATTGTTGAGGCGGTTAAGCGCAATTAACATTCAAGAAGAAGCGCCGATGGCGCCAGCCTCCAGGCTGGTGCCAATATCTCAAAGCACCAGCCTAGAGGCTGGCGCTATCATAAGAGATTATTGGACACTTTAAAAAAGTGTCTATTTTTAGATAGACAAAGCAAACGTTTGCTTAAGCTAAGGAAGAAAAATGGATCAACTCGAAATGAAAAGACTAGCGGCCAAGGCTGCCCTAAAATATGTGGAAGAAGACAGCATTGTCGGCGTGGGCAGTGGCTCCACCGTGAACTGCTTTATTGAAGAACTGGGCAGCATGGCTGATAAAATTAAGGGGGCGGTTGCTGCCTCTAAAGAGTCTGAACGCCGCCTGCGTGATTTGGGTATTGAGGTCTTTGACGCCAACCAGGTTAGCCAGTTGGGCGTTTATATTGACGGGGCAGATGAAATCACCCCGCAAGGCTATATGATCAAGGGTGGCGGTGCAGCGCTGACCCGTGAAAAAATTGTGAGTTCACTGGCAAAAAAATTCATCTGCATTGTGGATTCCTCCAAGCAGGTGGATGTGTTAGGCTCTACTTTCGCCCTGCCTGTGGAAGTGATCCCAATGGCTCGCTCCTACGTTGCCCGCCAGCTGGTGGCCCTGGGCGGCTCGCCTGAATACCGTGAGGGTGTGGTGACCGACAACGGCAATGTTATCTTAGATGTGTATAATTTTAAGATTGTTGAACCGCTTGTTATAGAGCAAAAAATCAACAATATTGCAGGCGTGGTCACCAACGGCATCTTCGCCCAGCGTTTTGCCAATGTCACCATCGTGGGTACGCCAGATGGGGCGAAGATTATTGAGTAATCTCTTTTAACACATTGATGGCGCCAGCCTCCAGGCTGGTGCCTTATATATCAATGAGTTATCAGCACCAGCCTGGAGGCTGGCGCTATCCTTAGCATTCATCATAAAAAACACAAATACAGGAAACCCTATGACCAATAAAGTTTCATTAGATAAATCTAAAATCAAATTCCTTCTTGTTGAAGGCGTACACCAAAATGCCATTGATGTGCTCAAGGCTGCGGGCTACACCAACATCGAATTCCACAAGGGGGCCTTGGATGGCCAGGCCTTGTTGGATGCCATCAAGGATGCCCATTTTATCGGCATTCGCTCCCGCACCTTCTTAACCGAAGAAGTCCTGGCTCACGCCCAAAAACTTATCGCCATAGGCTGCTTCTGCATCGGCACCAACCAGGTGGATTTAGAGGCCGCCAAACGCCGGGGTATCCCTGTCTTTAACGCACCTTTCTCCAACACCCGCTCGGTTGCGGAATTGGTTTTAGGCGAGATTATCCTGCTTATGCGTCAAGTACCTAAGGCCAATGCGGAGGTTCACCGTGGCTTGTGGAACAAGTCTGCGGCCGGTTCCAACGAAGTACGGGGCAAGAATTTAGGCATTATCGGCTACGGCCATATTGGGATGCAGCTGGGGATTTTGGCCGAATCCATCGGCCTGAATGTCTATTTCTACGACATCGAAAACAAACTGCCCCTGGGCAATGCCCAACAGGTTGGCAGCCTAGACGAGCTTTTGGCCCTGTCAGATGCCGTTTCCCTGCATGTGCCTGAAAATGATTCCACTAAGAACCTAATGAGCGCCCAGCGCCTGGCCCAAATCAAGCACGGGGCCGTGGTTATCAATGCCGCCCGTGGCACGGTGATGGATTTAGATGCCTTGGCCGAAGCCATTGAGCAAGGCAACTTGCGTGGCGCGGCGGTGGACGTTTTCCCTGTGGAACCTGCCTCCATTGACGAGCCTTTTGTTTCCCCGCTCTGCAAGTTCGACAATGTGATTTTGACCCCGCATATCGGCGGCTCAACCTCTGAAGCTCAGGCCAATATCGGCACGGAAGTGGCCCAAAAATTTGTCAAATATTCTGACAACGGTTCCACCCTGTCTGCGGTCAATTTCCCAGAAGTGTCCCTGCCAATCCACACCCACACCAAACGCTTGCTGCACATCCACCACAACAAGCCAGGTATCCTTAACAAGATCAACCAGGTCTTTGTGGATGCCGATGTCAATATCGCCGCCCAGTTCCTACAAACCGATTCAGCCATTGGTTATGTGGTGATTGATGTGGAAGCCGAAAGCACCAAGGAAGCCTTGGAACGCCTCAAAGCCATTGATGGCACCATTCGGGCAAGGGTGCTTTATTAGTTTCTCTTCTTACCTATGATGGCGCCAGCCTCCAGGCTGGTGCCCTATCTATCAAGGACTTATCAGCACCAGCCTGGAGGCTGGCGCTATCTTGATAAACCAACAAGCGGCCAAAATTTGCAGTTTTTTTGCAAAATCACCCCGCTTGTGGCGGCCAATATTCCCCTGCTTCAGGCCAGGCCTCTACCCTGATGGCTTGGCCCTGATAGACAAATTCCAGCCGATAGGCGTGTAAATAGACCCTGTCGGCTTTTTTTCCACCGTATAAGTTATCACCCAAAATGGGGCTGCCTAGGCTTTTCATGGCTACTCTCAGTTGGTGGGTTTTGCCTGTTTGGGGCTTAAGTTCAAAGAGGCGGAGGTTGGGGGCAAGGGACTGGGAGCAAAAGCGGGTGATGGCCGGGTTTTCTTGGCTGTGACAAAGCTTCCAGGCCCCGTTGCGGGCCTTTTTCATATCGCCCACAATCTTGCCCTGTTTCTTCTTGGGCTTGCTGTCGGACAGGGCCAGATAGGTTTTTTGGATCTGATGGCTTTCAAATAAGCAACAAAAAGTACGAGCAGCCTCTTGGTTGAGGGCCAAAATCAGCAGGCCAGAAGTTACCTTGTCCAAACGGTGAACCAACCAGACCTGTTCTCGGCCTAGCGCTTGGGCGACAAGCTGGGTCAGGCCTTGATCTTGATCGTCCTTATGCACACTGAGGCCCGCAGGCTTGTTGAGGATGATAAAATCAGGGTGCTGAAAGCAGATCGTAAAAGTTTGGTTCATATTTTGCTATAATCAGGGAAGTTTCAATCATTTTAACAGGAAAATACCATGGCATTGCAGCTTTATTTAATTCGTCACGGCCGTACAGAATGGAACTTGGAAGGCCGGCTACAGGGCACGGGCGATTCGCCCTTGGTGGAAGAAGGGATCGAGGGTGCTAAACGCACAGGCCAGGCCCTGGCCGATATTCCTTTTGTGGCCTGCTATTCCAGCCTCATGAAGCGGGCCCAGGACACGGCTAACTACATTATTGGCGGGCGAGATATTCCCCATTTTCACCACAAGGGCCTGAACGAATTTCACTTTGGCCTGTGGGAGGGCAAGAAGTCAGTTGATTTGGTGGATCACCCTGAATACATTTTGTTCAAAACCCAACCTGCCCTTTATGAGGCCAAGGCCAGCCAGGGCCAGCGGGTGGAAGATCTCTACAAACAGGCGACCAAGGCCTTGGAGGAAATTATCCGCCTTCATCAACACCAAGAAAATGCCAATATTTTGATTGTTTCCCATGGCATGACCTTAACCCTGCTGACAGCCGTGCTGAAAGGCCTGCCTTGGCAGGATTTTCGGGATCCTGAACGCCATGCCTTTGTGGCCAACACGGCCATCAATGTAGCTCGGGTTGAGGCGGGGAAAATTGAGCTGGTGGCCTTTAATCAGCAAGATCATTTGGCCTAAGATCATTTAAACGGGTGGCAAACCGGGCCACTTGTTCCCAATCGGTATATTCCACTTCCTTGCTGGTATCTGTTTCCCCGCCGGTAATCTTCATAATAAAGCGGATCATAAAGCGGTCAAAGAAGCTGTAGCGGGGGTAGAAAAGGGCCCCTGCTATCACTTCCACTAAATCGGGCTTCCAGGCAATCCGAGCCAGAAGTTTACGGGTGTAAACATTGGTTTGAGGCGTGTTGCGGTTGGCCTTGCGGGCGGTGAGATTAACGCTAAAAAAGGCCGAGGGCTTGCTGTTTAAGACTTCGTGATATTGCTTGATAAAGGCCTCTAAAATAGGGTCGAAATGGCCATAGCGGATGGAAGCCCCGATCACAATCTGATCGGCACTTGCAAGTTTTTGGCCAAAATCAACCGCTTGTTCCCGCAGCGATAATACTTCGGTTTCATGGTCAATCTGCTGGCTTAAACGCTGGGCAATCTTGGCCGTTTGCCCATCACGGCTGAGGTATAAAATCAGGGTTTTCATGCTGCACTAAAATCTCTTTTGCGAATACCAAGGGCGGCCAGCGAACCAAAATAGGAAACAGCTGCCACCACAATTAACCAGATCAGCCAGTGGATCTTGCCCCACAGGCTCAAGCTGGCCCAGCCTGCCAAATCAGGCGAGAAATAAGACACCAGGGCCCCCATAAGGCAGGCGGCAATCAGGAGTTTGAGGACGAAAATGGCCGTTTTGCTAGTCACCACATAAACCTGCTCCTTGGCCAACTGGCGGTAGAGCAGGCTGGCATTGACCAGGGCTGACAGGGCTGAGGCCATGGCCAGGCCCAAATAGCCAAAGGGGATAGCCAGCACCCCAAAGCAGATATTGCTGATGGTGGCGATAATCCCGATCTTGACCGGGGTTTTGGTGTTTTGGCGGGCATAGAAGCCGTTGGCCAAAATGCTAATCAACATATAGGAATTGAGGCCAAAACACATAATAAAGAGGGCCTGGGCCGAGGCCACCACATCGGTCAGCTGGAATTTGCCCCGCATAAACATGGTCATGACCAGGGGTTCGGCCAGCACGGCAATGCCCACCATGGCTGGAATGCCTAGGAGTAGCACCATGCGTACGCCCCAGTCCATGGTTTGGCGGAAGTGGTTGGCTCGGGCTAGATCGTCTAAATCCTTCTGTTTGGCAATACGGGCCAAACTTGGCAGCACCACGGTTGAAATGGCAATGCCAAAGAGGCCGAGGGGGAATTCAATCAGGCGGTCGGCATAGTAGAGCCAGCTGATGGAGCCTGTGACCAGGAAAGAGGCAATAATCTGGTTAATCAGCAGGTTGAGCTGGGTGACTGACACACCAAAAAGGGCCGGGATCATGAGTTTCCGTACCTTGGCTACCCCCTCATCCCGCCAGGCCCATTGAGGCTTAACCAGCAACCCCTCTTTCTTCATAAAGGGAATTTGGAAGAGGAACTGAAGCAGGCCGCCCAAGAAAACACCCGCCGCTAGGGCCACATCCGGCGAGGACACATAGGGAGAGCCCCAAATGGCCACGGCAATGATGGCGACATTGAGTAGCACAGGCGAAAAGGCCATGACCCCGAATTTACCAATGGTATTAAGCACTGCCCCAGCCAGGGCCACAAAGGTGATAAACCATAGGTAGGGGAAGGTAATTTTAAGCAGGAAGGAGGCCTGTTCAAACTTCTGGGCATCGGGGCCGTCCTTGAGCCAGTCCACAAACCAACCCGTGCCAAAGAGGGCGGCCACAATGGGCGAACCGACTACCCCAATCAGGGTGACGATGGTCACTAAACCGCCCAGGGTGCCGGATACCTTGGCGATAAATTCCCGGGTCTTGTTGAGGTCGTTATCGGCATTGTATTCGGCCAAGACCGGCACAAAGGCCTTGGAAAAGGCCCCTTCGGCAAAGAGGCGGCGGAGGAAGTTGGGAATGCGGTTGGCAAATAAAAAGACATCGGCGGCAAAGCTGGTGCCCAAGAGCGTGGCCACCACCACATCCCGCACCAGGCCTAAAATACGAGAAACCAGGGTCAGGCCACTGACTAAGATCCCTGATTTTAAAAGTTTCTTACTCAAAACAAATCCTCATGGCAAAAATTAGCAGGAATTTTAGCAGTTTATGGTAGGAAAATCAGAAAAAAACTGCTAAAATCTGCCCCTATCTTTTTCGTCAAGAATTTTCTTGCGTGAAACGATGTTATTTTCAAGCCCGTGTCTCTTTGAAAATAAAAAACTTAACTATCGATAGCACATAAAAGTTTCTTTTATGTTTTTTTATTTCACATAGAATTTTTTAGGAGTTTGACCTTGGCTAATATCAAGTCAGCAAAAAAACGCGCGGTTCAATCTGAAAAACGCCGTCAACACAACGCAAGCCAACGCTCAATGATGCGTACTTACATCAAAAAAGTTTACGCAGCTGTAGCAAAAGGTGATAAGGCAGCAGCCCAAACTGCATTCGTTGAAATGCAAAAAGTGGTAGACCGTATGGCGTCTAAAGGTTTGATCCACGCAAACAAAGCAGCAAACCACAAATCTAAATTAGTAGCTCAAATCAAAAAATTAGCTGCCTAATTGTAAAAAACAAAAGAAAACCCACCGCTTGGTGGGTTTTTTTCTAGGCAATCAATCACTTAAATGCTCAAGCCCATACTGATAAAGAGCATTTTTCTTATAGCCAAAGGTTTCGGCCACAATGGTGGCGGCTTTTTTCAGGGGCAGGTCATTTGTTAAAAGTTGCAATAATTTAACCGCTTGTGGGCTGAAACCTTCCTCGTCTGTTTCAGGCTTGCCCTCCACCACTAAGACAATCTCGCCCTTGATGCGGTTGTGATCGGCCTTGAGCCAGTCAATTAAATTGCCCAATTCATCGCCGTGAATGGTTTCCCAGGTTTTGGTCAGCTCCCGGGCCATGACCACATAGCGATCTGCCCCTAGGGCGGTTTGCATATCCTCAAGGGTGTCTAAAATGCGGTGGGTGGACTCGTAAAAAATCAGGGTGCGAGGTTCGTTGGCCAAGTTGTTTAACTTGTCCAAACGGGCTTTTGTTTTGGCTGGCAAGAACCCTTCAAAGCAAAAGCGGTCTGAAGCTATACCCGAAGCACAAAGGGCGGTGATGGCCGCACAGGCACCAGGAATGGGTACCACCTTGAGGCCGGCCTGGCGGCAGTGGCGGACTAGGTGGAAGCCTGGGTCGCTGATAAGCGGGGTGCCGGCATCGGAAATCAAGGCAATATTTTGGCCAGCGGCTAACTTTTCCACCAAATGGGCTGCCCGCTGCTGTTCATTGTGATCGTGCAGGGCAAAAAAGGGCTTTTTCAGGCCGTAGTGGCTAAGTAAAAGGCCGCTGTGGCGGGTGTCTTCGGCGGCGATTAAATCCACTTGGGCCAGGGTGTCTAAGGCCCGTTGGCTCAGGTCAGCCAGGTTACCGATGGGGGTGGCCACGATGTATAATTTGCCTTGTTTGGTTGCATTTTGTCCGTTTATCATTGCTTTTCACTCTTGAGCTAAGTAAGATCGCTTAAATTTTCATTCTTCTGTTGAGGCGACTATGTTAAAAAATATGTCAAAGAATCCGTCTATTGTAGTACAAACTTCTCGTAAGTTGAAAACCGTTTTTCTCCCGTCTGCCCTGGCCTTGTTTTTATCTGCCTGTGTGGACACCTCCAGCTTCTTTAAAAATGAAATCACTGAGAGCCTCAAAAACGAGGCCTATGCTACCTCTGAGTTCTATGTTAATAAGGCCAATCAGGCGACCAAATTAGAAGATCAGCAAAGCTACCGTCTCTTAGCTATTCGTAAGCTCTTAGACGAAAACAAGCTGCAAGAAGCCCAGTTTATGTTTGAGGAACTCTCGCCAAACCTAGCAGAACTTCAGAAAAACCTAATCCAAAAGACCGAATATGATTTACTTTCCGCCCAATTAGCCGTGGCCAAAAAGCAGGTTAGCCGAGCAGAAGGCTTGCTCAAGCAGGTTAATCTGGCTCAACTTAGCCAGGCCCAACAGGCCCGTTTTTACCAAACCCAAGCCAAGTTGGCTGAACTCAAAAAAGATGTGATTGAGGCCGTGCGGGCCAGAAGTATGATGGATAATTTCCTGACTGACACCCGTGCTCGCCAGGAAAACAACGACCAAATTTGGGCCCTCTTGCGTAATGCCAACCGTGGTATGCTGGCCGGTACCCAACCTCGTGCAGGCGAAGTAGCCTTGGCAGGTTGGCTGGCTCTGATTAGCACTTACAATAATCACCTGTCCAACCCAGCTCAAATTCCTCAGGCCATCCAAACCTGGAAGGGCCAATACCCTAACCACAGTGCAGCCATTTTACTGCCAACTGAACTGCAAAACGCCTCTAGCTTCCAGCAGACCAATGTGAATTCCATGGCCCTGCTCCTGCCCCTCAGTGGCGATGGCAAGATCTTAAGTGACATCATCAAGCAAGGCTTTAACGATGCCAAGGGCGATGACAGCACAGCCATTCAGTTCTTTGATACTGACTCCGCCCCTGTGCCATCCCTGCTTGCCCAGGCCAAGCAACAAGGCGCACAAGCCATTGTTGGGCCACTCTTTAAGCCACGCATTGATGAAATGTTGGCCAGCCCAGAGGTCAATAACATCAATATCTTAGCCCTTAACTCCACCCCGAACGTGCGAGCCATTGCCCAAGTTTGCTACTATGGTCTTTCACCTGAAGCCGAAGCCAAGGCCGGGGCAGAGCGGATTTTCCAAGAAAACCGCAACCATGTGATTGTGATTGCCCCGAATGGTGATTTTGGCCAGCGTTCATCTGAAGCCTTTGCCAACCGCTGGCGCCAGCTAACCAATAACGATGCCGAAGTCCGCTTCTATAATGAAGCCTTTGAGGTGGTCACTCACCTGCAAAATGGTGGAGCCAAACAGGGAACAGCGGTCTATTTATTGGGCAATGCTAATCAGGTCTTAGAAGCCAAACAAACCCTGGATAATTCAGAATTAGCAGGCCAATTAGCCATTTACTCCTCCTCTCGCAGCCACTCGCCAAACAGCGGCATTGACTTCTTCACCACCATGGAAGGGGTCAAGTTCAGTGAAATCCCGCTCTTGGCTGACAAGGACTCAGAAACCTACCAAAAAGCTGAAAGCAATGCCCAGGGCGACTATTCCATGATGCGTCTCTATGCCATGGGATCGGACGCCTGGGCCTTGGCGCGCAACTTTAACGAGTTCCGCCAAATTCCAGGCTATAAGGTATCTGGCCTCACGGGTATCCTGACCGCAGGCACCAACTGCAATATTGAGCGTACCATGACCTGGTTGGAATATCGTGGTGGTTCAGTCCAGGTTGCCCCTTAATGCGTAGTCAGGGGGCGGTTTTTGAGGCCAAGGCTCGCCAGTTTTTAGAAGCTCAAGGCCTGCGTTTTGTGGCTGCTAATCAAACTTTTAAGTGTGGCGAGCTAGATCTCATCATGCAGGCTGGCCGCACCTGGGTCTTTGTTGAGGTACGCCAGCGTAAGTCGGCCCGCTTTGGTTCGGCCGTGGAAAGCATCAGTTATGCCAAGCAGCAGAAGTGGCTTAAGGCGGCTAACCTCTGGTTGGCCCGCCAGCAACAAAGCCTGGATACAGCCGATTGCCGTTTTGATGTGGTGGCTTTTGATGGTGATAAGCCGCCTGTTTGGATTCCTAATTTTTTAGGCTAATTACGTTACTTTGATGGCCTTGATGGCACTTTGATGGCGCCAGCCTCCAGGCTGGTGCCTTTATCAAGGCCTTTATATCAAGCACCAGCCTGGAGGCTGGCGCTATCGTTGCCAATTATCAACAGCCCTTAGCTAAATTTGCAAATTTCCCCAAAAATTCAACCGCTTGTATGTTAGAAAAAATCCAAAACCGCTTTGCCGAGAGCATTCAAATTCAAATTGCCTCCGCAGAAATGCTGCCCAAGTCCCTAAGCCAGGCGGCCGAAAAAATGGTGGCCTGCCTCTTGGGGGGCAATAAGATCCTGGTTTGTGGGCATGGCCGTTCCTATGCCAATGCCCAGCTCTTGGTCAGCCACTTGGCCTACCGATACGATCTGGCCCGCCCAAGTTTTGCAGCTATCTTGCTCAACTTTGATGGGGTCTTGGCCACCAGTGTAGTACAAGACGGCCTCTCTGATGAGCTGCATGCCATCTATAAAAAACAGCTCCAGGCTGTGGCCAAAACTGGCGATCTGCTGGTGGTTTTTTCCCCCTTCGGCAATGAAGAGGCCGTACTCAGCACCCTACATGCCGCCGTGGATGAAGAATTGGGCGTGCTTGCCTTTACCAGTAGCCATAATGATCACACCTCAGGCCTGCTTCGGGAGGGCGATATTGAAATTGCCATTCCCTCTAGTAGTGAGATGCGGATCATCGAAGGCCACCAATTTAGCTTAAATTTACTATGCGAATTGGTCGATCATCTGCTATTCTCCCAATAATTTCGGCTTACTTACCACCAAGAGGAAGAAACCATGTTAAAGAAAATGATCCTAGTGCTTAGCCTAGTTGCCCTCCAGGGCTGTATTACTACGGCCGTTGTGACCACTGCCGCCGTGGCCACCAAGGTTGCGACCGACCCACGTTCGGCTGGCCGTCAGATTGATGATGAAACCCTGGAAGAAAAGGTTTCCTTCAACCTGGGTAAGGATGCGGAACTCAGCCAGTCTGGCCGTATCAATGTAGTGGCTTATAATGGCAATGTGCTCTTGATTGGCCAGGTGCCAAGCGAGGGAGCCAAAGAAAGTGCGCGCAATATCGCCGCAGGCGTGGAAGGGGTCAATAATGTCTATAACGAAATTCGTATTGGCCAGCCCATTGGCTTTGCCCAAATCAGCAAGGACAGTTGGATAACTACTCAAGCCAAGTCCAAGCTGCTTATCAGCAGTGAAGTCAAAACCACTGATGTTAAGGTGATCACCGAGAATGGCGAGGTCTTCCTCATGGGCAATGTCACCCGCACGGCTGCGGAAGCTGCCTCCAACAATGTGCGTAACATTAGCGGCGTAACCCGTGTTATCACGGCCTTCTCCTATATTCAATAGGGTTTAGCGTGATCGAAGCAGACAGAATTATCAGTGGCACAGCTAAGCGGGAAGATGAAGCCATCGACCGAGCCATCCGCCCCAAAATGCTGGCCGACTATGTGGGCCAGCCCTCCGTGCGGGAGCAAATGGCTATCTTTATCGAGGCTGCCCGCAAGCGTCAGGACGCTCTGGATCATCTCCTCATCTTCGGCCCGCCAGGCCTGGGCAAAACTACCTTGGCCAATATCGTGGCCAATGAAATGGGGGTCAATATCCGCACCACCTCCGGCCCTGTGCTAGAGAAAGCGGGCGACCTGGCGGCCATGCTGACCAATCTTGAACCTTACGATGTGCTCTTTATTGATGAGATCCACCGCCTCTCACCGGCCATTGAAGAAGTGCTTTACCCCGCCATGGAAGACTACCAGCTGGATATTATGATCGGTGAAGGCCCAGCGGCCCGCTCCATCAAGCTGGATCTGCCACCCTTTACCCTGATCGGGGCCACCACCCGTGTAGGATCCCTGACCTCGCCACTGCGAGATCGGTTCGGTATTGTCCAACGCCTGGAATTTTATTCGGTGGCCGACCTGACCTCCATCGTCAGCCGCAGTGCCGCCTGCTTGGGGCTAGAACTTTCGCCAGAAGGGGCCAATGAAATCGCCCGCCGCTCCCGTGGCACGCCCCGCATTGCCAACCGCCTCCTGCGCCGGGTGCGGGACTATGCCGATGTGCGTAATAACGGCGTGATTTCCTCCGCCATCGCCCAAGCTGCCCTGACCATGCTAGATGTTGATCACGAAGGTTTTGACTTTATGGACAGAAAACTGCTCTTGGCCGTGATTGAACGCTTTGACGGCGGCCCGGTCGGCCTAGACAATCTGGCCGCTGCCATTGGGGAAGAACGGGATACCATTGAAGATGTGTTGGAGCCTTATCTTATCCAACAAGGCTTCCTACAACGCACCCCTCGGGGCCGAATTGCCACCAGCCGAACCTATGGGCATTTTGGCCTGGTACAAGCGGATTAAAATGCCTGAAAATTTGCAAAAGGAAAATATATGAACAAAATTTGCCTTATCACTGGCTCCACCCTGGGCGGTGCCGAATATGTGGCCGATCACCTGGTTGAAGTCTTAGGCCAACAGGGCTTTGAAACCGAACTCCACAACAATGCCAGCCTGGCGGACATTGACCCGCAAACTCCGTTGATTGTGGTTAGCTCCACCCATGGCGCGGGCGAGCTGCCTGATAATATCCAGCCCCTCTTTGCTCAAATTGAACAAGGCGAGCTAGACTTCTCTGCCCTCAAATTTGGCGTGGTGGGCCTGGGCAGTTCGGACTACGACACCTTCTGCAATGCGGTCAATATCATCGAACAAACCCTCCAAGCCAAGGGGGCGACCTTGGTTTGCCCATCCTGCCGCATTGATGTAGTCAATAATTTCGACAACGATGCGACAGCTGAAGAATGGCTGCCGAATTTTCTGGCCAACTTGTAGAAACAAAAAATCCCAGCCTGTGCTGGGATTTTGAATATCTAACCTGCCTTTTTCTTCAAGATGGTATAAAGCTCATCTTTCAAGTGTAATTTTTCTTTCTTTAAGACCTCAACCTCGGTTGGAGTGGCAAGCTCCAGGTTGGCTTCCATATTTTTAATGCGTTGATCAAGCTCGTTGTGTTTATCAAACAAACGGGCAAAATGCGCATCTTCGGTTTTTAGTTCAGTAATTAAATCACGAAATTCTGGGAACATACCTTACTCCTTACTGCTAATGAATGATTGACCCATCCTACCACGTTCAGGTTTTTCTGCCTGAACTTCTTGCCAAAAGTTTGAAGTCGCTCACAAAATTTTTTGTAAATTTGTTTCCAATTTCTACCGCTTGTGGGGCTGATGCTATTTATATTAAAAATTTTCATTTAAAGATGAATCTTTATGCACCGTTTTTCTGAAAAAAGGGCTATCTATCGGGCCGAAAAATGCGTAAAATGCAGGGGTTTTTCTTTTACGCAAACGATTACTTATGAAGGAGTTTCCATGTTAAGACGTGACATGAACATCAAAGATTTCGATCCTGTTTTGTGGCAGGCCATTCAAGACGAAAACCGTCGCCAAGAAGAGCATATTGAGCTTATCGCCTCTGAAAACTATGCCAGCCCACGTGTGATGGAAGCCCAGGGCTCTCAACTCACCAATAAATATGCCGAAGGCTACCCAGGCAAGCGTTACTATGGTGGTTGTGAATATGCCGACATCGTTGAGCAATTAGCCATCGACCGTGCCAAAGAATTATTCGGTGCCGACTACGCCAATGTGCAGCCGCACTCAGGCTCTCAAGCTAATGCAGCCGTGTATATGGCCCTACTTCAACCACACGATACCATTTTAGGCATGAGCCTGGCCCACGGCGGCCACTTAACCCACGGAGCATCGGTCAGCTTCTCAGGCAAGATCTATAATGCGGTGCAATACGGTATCACGGCTGAAGGCTTTATTGACTATGAAGACGTGCGTCAAAAAGCCCTTGAGTGCAAGCCAAAAATGATCGTGGCAGGCTTCTCGGCCTATTCACAAGTGGTGGATTGGGCCAAAATGCGTGAAATCGCAGACGAAGTCGGTGCTTATCTCTTCGTTGATATGGCCCACGTTGCAGGCTTGATTGCCGCAGGCGTTTACCCAAGCCCAGTGCCACACGCCCACATCGTGACCACAACTACCCACAAAACCCTTGCAGGCCCACGTGGTGGTTTGATCTTGTCTAATGCCAAAGACGAAGAACTCTACAAAAAACTCCAAAGTGCCGTTTTCCCAGCCGGCCAAGGCGGCCCATTGGTGCATGTGATTGCTGCCAAAGCCGTTTGCTTTAAAGAAGCCCTCGAGCCAGAGTACAAGGTTTATCAACAACAAGTGGTCAAAAACGCCAAGGCCATGGTTAAGGTCTTTAACGAGCGTGGCTACAATGTGGTGTCTAAAGGCACTGAAAACCACCTCTTCTTGGTGGACTTGGTCAGCCACGGTTTAACGGGTAAGGCTGCTGATGCTGCCCTAGGCCGTGCCAATATCACCGTAAACAAAAATGCCGTGCCAAACGACCCACAAAAACCGTTCATTACGTCAGGCATCCGTGTTGGCACCCCATCCGTCACCCGCCGTGGCTTTAAGGAAGCAGAAGTGGAGCAGCTTGCAGGCTGGATGTGTGATGTGTTAGACAGCATCAACAAGGACAACCACGAAGAAGTGATCGCCGCCACCAAGGCCAAGGTCTTAGACATCTGCGCTCGCTTGCCAGTTTATCCATAAGTCTTGGAACCAAGCTAAAAACAAAGGCCTTGAGAAAACTCAAGGCCTTTTTCTTTTTCGACTTTTGCAACTTATGCCACAAAACCCACCGCTTGATAAACCGCTTTTAGGGTTTCTTGAGCCTTGGCACGAGCCTTGGCCGCCCCGTCACGGAAGATCTGTTCAAGCAGGGCTTCGTTGTTGCGGTAGTGGTGATAACGTTCTTGGAGTTGGGTAAGAAGGGCAGACACCTCATCGGCCACGGCAGTTTTAAGGTGGCCGTACATCTTGCCCTCAAATTCAGCTTCAAGCTCGGCAATGGACTTGCCTGTTACGCTGGCTAGAATATCCAAGAGGTTGGACACGCCGGCCTTGTTTTGCACATCGTATTTGACCACAGGCGGTTCATCGCCGTCTGTCATGGCCCGCTTGATCTTCTTGGCCACCGATTTTGGATCTTCTAAGAGGCCAATCACATTATTGCGGTTGTCGTCCGACTTGGACATCTTCTTGGTTGGCTCAAGCAGGGACATCACCCTTGCGCCAGTCTTGGCGATAAAGACTTCAGGTACAGCGAAAATCGGTGAGACCACATTGCCATCCGCATCTTTTTGGCCGTAGAGGGCGTTGAAGCGGTTGGCAATATCACGGGTGATTTCAAGGTGCTGTTTTTGGTCATCGCCCACTGGCACTTGGTTGGCCTGGTAGAGCAGAATATCGGCCGCCATCAAGACTGGGTAGGTGAAAAGGCCCACGTTTACGTTTTCTTCATAACGGGCAGACTTATCCTTAAACTGGGTCATGCGGCCCATTTCGCCGAAGTAGGTGTAGCAGTTGAGCACCCAGGCCAGTTGAGTGTGTTCAGGTACATGGGATTGGATGAAGATGGTGCTTTTGTTGGGGTCAATCCCGCAGGCCAAGTAGAGGGCCAGCACATCTAGGCTGGCCTTACGCAGGGCTTCAGGGTCTTGACGCACGGTGATGGCGTGGAGATCGACAATGCAGTAAAGGCAGTCGTAATCGTCCTGCATCTTGGCCCACTGGCGCAGGGCACCCAGGTAGTTGCCCAAGGTCAATTCGCCCGATGGCTGCACGCCACTAAATACAATCGGTTTGCTCATAATAATTCCTTTGAAAATAAGACGTGGGCCTATTTTACAACAAGGTTGGCGTTTTTGTTGGGAAAATATGAGAAAATAGACCAAAAAAGGAGACCCTATGCTGACATTAAGACTCTATGAGGCCCAATATCAGGCTGATTTAAACTACGATTTAGATGAAGAACAAGCCCAATTCACCACCCTGCCCAAGCACTGGTTTGACGACCAATCAGGGGCCATGAGGGTAGTGATTTTAGCGGGGGAACAGGCGATTGGTTTCTTTATCTTAGACCAAGGGCAGGATAAATTTGACTACACGGATGATCCCAATGCCGTATTGCTCCGCTCCCTTTCCATCAACCCCGCTTATCAGGGCCGTGGTTATGCTAAGGCTGTGATGGCACATGCCTCCTTGGCCAATTTTTGCCGCCAACATTTGCCGATGGCAAAGAGTATCGTGTTTGGGGTCAATCACAAAAACACCCATGCCCAAGCAGTTTATGAAGCCGCAGGCTATACCAAACTTGAGCGGACTTATATGGGGATAAAGGGTTTGCAGTATGTTTATTGGGCATCGTTAGGCTAAATAGTACGGTAAATCACACTCTACAAGCGGCCAAATTGAGAAAGTTTTTTGCAAATTCTCTGCCCAATTTAGCTGCTTCTTATCCCTAAATCTCCTCCAAATTCACGCCCCTGGTTTCTTCCACCTGCCAAAGTGCCCAAAAGCTCAAAAGTGAAGCCACCGACAAATAGCCGCCCACGCCCAAAAGCCCCCAATGCTCGTTGATCCTAACCGCAATAATGGTAAAGACGCTGGCGCCTAAAATGCCAGCCGTGGTATAGGCCAAAGAAGCACCGGTGTAGCGAACCTCGGTTGGGAAAAGTTCAGGCAGGATCACAGCCATAGGGCCGAAGCTCAGGCCAATCAGGATCATACCGATGGTTAAAAAGAGAAAAATGGACAGGGGTGTGCCGTTCAGTAAAAAAAGGGGCATAGACAGGCCGTAAAGTACGGTTAAGCCCGTGGCGATAAGCAGGAGCTTGCGGCGACCGATTTTGTCTGACCCGTAGCCTGACAGGGCGATGGCCAGGCCGAAGATGACCGAGGTAATGAGTAAATAACCCGTGTAGAGATTGGCGGGCAGGCCTAGGCCGGTTGGGTGGCCTTGGGCCGAGAGGGCGGCTGGGCTTTTGACGAAAATGGGGGTAAAGGCCACTAAAATGTAAAAAAGCACATAGCCTGCGGTGGCAATCAAGACACCCAGTACAAAGGGCTTGAAGTGCTGGGTCAGCAGGGTTTTGAGCGGGGTGTGGCGGTTCTTGCCCTTTTCTTGGGCTTTGAGGAAAACCGGGCTTTCGCTGATTTTCAGGCGAATATAGAGGCCGATGGCAATCATCACGATAGAAGCCAAAAAGGGGATACGCCAGGCCCAGTCTAAAAAGGCCTGCTCGCCAAAAAGGGTGGACACAGCAAAAAAGGATCCGTTGGCCAGAAGCAGGCCAATAGGCGCACCCAGTTGCGGAAAAATGCCGTACCAGGCCCGCTTGTGGGCGGGGGCGTGTTCGGTTGCCACCAAGGCGGCTCCGCCCCATTCGCCACCCAGACCTAGGCCCTGGCCAATTCGGCAGAGGCAGAGCAAGGCGGTTGCCCAAATACCGATGGAGGCATAGGTGGGCAGGAGGCCGATGGCGACGGTCGAAAAGCCCATCAAGAGCAGGGAGGCAATCAGGGTCTGCTTGCGGCCGAACCTATCGCCAAAATGGCCGAAGAGAATGGCGCCCATAGGCCGAGTGAAAAAGGCCAGGGCCAGCACCGACAGGGACATCAGTTGGTTGGAAACGGGATCTTGGCTGTTGAAAAACTGAAGGTTAAAGACCAAGACCGTTGCCATGGTGTAGATATAGTTATCAAAATACTCAATGGCCGTGCCGACCATGGATGCAGTGGCCACTTTTGCAGGCGAAAGATTAGACATAATTCACCCTGGCCAAGGCCTCAACGGCTTCTGGGGTTAGGCCGGCCAGCTCATCCAGCAGGCAGATCATAAACTGGCTGTGTTGGTAGGCTTGCAGGCCTTGGGCGGCTAACTCTCCAGCCACGGCATAGGCTGTGCAAGCCTCGATTAAAGCGGCCAAATAATCCCCTTTTTCTGCAACTGCCAAAAAAGCCCCACAGACGGCACTAAGCAGGCAGCCCGAAGCGGTGATTTTAGGGAAAAGGGGCGTGCCGTTATGCAGGCTGACGGTTTGTTTTCCATCACTTAGCCAATCAGTTTCCCCGCTGATGACTGCAATGGTTTGGTATTTGCGAGCCACGGTTTGGGCAATGCTGGCCAAATCTGCTGAACCCTGGCCTGCATCTACCCCCTTGGCCTGCCAATCAGCCCCCGCTAAGACGGCCAATTCCCCCGCATTGCCCCGAATGGCACTAAATTGCACATCTTTTAAGAGGGCTTCCACCGTGGCACGGCGAAAGCTAGTTGCCCCCACGCCGACAGGATCCAGCACTACAGGCAAGCCTAGGCGATTAGCCGTTTGGCCAGCCAAACGCATAGCCGCCAAGTCCTTGCCCATAAGGGTGCCGATGTTAATGACCACCGCCTGGCTCAGCGCAGGCACTTCCTCCATTTCCTCCACACAGGCCGACATAATGGGAGAAGCCCCCAAAGCCAGCAGGCCATTGGCCGAAAAATTGGCGGCTACAATGTTGGTTAGGTTATGCACAAGCGGGTTGGTTTGGCGGATTTTTTGCAAAAATTGGACTTTCATCGGGCTACTCGCTTAGGTCCAAGCCCATCTGCCAAAAGGCCGCTTCCATACGAGTGGCGGTGTTAAAAATAGTCTGGATTTTGGCCAGCTGTTGCTCGCTCAAGCCTTGGCAGAGCTGGTCTAAAAAGGCCTCTAATTCTGCCACGCCCGCCTGAAATTCAGGGCTGGCATAGGTGTCGATCCAGGCTTGATAGGGATTATTCTCCACGCCAGTTTGAGCCAAACGTTTACCGATATGGGCATAGCCAATGGCACAAGGGGCGATGGCGGCATAGAGTTCGGCCAGGCTGCCGTTGGCACCGCAGTCTAGGACATAGCGGGTGTAGGCCACACAGGCAGCCGATTCAGGCAGGGCCTGCAATTCGCTCTCGGAAATCCCCCACTGCTTACAGAAGGCAATATGGAGCTGGACTTCGGATAAAATCACCTCCAAGGCCCGGCGGGAATAGTCCATTTGGGCGAAGTTTTCGGCCTTGTAAATAGCCAGGGCAAGGGCACGGGAATAGTGAAAGAGATAGAGGTAGTCCTGCTTGAGATAGTGTTGAAAACAGGCCTTGGGCAAGGTGCCGGCGCCTAATTGGCGGACAAATTCGTGCTGGGTATAGGCCTGCCAGAAGGGGGCGGCATGTTGGATAAGTTGAGTGCTGATGGTCATCGTCATTTCCTCATTGGGTTGAAAAGTCGAGCCAACACAAACGAAAAAGAGGAAATAGCGGCAGTTTGGGCTATTTTTTAGTTCCCTACGTCAGTGCTAACTGTATCAGGTTCACGGGTATTTCTCAGCTTGCAGGCAAGCACCCCGACTAAAAGTTGAACTACTATAAACTTTGTCAGCAAAAATGTAAAGATTGTGGTTTGTCAATAGCTGGGTTAGCCACTGCAAAATGTGACCTAAGTCACATTGTTTATGCTTATTTATTGCATAAACAATGAAAAACTTTACAATGGACCTGTTTTTCAACCCCAAAGGAGATCTTATGAAAAAACAAATCTTTGCCCTTGCTGCCTTGAGCAGCCTGCTTGCTGCACCAGCAATGGCCCAAACAGAGATGCCTAAACAAATCGAGGTCAAAGTTCAACAGCTTGACCCGGCCAATGGCAATAAGGATGTGGGAACCGTGGTGATTACTGAATCAGCCTATGGTTTGGTCTTCACCCCAAACCTACACAGCCTGGCTCATGGTATGCACGGCTTCCATATTCATGAAAACCCAAGCTGTGAGCCGAAAGAAAAAGACGGTAAGTTAGTTGCAGGCCTAGGTGCAGGCGGCCACTGGGATCCAACCAAGGCAGGCAAACACGGCTTCCCGTGGTCTGATGAAGCCCACTTAGGCGATTTGCCAGCCCTGGTCGTTGATCATGATGGCAAGGCTGAATACCCTGTGCTGGCACCTCGCTTGAAAAAATTAGAAGATGTCAAAGGCCGTTCTTTGATGATCCACGCAGGTGGCGACAACCACTCTGACCACCCAGCCCCATTAGGCGGTGGCGGCCCTCGTATGGCTTGTGGTGTAATTAATTAAGATTGAATTGAGTAAAAAAGTCTGGTTGAGTAAACAAATAGCCCCTGCTGGAGGGGCTATTTTTTTGCGAAAAAATGCGGATTTTTGACCGCTTGTTAGGCCTTAGGCTCACCAATTGGCAGAACAGTACGGCCGAAGCTGTCGTTGATGATATCTGCCGCAGCCAAGTAGAAGGCTAAAAGGGCAGTTAATAAACCAAAGTTACCGCCGATATGGGTAATAGAATGGTTACCTGTGAAATCACCGATGGCTAATAAGTAGAAGGTGATGGTTAGGCTTAAGAAAATGGCCTGTAGGGCACGGGCCTTGGCCAGGGTGCCGATAAACATCATAAGGGTAAAGGTACCCCAAACCACGAGATACCAGCCGATAAATTCTGGCGAAACCTTGTCAGCAAAGAAAACTTTGAAGAGGGCGAAAGACCACCAGAAGGCACCGTAGCTGGTGAAAGCCGTAAAGCCAAAGGTGTTGCCCTTAGAAAATTCAAACATACCGGCGATCATTTGTGCCGTACCGCCAAAGGCAAAGCCCATGGCCAACACCAGGCCGACATTGTCACCACTAAAGGTGCCGTTATTGATAAGGCTTAAAAGCCAGGTGGTTAAAGCAAAACCGCACAGGCCAAGCGGGGCTGGGTTGGCGGTTAAAGATGTAGAATGAGACATTGTAGTCAAACCTCAAATTAACGTGTTTTTAGTTCAGTCCAGTATTTTTCATAGATTTCGGTGGCATCGCCCACGTCCTCCTGCAAAATACCTTTTTCAAGTTCTTCTAAAGGTGGAAAAATCAAGGGGTCGCTGGCCAATTCAGGGCTTAAAATTGCTTTTACCCCCTCGTTTGGCATGGAGAAGCCCATGGTTTCGATCACCTCTTTGGCCGATTCAGGACGCAGCAAGAAATCAATAAATTTATGTGCTGCTTCCTTATTGGCCGCATTTTTAGGAATCACGTAGTTATCCATCCAAATAATGGCACCTTCTTTGGGGAAGATGAAATCAATGTCTGGATTCTCGCTCTTCGCACGGTGGGCCGAGCCAGTCCATTGCATGCCAACAGCCACCTCGCCCTGCAAATAAGGCATTTCTGGTGAGTCGGAATTAAAGACCAGCACATTCGGCTTAAGGGTTAATAAACGCTCGTAGGCGGCCTTGATTTCCTCTGGATTCTGTGTGTTGGGCGATTTGCCGTCCAACAAGAGAGCCATATGGAAGACCTCACGAGAGTCATTCATCAGCAAGACCTTGCCTTTGAATTCGCTTTTCCACAAGTCGCCCCAGCTGGTGAGGCTGGCTGGGTCGATTTCGCTCTTGTTTATGCCCAAACCTGTTAGGCCATAAACATAGGGCAGGGAATACTTGTTTTCTGGGTCAAAAGGTTTGCCCATCAATTCTGTTGAAACATTTTTTAGGTTGCTGAGCTTAGCCTTATCTAACTCGGCCAGCATGCCCTCTTTGGCCATCTTGCCTACATAGTAGCTGGAGGGGAAAACAATATCGTAACCCGCCCCATTGGCCAGTTTGAGCTTGGAGTACATTTCCTCATTGCTTTCAAAGGTCGAGTAAATGACCTGAATACCAGTTTCCTTGGTAAATTGTTCTAACAAGGAGGAAGGCACATATTCTGTCCAGTTATAGACATAGAGTTTTTCTGCGGCCGCTGCCATCACCGCGGAACAAGCGGTGGCGACTACCGCCATTTTTGCAAAAAGTTTGCCGAATTTGGTCAATTTCTTATTCCTCATTAAAGGGTCAAATAAAAAATCCCCCACTTTCAAGCGGGCGTGCAAGTATAGCGATCTTGAGGGATTTTGGCTATTAAAATCTCAGGTTTTGAAGGGAGTTTAAGGGGAAATAAAGCATTGAGTTTTTAATAAAATTCGCTAGACTAGGTTTCAAATAAGCCTTGCTTCATAAGGAACACCATGACACAAAAACACATTCATATTTTAGGCATTTGCGGCACCTTTATGGGAGGCGTGGCCATTCTTGCCCGTGAGATGGGCTATAAGGTTACGGGCTCAGACACCAATGTTTACCCGCCTATGAGCACCTTTTTAGAGAAATCTGGCATTGAGATTATCCCCAACTACGATGTGGCCCAACTGCAACCAGCCCCCGATTTGGTGGTGATTGGTAATGCCATGAGCCGGGGCAACCCTTGTGTAGAGTATGTGCTCAACAACCAGCTGCCCTACACCTCAGGCCCCCAATGGTTGCACGATCACTTGCTTAAGGATCGCTGGGTCTTGGCCGTTTCCGGCACCCATGGCAAAACCACCACGACTGGCATGTTGGCCTGGATTTTAGACCAAAACGGTCTGGATACTGGCTTCCTGATTGGGGGGGTGGCCGGTAATTTTGGGGTTTCCGCTCGTCTCGGTTCCAGCCCTTTCTTTGCTATTGAGGCAGATGAATACGACTCAGCCTTCTTTGACAAGCGGTCAAAATTTGTCCATTATTCACCAAAAACCCTGATTATCAACAATATTGATTTCGACCATGCCGATATTTTTGACGATCTCAAGGCCATTCAACGCCAGTTCCACCACCTCATTCGCACCATTCCACAAAATGGCTGCATTTTATCAGCAGAATCTGACCAGAACGTGCAAGATACCCTCAAGTTAGGCACCTATAGCGACCTACAATTTATCGGCCAGGATAAGGAATGGTATGCCCAGCCACTGTCGGCAGATTGCAGCCATTTTGCCGTTTTCCACCAGCAGGAAAAGGCCGGCGAAGTGCGTTGGAACCTGGTCGGTGCCCATAATATGCACAATGCCCTTATGGCCATTGCGGCTGCCCACCATGCGAGCGTGGAGGTTGCAGGTGCTTGTGAGGCTTTAGGATCCTTTATTAACGCCAACCGCCGTTTGGAGGTGAAAGGTGAAGTGAAGGGCATTACGGTTTACGATGATTTTGCCCACCATCCAACCGCCATTTTGGCCACAATTGACGCACTTCGGGGCAAGGTTGGCCCAGATAGCCGCATTTTAGCCGTACTTGAGCCTCGCTCTAATACTATGAAGATGGGCGTACATAAGGACGAAATTGCCCCGTCCTTGGCTGATGCCGATCAGGTCTTTGTTTACCAGCCTGATACCATTCCTTGGCAGGTCAGCCAGATTACCAACAGCCTCAGCCAGCCAGCCTACTGGTCGGCCAATTTAGAGGAGCTGGTGGAAAAAGTGGCAGAAGCCGCCCAGGCAGGCGATCATATTTTGGTTATGAGTAACGGGGCCTTTGGGGGAATCCACCAAAAACTCCTCAACAAACTGGAGGAAAAAGCATGAAAAGAACCCTCACGGCGGCTGCTCTAAGCAGCCTAACTTTAGCGGCCTGTTCCAACCAAGAAAACTCAGCGCCTATAGTCGGCATGGCCAATCCTGCTTCTGTCTTTTGCCAGCAGCAGGGCGGCAAATCGGAAGTCAAAAAAGATGCCCAAGGCAATGAATACGCCCTCTGCCACCTGCCAGATGGCCGTGTAGTAGAAGAATGGGAGTTTTTCCACCAACATAACAAATAATAGCCTAAGGAAGGTTTGCCCCTAAGATAGCGCCAGCCTCCAGGCTGGTGCTGCTTTTTAGCCTTAGATTTCTAAATAAACTAAGGCACCAGCGAGGGCGCTGGCGCCATCAGAGAAAACTATGCAAAACATCACCCTAAATATTGCTGGCATGCACTGCCAGGCCTGTGCCAGCCGGATTGAGAAGGTACTAAATAAAAAGCCCTTTGTGGAAACAGCCAGTGTCAATTTTGCTACGGAACAGGCTCAGATTAGCTTTAATTCTGAGCAGGCCTCTAGCCAGCAACTGATTGAAATCATTGAAAAAACTGGCTTCTCGGCCAGCCTGCTCCAAGAGCAAGCGGTTCAAAAACCTGAAAAAGCTGCAAATTGGCGGCTGATCCTGCTTTTGACCATCAATATTCCCTTCCTCATTGGCATGTTAGGAATGCTCTTCAACTCCCATGCCCTTATGCTCCCGCCCCTCTGGCAGTTTGGCCTGGCCAGCCTGGTTCAGCTTTGGTTGGCCCTGCCTTTTTATCGCAGTGCTATCGCCAGCATCAAGGGCGGCCTGGCCAATATGGACGTCTTGGTCAGTTCCGGCACGCTGATTATCTACCTCTATTCCACCGCCATGCTCTTCCTCCATGGGGAACAGGCCCTGCACCATATCTATTTTGAGGCCTCGGTGATGGTGATTGGCTTTGTCAGCCTGGGCAAGTTTTTGGAGGCCCGCACCAAGCGTCAGAGCCTTAACAGTATCGGCCTCCTGCTGGAACTGACCCCACAGAAGGTGAGCAAACAAGTCGGCGAAACCTGGCAGGAAGTGGCCTTGAATGAGGTTAAAATCGGTGATGTACTGCGGGCCAATACGGGGGAGCGGATCTGTGCCGATGGGCTGGTCTTAAGCGGTTCAGGCTGGACAGATGAGAGCCATTTAACTGGCGAATCCCGGCCTGAAAACAAGCTGGCTGGCAGCCGGGTCTTGGCCGGTTCCCTGGTGAGCGATGGCTCCCTTACCTATCAAGCCCAGGGCCTGGGCAGCCAAACCCTCTTGGGCGACCTGACCCAGGCCTTGGCCCAGGCCCAAGGTTCCAAGGCCCCCATTGCCCGCTTTGCCGACAAGGTGGCAGGGGTCTTTGTGCCGGTGGTGATGAGCCTTTCCTTCCTGACCTTTATTTTGACCTGGTGGCTGGCAGCCGACCCTGTCCAGGCCCTGGTGCATAGCGTGGCCGTGCTGGTGATTGCCTGCCCCTGTGCCTTAGGATTAGCCACGCCCGCTTCCATTATGGTGGGCATGGGCCGGGCCAGCCGGGCTGGGATCTGGTTTAAGGATGCTGCTGCCCTAGAGCGTTCCGCCCAGGTTGATACGGTGATTTTAGACAAGACCGGCACCTTGACCGAGGGCAAGCCCCAAGTGGCAGCCAGCCTGGTGCTTTCTAAACTTTATGATGAAAACCAGCTCCTACAAATCACTGCCAGCCTGGAACAACACGCTAATCATCCCTTAGCCCAGGCCTTAGTGGCGGAAGCCCTTGCAAAAAATCTGCCCTTATTGACCGCTTGCGGGGTGGAAAGCCAGGCCGGCCAGGGGCTTGAAGGGGACATTCCAGATCTGGGCCGAGTTAAGGTTGGCCAAGCGGCCTATTGTGGGTTGGTCTTGCCGGATAAGCTGGATCCTGCCTGGCAGCTAGGCTCGATTGTTGCAGTTGCAGTGAACGATGAGCCAATCGGTGCCTTTGCTCTGGTCGATAGCCTCAAGCCCGATAGCCTCAAGGCCGTCCAAGCCCTGCAAAAGATGGGAATTGAGGTGCAGGTATTCAGTGGTGATCAGCAAAGTGTTGTCGATTTCATCGCCCAGGATTTAGGGATCAAACAGGCCTACTGCAAGCTTAGCCCCCGGGACAAGGCCGAGAAAATCGCCCAGCTCCAGGCCAGTGGCAGGGTTGTCGCCATGGTGGGCGATGGGATTAACGATGCCCCGGCCCTGGCTCAAGCAGATGTCAGCTTTGCCATGAAAAACGGGGCCCATGTGGCCGAACAGACCGCCTCCGCCACCCTCATGCAGGCCTCGGTCAGCCAACTGGTAACAGGGCTCAATCTGGCTCGAGCAACACTAACCAACATCAAGCAAAACCTCTTTTTTGCCCTGATTTATAATGTGATCGGCATTCCTCTGGCAGCCTTTGGCCTACTTAGCCCTGTGATTGCAGGGGCAGCCATGGCCTTAAGTTCGGTGTCAGTTTTGGCCAATGCCTTGCGTCTAAAGAAAGGTAGGAGCAGTTTTTCTTAGTAAAACCAGGCTCTTACAGTATAATGGCCCCACTTTTAACGCCAATAAGGAAGAAGACAATGACAAAATTCGCCATGGTTTTCCCAGGTCAGGGTTCGCAAGCGGTTGGTATGTTGGCCGATCTTGCAAGTGCCTATCCTGTGGTGGAAGCCACCTTTAAAGAAGCCTCAGAAGCTTTAGGTTATGATCTTTGGGATCTGGTTCAAAACGGCACAGCCGAAGATCTAGGCCAGACCCAACGCACCCAGCCTGCTCTTTTAACCGCCTCCGTTGCCATCTACCGGGTTTGGCAGGAAAAGCACCCTGAACTCAAACCAAGCGTGATGGCCGGCCACAGCCTGGGTGAATACTCTGCCCTGGTGTGTGCAGGCGTGATGGGCTTTAAGGATGCGGTTAAGCTAGTCGAACTGCGTGGCCAGCTTATGCAAGAAGCCGTGCCAGCAGGCACTGGGGCCATGTATGCCATTATCGGCCTAGACAATGAGGCCATTATCAAGGCCTGCGAACAGGCCCAAAGTGAAGCGGCTGAGGGAGAAATTGTTTCAGCCGTGAACTTCAACTCACCTGGCCAGGTGGTGATTGCTGGCTCCAAAGCGGCCGTGGAACGTGCAGGTGCTTTATGTAAAGAAGCGGGTGCTAAACGTGCCCTGCCTTTGCCTGTCAGCGTGCCATCCCACTGTGCTCTCATGAAACCTGCGGCCGATAAGTTGGCCGAAGCCTTGGTGAAAGTCGAATTTTTCGCTCCACAAGTGCCGGTTATTAATAACGTGGATGTGGAAGTGGAAACTGATGCAGCCCGTATTCGTTTGGCTCTGGTTCGCCAGCTCTACAGCCCAGTACGCTGGACAGAAACAGTCGAGAAAATGGCCCAAGAGGGCGTAAGCCAGCTTTATGAAATCGGACCGAATAAGGTTTTAACGGGCTTGGCTAGCCGTATTGTGAAAGAGGTGAAGGCACAGGCTGTGAATGATGTGGCCAGCCTTGGGGCTGTTCTTGCTTAATCATAACCCTCTGGTTTGATGGCGCAAGCGTCCTCGCTTGTGCCATATTTCAATAACTCATCAGCACCAGCGAGGACGCTGGCGCTATCAAATTTAGATTTTAGGAGACAATCATGACCAAAAAAATCGCATTAGTTACTGGCGCCAGCCGTGGAATTGGCCGCGCCATTGCAGAAGAATTAGTCGCCCGTGGCAATTTTGTTATCGGCACAGCCACCTCTGAAAAAGGGGCAGAAGCTATTTCTGCCTATCTAGGTGAGAATGGCAAGGGCCTGGTTCTCAACGTTACTGAAGCCGAATCCATTGACTCAGTTTTAGCCCAAATCAAGGCCGACTTTGGCGATGTGGACATCCTAGTAAACAACGCTGGCATCACCCGTGATGGCCTGCTCATGCGGATGAAGGACAGCGACTGGTTCGACATTATCCAAACCAACCTGACCTCTGTTTACCGCCTCTCTAAAGCCGTCCTGCGCCCTATGATGAAAAAAGGTGGCCGCATTATTACCATCGGTTCTGTGGTCGGTTCTTCAGGCAATCCAGGCCAGACCAACTACTGTGCTGCCAAAGCTGGCTTAATTGGCTTTTCTAAATCTCTAGCCAAGGAAGTCGCTTCCCGTGGCATTACCGTAAACGTGGTCGCCCCAGGCTTTATCGCAACAGATATGACCGATGAGCTGACCGACACCCAAAAAGAGGCTATCTTAAGCCAGATCCCAGCCGGCCAATTAGGCTCTCCGCAAGACATTGCCAAGGCGGTTGCCTTCTTGGCTTCTGACGATGCGGGCTACATTAACGGCGAAACCCTGCACGTTAATGGCGGCCTCTACATGAACTAGGCCCAGCCCTTCCTCCCCCTCATTTTTGGGGGAGTTCCCTTTAAGGAGACACCCATGAAAAAATCCCTGCTCACCCTGCTGATTGCCTCAAGCCTGGCCCTCTCGGCCTGTGATGACAAGGCAGTTCAAGCCCAAAATACACAACTAAGCCAAGAAATCAGCCAAAAAGACCAAACCATCACCAAATTAAACAGTGAGCTGACTGCCCTGAAAAGTGAGGTGGAAAAGCTCAAGGCTGAACTCAAGGCCAATCAACTGGCGGCAGCCGACAACCTTTCTGCCATTTTTGTAAAGGAGCAGATCCTTTTTGAAAAGAGCGTCGTGGGCCTCTTGGAGGATAAGGAACAACTGGCCGAATTAGAGAAGGAAATTACGGATAAAAACAGCGATGACTGGAAATGGCAAACCCAGACCCCGATTGAATACCAGGTTTCCAGCCTCACAACGGGGATTGACTGGCTGGATAAGCTCTTAATCGATCAGGTTTTTGACTATTTTTCTGTGGCAGGATCAGAGGGCAACCCTGAGGTCAAGATCCAAAATAAGCAGCAACTCACCAGCCTCTTAGACAAATGGGTGGCCAATGCCGTGGAAGAGGCTAAGGCCTTTCGCTCCATCGGCCAAACCTTCGATTTGGATCTGAACTTCCTCCACCAAAAAGAGAACATGGCCACCTTTACTCTCTTCAGCCACACTTATGCAGGCGGTGCCCACGGGGTTTATTCGACCAACTACATCGTGGTGGATCTCAAGAATAAGAAGAAAATCAGCCTAGATGATTTGTTTACCAAGGACAATCAGGCCAAGCTGAAGGAACGTTTATGGGAAAGTTATGAAGCTCGCAGCCGCGATGACAATGGGCAAATGCATAATACCTGGGTTGAAAAAGCCGAGTTCCGTGTGCCTGATAACTTCTATTTTAGCGATACAGGCATTCACTTTGTCTATTCAGTCTATGAGCTAGGCTCCTTTGCCGAAGGGGAAATTGAATTAGACTTTATGTGGCAAGAGCTTAACCCGCTCCTCAACAAGGCCTATCAAAAAGAACTAAAAGAAAGCAAATTCCGTTAGCTCTAATAGAGCCTAGGATAGCGCCAGCCTCCTGGCTGGTGCTGATCCTGCGATAGATCAGGCACCAGCCAGGAGGCTGGCACCATTAATATGAAGATAGATGATTTTTCCTGAACAGCTTAAAACCCATCTAAACCATCAATCCAAGCTCCTTCTTGCCCTCAGTGGCGGGCTGGACTCGGTGGTGCTTTTTCATCTCTTGCTGGGCCTCAAACGCCCCTTTCGGGCCATTCACGTCCATCATGGCCTTAGCCCCCATGCCGATGATTGGGCCGATTTTTGCCGGGAACTTTGCCAAACCCATCAAATTCCCTTTCTACTAAAAAAGGTGCAGTTAAGCTCCTCAGCTAATCTTGAAGCCCAGGCCAGAGAGGCCCGCTATCAGGCCGTTCGAGAGGTTATTTGGCCTGATGAAAGCCTGGTCACCGCCCATCACCAAGACGACCAGGCCGAAACCTTTTTCTTGGCCCTTAAGCGGGGCAGTGGCCTTAAGGGCTTATCTGCCATGGCTGAACAGAGCCAAAGCCACGGTTTCCCGCTTATTCGCCCGCTCTTAAATGTGAGTAAGACGGAGCTTTTGGCCTATGCTCAAGCCCATAATCTCAACTGGATCAGCGATGAAAGCAACCAGTCTGATCGCTTTGATCGCAACTTCCTGCGTAACCAGATCCTGCCCCAACTGACCCAACGCTGGCCCCATTTTAGCCAAATGGTAGCCCGTTCCGCCCAGCTCTGCCGCCAAGATCAGGCCCTGCTGGAAGAGTTGCTGGCTGAGGAACTCAACAAGCGGTTGGATTTAAGCGGAAATTTGCAAATTGAGGGCTTTGGCCATTTTTCCCCGGCCAAGCAGCAAGCCCTGCTTCGTCTCTGGCTGGCCCAGCAGGGGCAGGCCATGCCCTCACAAGTCCAGTTGGAGCAGATAATCAAAGATGTCCTTTTTGCCCAGGCCGATAAAAACCCGCAATTTAAGTTAGGCGACAAGCTAATCCGCCGCTATCAGGCCTGCCTTTACTTAACTGCTCCCCTTGAGGCCATTGAGCCTTTTTCGGCTGACTTGAAAGACGATGAATGGCTGGAATTACCTGCTAACTTAGGGAAGATCAAGCGGTCAAAAAATCAGATTTTTTGCAAAAAATCGCCTGATACTCCCCGCTTGATCTTGCCTCAGGCTCTCAGCCACCAGCCCCTTTCCCTTAAACTGGGTTGGTCTGGCAAGGTTCAGGTCTATGGCAAAACTCAGCGGGAAGATCTTAAAAAGATCTTCCAATCCCACAGCCTACCCGTTTGGCTGCGGGATCGTACTCCGCTGATTTTTTGTGGGGAGGACTTTGTGGGCTTAATCAGCCTTTAGGCAAAATTTTTTCAAGAAATTTTCAAAATCGTTAGCTAGTTCACAAAAAAAGAAATCAATTTAGAGTAGAATGTTTCCGTTTAACCCTTGATTACACTTATTTAGAAGGACTGTTGTATGAGCGAACAATTACGCAAAGCCGCCTTGGATTTCCATGAATTTCCCATCCCGGGCAAGATTGAAGTGACCCCAACCAAATCGCTTGCCACCCAACGAGACCTGGCCCTGGCCTACTCTCCAGGTGTGGCTGAACCCTGCCTAGAAATTGCCAAAGATCCACAAAACTCCTACAAATATACCGCCCGTGGCAACCTGGTTGCGGTCATTTCCAATGGTTCTGCCGTCTTAGGCTTGGGCAACATCGGTGCCCTCGCCGGCAAGCCGGTTATGGAAGGAAAGGGCGTGCTCTTCAAAAAATTTGCGGGCATTAACGTCTTCGACATTGAAATTGATGAGCGTGATCCAGATAAATTAGTTGAGATTATCGCCGCCCTTGAACCAACCTTTGGCGGGGTAAACTTGGAAGACATCAAGGCTCCAGAGTGCTTCTATATTGAGCAAAAACTGCGTGAACGCATGAAGATTCCTGTCTTCCACGACGATCAACACGGCACAGCCATTATCAGTGCAGCAGCGGTTATCAACGCCCTACGCATTATGAACAAGAAAATTGAAGATGTGCGTTTAGTGGCCTCGGGTGCTGGGGCGGCTTCCATTGCCTGTCTTAACCTCTTAGTTTCTTTAGGTATGAAGCGGGAAAATATCGTGGTTTGCGACTCTAAGGGTGTGATCTACAAAGACCGTGACGACAAGATGGATCAGACCAAAAAAGACTATGCCATTGTCGATAAGGGCTGGCGGACCCTGGGCGATGCCATTCCGAATGCTGACATCTTCTTAGGCTGTTCTTCTGCTGGTGTGCTGACCCAAGAGATGGTTAAATCCATGGCGGCTCACCCACTTATTTTGGCCTTAGCCAACCCAAATCCTGAAATCACGCCACCAGAAGCCAAGGCGGTTCGCCCTGATGCCATTGTTTGTACCGGCCGTTCTGACTACCCGAACCAAGTAAACAACGTGCTTTGCTTCCCATTCATCTTCCGGGGTGCCTTGGATGTAGGCGCAACCACCATTAACGAAGAAATGAAGCGGGCGGCGGTTTATGCCATTGCGGATCTAGCCCTGGCTGAACAAAGCGATGTGGTGACCTCTGCCTACGGCGGCGAGGGGGCAACCTTCGGGCCTGATTATGTGATTCCACGCCCGTTCGACCCACGTCTTATCGTGCGTATTGCCCCAGCCGTGGCCAAGGCAGCTATGGAGTCTGGTGTGGCAACCCGTCCGATTGAGGACTGGGAGGCCTACAACGAGCAACTGACCCAGTTCGTTTACAAAACCAACCTCTTTATGCGTCCGATCTTCAACCAGGCCAAGGCCAACAAGCAACGCATTGTCTTGGCTGAAGGCGAAGAGGACAAGGTGCTGCACGCCACCCAAGAAATTGTGTCTATGAACCTGGCCTACCCGATCTTAATTGGCCGCCCAAATATCATTGAGGCCAAGATCAAGAAATTAGGCCTACGCCTAGAAGTGGGCAAGGACTTCGACCTTATCGACAACGAACACAACCCATACTACGAGCAGTGCTGGAAGCGTTATTATGAAATCATGAAACGCCGCGGCATTACCGAGGCCATTGCCAAACGGGTGCTGGTGTCTAACACTACCGCCATTGCCTCTGTCTTGGTGGAATTAGGCCTGGCCGATGGCTTGGTTTGCGGCCTCTTTGGCACCTACAGCAAGCACTTGGCGCCAATTAAGGAAGTCTTGGGTCTCAAACCAGGTATTAAGACCCCGGCGGCTCTCAATAGCCTAGTGCTGCCAACGGGTAACGTCTTTATGACCGACACCTATGTTAATCCAGATCCAAGTGCTGAAGAACTGGCCGAAATCACCCTAATGGCCGCCAGCGAAATCCGCCGCTTCGGTATGGAGCCTGCGGTTGCCCTGGTTTCCCATTCCAACTTCGGGGCTTCTGATGCCTTGGGTGCGCCGAAAATGCGTGAAACCTTGGCCTTGGTTAATGAACGTGATCCTGCCCTTATGATTGACGGCGAAATGCACGGCGACCTGGCCCTTAACGAAGCCCGCCGCCTAGATGTGATGCCAGACAGCCCGCTCAAGGGTTCAGCCAACCTCCTTGTGATGCCAAACTTAGAGTCTGCCCGTATCAGCTACAACCTCCTACGTGCGACCACCACAGCCATCACCGTTGGCCCAATCCTGATGGGGATTAACAAGTCGGCCCACATTCTCAACCCAGTCTCATCGGTACGCCGTATCATCAATATGGTGGCCTATGCAGCGGTTAAGGCACAAGAAGAGAATAAATAAGAGAACATTTACCTCGCCGTAGTTCAACGGATAGAACGTATGCCTCCTAAGCGTAAGATACAGGTTCGATTCCTGTCGGTGAGGCCAGCATAAGAAAAGATCGGGTTTAGGCCCGATCTTTTTTGTCTGTATAACAAAGAACCTATCCACATTTTTTCCCCAAGATCCTCTGAAAATCCTTAGAAATCTGCCTTAAATTCGGGTATCATAAAAGCCTTTTTTGACTTGTCTATTTTGGAGCAACCTGTGTCTTCCCTTTGGTCTGATTGTTTAAATCATCTACAAACAAAAGTGTCGTCAGCAGACTACAATACCTGGCTGCGCCCTCTTCAGGCCGCTTTTGCCAATGGGGAATTGACCCTTTATGCTCAAAACCAATTTGTCGCCAACTGGGTGCAGGATAAGTTCTTGGCGGAAATTGTCGGCCTTGCTCGCTTTTTAGGCAAGGATGATGGTTTGAAGGTTATGGTGCGGGTGGGCAGCAAGCCTGAAGATAAGCCAGCGGAAGCCCAGGATCCGCAACAAGCGGGCCAAAAAGTAGAAAAATTTGCAAGCCAGATCCGCAACACCCTCAACCCTGCCTGGAACTTTGATAATTTCGTGCAGGGCAAATCCAACCAGCTGGCCAAGGTGGTTGCCCAGCAAATCGCTGAAAATCCAGGCGATAGCCACTGCAACCCCTTTTCCCTCTATGGCAGCACAGGCCTGGGCAAAACCCACCTTTTGCACGCCATCGGCAATGCCATTGTGAGCAAAAACCCCAAGGCACGGGTGGTCTATAAGACCTCGGAAAACCTGGTGCAGGAGATGGTCAAGGCGCTTAAAAATAATACCATCGATCATTTCAAGAAATTCTACCGTTCGCTAGATGTGCTGATGGTGGATGATATTCAATTTTTCTCCAATAAGGTGGCCTCCCAAGAAGAGTTTTTCCACACCTTTAACGCCCTCTTTGAAAAGGGTAAGCAGGTCATTGTGGCCTCGGATCGTTTCCCCAAAGATATAGATAATATTGAAGATCGGATCAAATCCCGCTTAACCTGGGGGATCAACGCTGGCATTGAGCCGCCTGAGTTAGAAACTCGGGTTAAGATCCTGATCAAAAAGGCTGAAGAACGGGGTGAGGCCCTTAATGAGGATGTGGCCTTCTTCCTGGGGCAAAAATTACGCACCAATGTGCGGGAGCTTGAAGGGGCGCTGAACCGCTTGGTGGCCTTTCGCAAATTTACTGGCCGAGAAATTACCATTGATATGGCCCGAGAGTCGCTTAAGGACTTGCTAGACTCCTACGACAAGCTCATTACCATTGAGAATATTCAAAATGTGGTGGCCGAGTTCTACCATATTAAGCCTGCGGATCTTAAATCCAAAACCCGTACCCGCTCCATTGCCCGTCCTCGCCAAATGGCCATGGCTCTGGCCAAGGAGCTGACCAGCCACAGCCTGCCAGAAATCGGCCGTGAATTTGGCGGGCGGGATCACACCACGGTCATGCACGCCTGCAAGGCCATCAACAAATTACGGGACAGCGACAGCGCCACCCAAGAAGATTACGTCTTATTAACCCGAAAACTATCGTCCTAAGGAAGCCCTATGCAATTTACTATTAGCCGTGAGCAGTTGCTCAAACCCCTCCAACAGGTGTGTGGCGTATTAAGTAGCCGCCCGACCTTGCCGGTTATCAGCAATATCTTGGTGGAAGTGCAAAACGATCGTGTTTTCCTCACAGGAACAGACTTGGAAGTGGAACTGACCACCCAGGCAGAATTGGTACAAGCGGTTGATTTTTCAGGAAAATTTACAATACCTGCCAAGAAGTTCTTAGATATTTGTAAGAGCCTGCCAGACGACAGCCTGATTTCGGTTCAATTTGAGCAGGACAAGGCTCTCATCAAGGCCTCCCGCAGTAAATTTACCCTAGCCACCCTGCCGGCCGAGGACTATCCAAATTTGATGGACTGGTCGCCTGAAGTGGATTTCAATCTGGATCAAGCCACCCTGGCCCGCCTGATTGACGCCACCCAGTTCTCCATGGCCAACCAGGATGCCCGCTACTTCCTCAACGGGATGAAGTTTGAAACCGAGGGTAACCTACTCCGCACTGTGGCTACCGATGGTCACCGTTTAGCGGTCTGCACCATGGCACTTAGCCAGGAACTGCCAAGCCATTCAGTCATTGTGCCCCGCAAGGCCGTGCTGGAACTGGCCCGCCTCTTGGGCAATGGCGATGAAGGTGTGCGTTTAGAAATCGGCACCAGCAACCTGCGGGTCTCTATGAACGGGATTGTCTTTACCTCCAAACTCATTGACGGCCGCTTCCCAGACTACCGCCGTGTTTTACCTCGCAATGCCGATCGCATTGTTGAGGCCGAAGCCGAAGTCCTCAAACGGGCCTTGGTGCGGGCGGCCATTCTTTCCAATGAACGCTTCCGTGGGGTGCGTTTGGCCTTAAGCCAAAACCAACTTAAGATCACCGCCAACAACCCAGAGCAGGAAGAGGCTGAGGAAATCGTGGATGTGGCCTACCAAAACATTGATATGGAAGTGGGCTTTAACGTTAGCTACCTGCTGGATGTGCTCAACACCCTACGTTGTGAGCGGGTTCGTATCAGTCTGGTGGATGCCTCCTCCAGTTGTCTGATTGAGGACTGCGACAATTCCACCGCAGAATATGTGATTATGCCAATGCGTTTATAATCGGTCTTTTTCCAATGGTGGGCGATTGCCCACCCTGATTTCCTATGTCCCTTTCCCGCCTGATCATACAAAACTTCCGCAACCTGACTGATGTCGATTTGGATCTCAGCCCCAAGTTTAACTTTTTGGTAGGCGACAACGGCAGTGGCAAGACCAGCCTGCTGGAAGCCATCTTCTACCTGGGCCACGGCCGTTCCTTCAAAAGCCATATCAGCAATCGGATTATTCATTACGACAAGGACGATTTTGTCCTGCACGGTAAGATTGACGAGGGCCAGCATAGCTGGTCGGTGGGCATTCAGAAGAAACGCCAGGGTGATACGGTGTTGAAAATCAATGGGGAAGATGGTAATAAAATTGCCGACCTGGCCCAACTTCTGCCTATGCAGGTGATTACCCCTGAAGGCCTAACCCTGCTCAACGGCGGGCCGACCTACCGCCGGGCCTTTTTAGACTGGGGCCTCTTCCACCAGCACAAGGAATTTTTCCTCCACTGGGCCAACCTCAAACGCCTGCTCAAGCAGCGTAATGCGGCGCTTAATCAAGTTAGAACCTATGCCGGACTCAAACCCTGGGATCTGGAACTGGCCCGCCTGGCCCAAGTGGTCAGTGATCTCAGATCAGCCTATGCTGAGGATCTACGGCCTGAAATCGAAAAAACCTGCCGCTTCTTTCTGCCAGAATTAGAAATTGGGGTCAGCTTCCATCAAGGCTGGGAAAAAGGGGCAGATTATGCCGAGATTTTAGCCCAGGGCTTTGAGCGAGATCGAGCCATGGGCTACACCATGATTGGCCCGCAAAAGGCCGACTTCCGCTTCAAGGCCCAGGGCCTGCCAGTCGAAGATGTCCTCTCCCGAGGCCAGCTTAAACTGCTCATGTGCGCCCTAAGGCTGGCTCAGGGCGAATACCTCATGCAGGAAAAGCAACGCCAGTGCCTCTTTCTGGTGGACGACTTTGCCTCTGAACTCGACCCAACCAAGCGGGAGCTTTTGGCCCACCGCCTACGCCAAAGTGGCTCCCAGGTTTTTGTCACCGCCATCACCCCGAGCAACTTAACCAAATGCAGTGGTTGCAGGGGGGCGAAGAGGACAAGATGTTCAAAGTAGATCAAGGGCAAATTAAGTGCTTGGAAGATAGCAAGCGGTAAAACTTTTCCCTATTTTTGCAAGTGAAAACTTTTCCTAGCAAGCAGGCCTGAGAATGGGTAAACTGCGCCCCGATTGATTGATAACAAAGGAAAAATATGAAGTTAATTTCGTGGAATATTGATTCCCTCAACGCGGCTCTAACCAGCGATTCCGACCGCGCTCTGCTTTCCCGTCAGGTGCTGCAAACCTTGGTCGCAGAAGATGCCGACATTATCGCCATTCAAGAAACCAAGCTGGCCAGCACTGGGCCGACCAAGAAGCACCTTGAGATCTTAGAGGAGCTTTTCCCTGATCATCTCAACACCTGGCGTTCTTCCGTTGAGCCGGCTCGCAAGGGCTATGCCGGCACCATGTTCCTCTATAAAAAATACTTGAACCCTATCATCACCTACCCTGAAATTGGGGCGCCATCCACCATGGACAGCGAGGGGCGGATGATTACCTTGGAGTTTGAACACTATTTCGTGACCCAAGTTTACACCCCTAATGCGGGCGATGAGCTTAAACGCCTGGCTGACCGCCAACTTTGGGATATTCAATATGCTAACTATTTGGCGGAACTGGATAAGATCAAGCCTGTTTTGGCCACAGGCGACTACAACGTTGCCCACAAGGAAATCGACCTGGCCAACCCTGCCAGCAACCGTTTTTCACCAGGTTTTACCGATGAGGAACGAGAAGGCTTTACCAATCTCTTGGCCAAGGGTTTTACCGATACCTTCCGCCATATTCACGGCGATATTCCCGATCAGTATAGCTGGTGGGCACAGCGTAGCCGCACCAGTAAGATCAAAAACACGGGCTGGAGAATTGACTACTGGCTAACCAGCAACCGAGTTGCCCATCAGGTTAAGCGGTCAGAAATGATTAGCTCAGGCCCTCGTCAGGATCATACACCGATTTTGTTGGAGTTTGATTGGTAGAAATTTACAACAAGCGGGTCTAAAATAGATCTTTTTTGCAAATTTTTAAGGGGAAATAACCGCTTGTTATTTCCCTTTTTCTTTTTGAGGTGCCTGACAACCACACCTAGGCGGTACCGGGTCTTCCCCACCTTCGCTTAGTGGATTACAGCGTAAAATACGCTTAAGCGCCAAATAAGAGCCTTTAAAAGCCCCATGGATCTGGATAGCTTGGACAGCGTAGGTTGAGCAAGTGGGATAAAAACGGCAGCGGGGGCCGATTAGGGGGCTGATGAAATAGCGGTAAAAATAAATGGGCAGCAGTACCAGTCTAGCCATTAGGCTGATCTTGGGCTGTTCTCTTGTTTGCTTAGGCGAATGTGGCGTTGCCATAGTTTTTCCAGGGTTTCAAACAGGGTTTTGTTGTCTAATTTGCCAATGCCTGGGCGGGTGAGGAAGACAAAATCGTGGGCAGGCAATTCATGTTGCTTCTGGCGGAAACTTTCACGCACAATGCGTTTGATGCGATTTCTGTCGTGGGCTCTTTTAAGATTTTTCTTGGCCACGGTTAAACCTAAACGAGGGTGGTTGAGTTGATTAGGGCGAGAAAGCAGTGAGAGTTGGGGCGTGCTAGCACGAAGGGGCTGTTCAAAGACAGCTTTAAATTGAACGGGAGCTAACAAACGTAGCTCCCGAGAAAAGTTTTGCTTATTCACTTAATGCAAATTAAGCTGATAAACTTTTACGACCTTTAGCACGACGGCGTGCTAATACTTGACGGCCATTTTTTGTTGCCATACGAGCACGGAAGCCGTGTGTACGAGCACGTTTTAATACAGAAGGTTGAAATGTACGTTTCATCGTTATTACCTAAAAATATTGCTTGGTTTCAAGAACCAAATAAGAGCCATAAAAAGAGGACGCAATTCTAACAGCTTGTAAATCAAAAGGCAAGCCAAAAGCAAAGAAATTACTCTGCTTCTCTTAAAATGACCCAGCCGCTGTCTAGCCAGTCGCACAGCACGTCTAAGAGGAGTTCCAACTCATCTTGGCTGGCAGCCTTGGAGGCCAGCTTGTTCCAAGAAATGGCATCGCCATTGGCAATGCGAACCAGAAGATTGGCCTCGGCCTCGTTGAGTTCATCAATCCATTGGCCATTGACATAAACCTTCAGAGGGTTTTCGGTGTAGAGGATCTTCACATTGGCATCTTGTTGTACCCAACCGCCTTCTTCTAAGATCTCTTGGACTTCATCAGGATAATTTTCGCCCTCAACTTCCAGTTGTTCATAACGGCGGGTGCTGGCCGCTGTTGCCACACTGTGGGTGAAAAGCGGGTCAAATTGGTCGGAATGTTGCAAAAGTTCAATCAGTCGTGCCTTGAAGCTGGCCACCATAGCAGGGTCTAACAGGGCGTTAGGTTGCTCGCTTGGTGAGAGGCGGAAAGGCAGGTGAAAGTGGCTGGTTTCAAACACTTCGCCTTGGTGCTCAAGGGTCTTGCAAAGATTTTCCAAGAGATCGGCCGCATTGGGGAAGCGTAGGCCGAAAGAGAAGGTCAAGCAATCATCTTGGGCTACGCCGTAATGAGAAAGGCGGGATGGCACATAAAGCACATCGCCTGGGGCTAAGATTTCATCAAAAATGATCTCGCCCATATCATCAAAAATGCGAATTGGCTGATTAGGCTTAAATTCCGTGCTGGCATCGCACCACTTGCCCAGCTGCCAGCGGCGGTGGCCATAGCCCTGAACTAAGAAGACATCATATTCATCATAGTGGCGGCCAACCGAGCCGCCTTCTGGGGCGAAGGAGACCATAATGTCGTCCCGCTGCCATTGGGGAATGTAGTTAAAGGCCTGCCACAGCTCGCCCAATTCAGGCGACCATTGCTCCAAGTTCTGCACCAAAACCGACCACTGTTCAGGCAGGTTTTCAAAATCTTCTGCCGCCAAGGGACTACGTTTCAACGCCCATTTCTCGCCCTCGGCCGTTTGTTGGGTTTGGATTAAACGGGCGGTTACCTCCTCTTCCTGAGCTAAGTCAATGATGTCTTCAGGGGTGAACTGGCCGACAATCTGCGGCAGGCCATTGCGAATGAGCAGGGGCTTTTTCTGCCAGTAGTCACGCAGGAATTGTTCAGGCGTGATGTTTTCAGGTAAGCAGAGTGGAATATTCATGGGAGGCTCCTTAGTCTTTGCTTTTAAGCAGGAAATGTTGTTAAATTACCTGAAATTACTTTATCACTCAATGTTTTAGCACATAAATAATGAAAAAACTTTCTGCCCGTGCCCTTTCGGCACAGATTATGCTTGAGGTCTTAGATGGGGGTAAGTCCCTGTCCAGCCTCCTGCCCGAGGCCCAAAACCAGCTGGAAGCCAAGGATCTGCCCCTGCTTCAAGAAATTACCTTTGGGGTCTGCCGTGTCCTTCCCCGCTTGGAAAAGGTGCTGGGGAGGCTCTTAGAAAAGCCGCTTAAGGGCAAGACCCGCCTGGTGCATTGTCTGCTCTTGGTCAGCCTCTATCAGTTGATTTACCTGCGCTCTCCTGACTTTGCGGTGGTGGATGAGGCCGTCAAGGCGACACATAGCCTAAAGGTGGATAAGTTCAAGGCCCTGGTCAATGGGGTGCTGCGCCGTTTCCTGCGGGAAAAAGAGGCTCTACTGGCGGTGGCAGATAAACATTGGCTGACCCTGCACCCAGACTGGTTTGTGAACAAGATTAAGAAGGTTTACCCCAACTGGCGGGAGATTATTGCCGCCAATAACCAAAAGCCGCCTATGTGGATTCGGGTTAATCCCCAGCATAGTTCGGTGGCCGGCTATCAGGCCCTGTTGGGAGAGGGACTTGCAAAAAATCCACAAGATTTGACCGCTTGCCTGCCAGATTGCGCCCTGCTTTTGGAAAAACCCTTGGCCGTCAGCCAACTGCCCCATTTTGCAGAGGGCTGGGCCACGGTGCAGGATGCCCATGCCCAGTGGTCGGCCAAGCTGCTTGAGGCCCAAAATGGCGAGCTGATTTTAGATGCTTGTGCTGCTCCTGGCGGCAAAACCACCCACATTCTGGAAAATGCCCCCCAGGCCCGTGTGATTGCCCTGGATATTGAGGCTAACCGCCTCAAGCGGGTGGAAGAAAACCTGGCTCGTTTGGGCCAGCAGGCACAAGTCATTTGTGGCGATGCCTCAAGGCCTGACCAATGGTTAGAAGAAGGCCTGCTCTTTGACCGCATTTTGCTGGATGCTCCTTGTTCCGCTACGGGCGTGATCCGCCGCCACCCAGATATTAAATGGCTACGCAAGGAAGAAGATATTGCCGAGCTGGCCGCCCTGCAAGCCAAGATCCTCAAGGCTCTCTGGCAAAGGCTCAAGCCAAACGGGGTGCTGCTTTATGCCACTTGCTCCATCTTGCCAGAAGAAAACAGCCAACAAATCGCCCGTTTTTTGGAGGTTGAGCCAACTGCCCGACTGGTTGAGATGGATTTTGGGGGTGAAAAGGTGCTGGAAAAACAATTCTTGCCAAGCGAGCTGGGCGGCGATGGTTTCTTCTATGCAAAATTAGTCAAAACCGTGATCTAGGTCGCAGTTTGAAAAAGTAATTTGTGTTACGGTATGCACTAAAATATGATAGCGCCAGCCTCCACGCTGGTGCCTTATAAATCAAGAGCTTATCCGCACCAGCGTGGACGCTGGCGCGATCCTTTTGTGTTGAATTCAGTTGTGAGGCCCTATGAAACAACCCTTTTTAATTGCTCCTTCCATTCTATCTGCCGACCTTGCCCGCCTGGGCGATGATGTCCAAAAGGTGCTGGAGGCAGGTGCAGATCTGATTCATTTTGATGTGATGGACAACCACTATGTGCCTAATCTGACCTTTGGCCCAGCCATCTGCCAGGCCCTACGGGATTGTGGCATCACCTGCCCCATTGACGTGCATCTTATGGCCAAGCCTGTGGAACGTTTAATCCCTGATTTCGCCAAGGCAGGGGCGGATTACATCACCTTCCACCCAGAGGCGACTGAACATATCGACCGCACCCTCCAGCTTATTCGGGATCAGGGCTGTAAGTCTGGCCTGGTCTTCAACCCAGCCACGCCACTGACCTATTTAGACTATGTGATGGACAAGGTGGATGTGATTTTGCTCATGTCAGTCAATCCTGGCTTTGGCGGCCAGTCCTTTATTCCAAGCACCTTGGACAAGCTCAAAGAAGCCCGCAAGCGGATTGATGCGAGCGGCTATAATATCCGCTTAGAAGTGGACGGCGGGGTCAAGGTCAATAATATTGCCCAGATTGCCCAGGCAGGGGCTGATATGTTTGTGGCAGGCTCGGCCATTTTTGACCAGCCAGATTACAAGGCTGTCATCGACCAAATGCGGCAGGAGCTGGCCAAGATCTAAAAGACAAGGGGTTGAAAATTGGCATATAGGACAAAATAGTTGGTCTTTTTGCACTTTATGCCTCTATAGGACAAAAAAGTTGGTAAAGATTATTTTAACAGATCCTTACCAACTCTTTTTGTTCAAAAAGTCCTGTATAAACAAGATCTTATGCTTTCTTGTTAAACCGCTGTGCGGACGTAATTTGTCTTTTAGTTCCTTAAATAAACCTTCAATCCTATTTGTTGTCTTTTCAATATTTAATTCAGGATATTTCTCATAAGTAAAAATATATTCATAATAACGCTTAATACTCGCAGCAGCACTTCTTACACTTCGATGTTTATAAGGGTATTTCCCTTTTTCATTTGGTTTATCTGACCGTTCACTTAAAAACTCCTGGTGTTTTCTCTTCCATTCATATATTTTTAAATAAAATTCATTTTTAGAGCTGGTTTTAAGCGTCTTAATAATACTTTTTAATTCTCTTCCTGCATGTGATTGATGTTTCTTTCTCAATGCCCTCATTACGATTGCTACAAGATGAAACTGACACATCTGTGTTGGTGTATTGAACAAATCTTTTAAGAGGCCTCTACGCCCATCACAGGTAACTGATTGAATAATATAATTTCTTTCCCTTAAACGGTTCATGGCCTTCTTGTAATAGATATCTTTTTCTGTTTTGACTATTTGGTGATAAACCACCTTTTTTGTAGAGCTATCAATAAACACCATTACACCAAAATCTCGGTGAAAGAATGTTGTATCAATAATTAAGTTCAAGTATGTATTTTGAGGTTTATTTAAGGAGGATTTAGGGTGCTTCTCTAAATATCTTCGAATAGTTCGAGAAGAGCAAGAATATTTTTCTGCTAACTGTACTTGTGTTTGTTTTCCAGATGAATAATCAAGCCAATTTTTTTCAGGATCTAATTTATTCTTAAAGGTAAATGTTTTATTACAGCTAAGACATTTGTAACGCTGTACATTATTTTGTTTGCCATACTTCTGGATCGGGGAATGTTGGCAGAAAGGACAGTTTTTTGTGCATATTTCAAAAAGAGGGCTTAAAGCCTTGTACTATAAGGCTTTAAGCCACTTTTTACCAACTATTTTGTCCTATATGCCTGAAAATTTGCAGATTTTTGCAAGATTTCAACCCCTTGATCTTATTCAAGTGTAATGGCTTCTTTAATCTTCTTAAGTGCCTGATTTTCCAACTGCCGTACTCGTTCGGCCGAAATGCCGTACTTGTCGGCCAGGTCTTGCAGGGTGGCCTTCTCTTCATCTAACCAGCGGGTCTTGATTATGTCCTGGCTGCGCTCATCCAAGGTAGCCAAGGCGTAGGCTAACTGGGCCGTGGCCTGGCCGTTGTACTGCTCGTCCTCAATTTCTTCAGCAAAGTTGGAGCCATTGTCCTCCAGGTACATGGACGGCACATAGGCATCGTCACCATCATCGCCCACAGGCAGGTCGTAGCCCATATCCTGGCCAGTCATGCGGGACTCCATCTCCTTAACCTCTTCAGGCGACACGCCCAAGTCCTTGGCCACCTGCTGGATTTCTTCCTCATTAAACCAGGCCAAACGCTGTTTATTTTTCCGCAAATTAAAGAAGAGCTTGCGTTGAGCCTTGGTGGTGGCCACCTTAACGATCCGCCAGTTTTTCAGCACATATTCGTGGATCTCCGCCTTAACCCAGTGGACCGCAAAGGAAACCAGCCGCACGCCCACTTCAGGATTAAAGCGTTTAACCGCCTTCATCAGGCCGATATTGCCCTCCTGAATAAGATCTGCCAGTGGCAGGCCATAGCCCATGTAGCCTCGGGCGATGTGAATGACGAAGCGTAAATGCGACATAATCAGCTCTTTAGCTGCCTCAATGTCCTCATCATAATACAAACGCTCGGCCAGCTCTTTTTCCCGCTCTGGGGTTAAAATCGGGTACTGATTGGCCATGCGGATATAGCTTTCCAGGTTGCCGCCTTGGGGCATGGGCAGGGTATTGGCTGCCAGGGCCTTATGTTCTAGCGGGTCTGTCTCAATCAATTCCACTTCATCTGGCTCGATGATTTCAATCTCATCATCGTGATTTTCTTTCATGGGCTATCTCATCTTCTCAAAATTCGCTCTTTATAACACTAATTTAGATAGAGTACAAATTTGCAAAAAAGTTTACAAAGCCAGCCGCTTGTAGTAGGATCGCAGGACTTTTTGGGGCTGATTCTGGATTCGACGGGATTAATGATGCCCAAGGTGCACGTCGAGGTGCGGTAGGCCTCGTAAACAAACCGCAAAACAATAGTCGCAAACGACGAACAATACGCTTTAGCAGCTTAATAACCTGCTCATCGCCTTCGCTCCCCAGCTTTCGCTCGTAAGACGGGGATCAAGCGGAGTCAAACCCAAACGAGATCGTGTGGAAGCCGCTGTTTGAGGATCGAAGCACTAAATTGAATCAAACTAGCCTAAGTTTAGCGTGTCTGTCCGCATGCTTAGGTGAAATTAAAGACTGACTAAACGTGTAGTACTGAAGGTTGAGTGATTTCGGACGGGGGTTCAACTCCCCCCAGCTCCACCAAATTCTAAAGGCTTTGAAATTATTTCAAGGCTTTTTTCTTATCTAGCTTTAGCCAACGAGAACAAGCCCTTGAGCAAACCTAAACTAACCCAAAACCAAAAGCGGCGGATCCAGTCCAACCACCATAAGAAAATCCATAAAAAAGAGCTGGAATGGCAGGATGAGATGTTGGGAGAGGCGCAAGAGGGTGTGGTTGTGACCCGCCATGCCAAGCATGCGGATGTGGAGGCTGCTGGCGGGGAAATCGTGCGTTGCAATCTTCGCCGTACCCTGAAAAATGTGGTGGTGGGGGATTTGGTGTCTTGGCGTCAGGGCAACGAACAGTTACAAGGGATTAGTGGCGTGATTGAGGCGGTTTATCCCCGCCAGAATGAGCTATCTCGCCCCGATTATTATGATGGCATTAAGGTTATGGCGGCCAATATTGACCAGATTATTATCGTCTCTGCCGTCCTGCCTACCCTGTCGCTTAATATTATCGATCGTTACTTGGTCATCTGCGAAAACGCTGGCATTCCAGCCCTGATCGTGCTCAATAAAATTGATTTGCTGAATGAAGCCGAGCGTTTGGCGGCTGAAGAACAATTAGCTATTTACCAAAAAATCGGCTATCAAACCCTGTGCTTATCCGCCAATACGGGCGAAAATATGGCCGAGTTAGACCGTTATTTATCCCAAGGCACCTCAATTTTTGTCGGCCAATCTGGGGTGGGTAAGTCTAGCCTCATCAATCAGCTCCTGCCTGACGTCAATGCCCTGACGGGGGCAGTGAGCGATAACTCAGGCTTGGGCCAACACACCACCACAGCCTCTCGTCTTTATCATTTGCCCCAAGGCGGGAACCTGATTGATTCCCCAGGCATTCGGGAATTTGGCCTCTGGCATTTGGAGGCCGAGCAAATCACTCAGGGCTATCGGGAATTCCAAGCCGTGCTGGGCACCTGCAAATTCCGTGACTGCAAACACAAGGCCGATCCGGGCTGCGCCCTGCGGGAGGCTGTGGAGCAGGGCAAGATTGATCCCGTCCGTTTTGAAAACTACCATCGCTTGATTGAAAGCCGCAGTGAAACCAAGAGCCAGCGACATTTTAGAGTAGAGGAATAACTAAACAAAAAGCTGGAAGATTTATGGTTCGACAAGCTCACCAATCATCTTCCAGCTTCTTTTTTGCAAAAAATCCGCTTTTCCAACCCGCTTGCTAGATCTCAAGCGCCTTAAACTGCCGGCCAAAATAAACCAAGCCAGGCTTAGGGGCGACATCAATTTGGCTTAATCGCACGATAAAAATGCTGTGGCTGCCCACTGTGTGGCTGTCGATAATCTGGCCTTCTAGGGCGGAAATCGCTTCTCTTAAAACGGGCTGGCCGTCCTTTCCCTCATTCCAGATATCCCAGGAAAAACGCTCGTCCATGCTGGAATTGAGCATGGCAGCAAAGTGCTTGGCCAGTTCCTCTTGCTCATGGTTAAGCACGTTAATGCAGACCTTGCCATTGGTCTTGATGATGTCGTGCAGATCGCTGGACTGGTTCACGCAAAAGAGCAGGGCTGGCGGCGAATCGGTCACCGAACAGACCGAGGAAACCGTCAGGCCCACCTTGCCGGCAGGGCCTTGGCTGGTCACAATGCTGACCGCCGAAGACAAATGAGCCATGGCATTGCGAAAATCTTGGGCGAATTGATTGATTTCAGCCATCACTTACTCCTTCCAAATTACATGATATTCACGGTTTTCCGCCTCGTGGGAGATAAGGAAGCGGGCGAAGACATCGTCCATCACATCCTCATCATTAACCAAGCCCACCCAAACCTCGGCGAAGGCCTCAGGGTCAATCAGGGTGCCGATTTCCTGATCCCAGTCCTCACTGGTTTCCACCATTTCCACCGCACCACGGTCTTCAAATTGCAGGTTAAAGAGCAAAATATCGGCAGGATCCAGATTTTCGCCGGCCATTTCTAAGAAAATATCGTAAGCCAGATCAATGGCTTCATCGGGAGTTAATTTTGTTGTCATGTTTTTCTCTCTATCAGCTCAACAAGGGGTATAAATTAGTCGTTTTTTTGCAAATTTTCTGACAAAATCTACCGCTTGCATAAATAGCTAGAAATGATCGCTGTTGTGTGTTAAAAAGTCCATCATTTTTTTATACCCAAAAGGAAGTTCAAATGTCTTTACAATCTATCATCGAAGCTGCATGGGAAATCCGTGCAGACATTACTCCAAATACGGTTGATGCTGCGACCAAAGCTGCCATTGAAGAAGCCGTGCTCAAACTAGACAGCGGCGAGCTGCGTGTGGCCGAAAAAGTGGGTGGCGACTGGGTGGTTCACCAATGGCTGAAAAAGGCGGTGCTGCTCTCCTTCCGTATCCGTGACAACCAAATCATTGATGGGGCAGAAACCAACTACTACGACAAGGTTCCGCTTAAATTTGCTGCCTACGATGAAGCCCGTTTCAAAGAAGAAGGCTTCCGTGTCGTGCCATCTGCCACAGTTCGCCAAGGGGCCTACATTGCCAAAAATACCGTGCTTATGCCATCTTATGTCAACATTGGTGCCTATGTGGACGAAGGCACCATGGTGGACACCTGGGCCACCGTGGGTTCTTGTGCTCAAATCGGTAAAAACGTTCACCTTTCAGGCGGCGTGGGCATCGGTGGCGTTTTAGAGCCACTCCAGGCCAACCCGACCATTATCGAAGACAACTGCTTTATCGGCGCCCGTTCTGAAATCGTGGAAGGCGTGATCGTAGAAGAAGGTTCGGTCATTTCCATGGGCGTGTTCATCGGCCAATCCACCAAGATCTACGACCGTGAAACCGGCGAAATCCACTACGGCCGTGTGCCAGCGGGATCGGTTGTGGTATCAGGCAGCCTGCCGTCTAAATGCGGTAAGTACAACCTCTACTGTGCGGTTATCGTGAAAAAAGTGGATGCCAAAACCCGTGGTAAGGTGGGCATTAACGAACTTTTACGTTCGATTGATGAGTAATTTGTAGGGGCGAATTATATTCGCCCCTTTTTAATCTTGGATGGGATTAGTATCAAATCCTTTTTCTTGTAAAAATAAAATCCATTCATTTATAATGCTTGAAAAAGCGAATTTGTTCATCTTTAATTTATAGTTTTCATTGTTTTCATCGTACAAAAAATATATTTCCACATATGTATCAAAGACATTAACTCCCCATGAGTTTGATGAGATGTCAATATCTTTTTCATCATCATTTAATATATCTAAAGATTTTTTTAGAAACTTCAAATACTCTCCATAGCTTCCCCCTGTGGTATCTGTCAGATAGCCAGTTAAAGGATTAAGTTCGTTTTCTTCTAAAGAATAACAAGTTGGTTCCAAATTGTTATCTTTAAGATAACAGTCAAAAACTAATTTCATACTCCCCCTGATATTGTGCGCCTTATTTTTAATCATAGATATTCCACTATAGCGAGGCAGAGGCTTTTCTAGAACTTACTCTGAATAATGATCACAAGCGATTTCTAATTGCTGAAAATCACACGAAACCTTGCAAAAATAAGCATTAGATTTAGAAATCACGGAATTGTATAACGTGTTTGCTTTAGCTCTAATAAGAGTTTCATTTTTTGAAATAATTTGGTATTCTCTGTTGAGAAGATTCTTATAATTTAGGTCCTTAATCTCAGAAATATCAAAGGCAATTAAATGGCAGGTTTTCACAGGTATCATATTGTTCAGCAAGACTGAACCATAAAATTTAGTATTATCTTTAATTTTAAAGGTTGTAGGATCTGAGTTTTTTATCTTAAGGTGTTTTTCTTTCGGTGAAGTAAGAGGAGCAAAATAGTGCTTACCGTTCACGCTTAAGACAATACCTACATAAGGTTTTTGATTCCTTTCACTATCATAGTTATGTTGAACATGACTATCGAATGATTTGAGGTAATTAACATAATCTCCATTTATATGATACAGCTTTAAATTTCTCTTTCTCATTTCTATATATGACAAAAGAGAGCATTATGCTCTCTTTTGTTATTTTTAAAGCTCGCATTAAGGCAGCGAAGCACCTCTTTTAAGTCTCGCACTTCTGGCAGCGAATCTCCACTTTTAAGTCTCGCACTTCTGGTAGCGAATCTCCACTGGGATTAAAAATACTGAAATTAGCCTATAAAGTCAAGGAATAGACTAAAATTTGTTTAGAGGCAAAATACCCCATAGCACGAAAACCCTCTTATCCAACCAAATCGCTTGCAAACTATGCAATCAAACGGATTTCCATAAAAAAAGGTTGCTTAAGGCCTAAAAATCCGTATTATATGCCTCCGTTACGCAATTAAGGGTCGTTAGCTCAGTCGGTAGAGCAGCGGACTTTTAATCCGTTGGTCGAAGGTTCGAATCCTTCACGACCCACCACTTAATTGCGAGCCTTTCTAAAGGGTCGTTAGCTCAGTCGGTAGAGCAGCGGACTTTTAATCCGTTGGTCGAAGGTTCGAATCCTTCACGACCCACCACTTTAGAAATTCCCTTTTAGGGTCGTTAGCTCAGTCGGTAGAGCAGCGGACTTTTAATCCGTTGGTCGAAGGTTCGAATCCTTCACGACCCACCATTTAAACTACTCTCTCGGGTCGTTAACTCAGTTGGTAGAGTAGCGGACTCTTAATCCGTAGGTCGAAGGTTCGAGCCCTTCACGACCCACCAGCTCAATCCCTAGCCTTATTTTGTAAAAAATTCTAAAAATTTCCCCGCTTGTTTGTTATAGTGAAAGCCTAATCTTCTAATGATTTTTCCTATATGCTAAAAAAACTTCTTTCCTTCTTTTTTACCCTGCTGCTCTTACTTGCAGGATTTGGTTTTTATGCCTACCAAAAACTTGAGGCCTTTGGCCAACAAATAGTTTACCCTCCTGAAGATAAATTTCTTGTGGTCGAAAAAGGCACATCCAGCCTTAAATTAGCCAATCTTCTAGCTGAAAAAGGCATTATTAAAGAACATAGCGATTGGTTGCCCTACTTTATCCGCCTCAAACCTGAATACAGCAAGTTCCGTGCCGGTGTTTATTCCTTGGACAATATCCAGACCGTCCAGGATCTCTTGGCGCATTTAAACAGCGGCAAGGAAGTGCAACTGTCCGTCCAGTTTATTGAAGGCAGAACCTTCAAAAATTGGCAGGAACAGCTGGCCAAGGCCCCTTATTTAGATCAAACCCAAGCGGGCAGATCGGAGGCAGAACTTGCAAAAGCCCTGGGCATTGCCCATGAAAAAATCGAAGGTTGGCTAGCCCCTGACACCTACAGCTATGTGCCCCATACCAGCGATCTGGCCCTGCTTAAACGGGCCTACCAAAAGCAACTTAAAACCCTAGAAGAGGCCTGGGCCAAGCGGGCAGACAATCTGCCACTGGCCAACCCTTATGAAATGCTGATCCTGGCCTCCATTGTGGAGAAGGAGACAGGCTTGGCTCACGAGCGGGCACAGGTGGCTTCAGTTTTTATTAACCGCTTGAGACTCAAAATGAAATTACAGACCGATCCAACAGTTATTTATGGCATGGGCGACCGCTATGATGGCAATATCCGTAAAAAAGATTTACAAGAGGCCACGGCTTATAACACTTATGTGATTGACGGCCTGCCGCCAACCCCTATTGCCATGCCTAGTGCGGCTTCTATTCAGGCTGTGGCCCAGCCTGCCCAAACCGACTTCCTCTACTTTGTGGCAGATGGCACGGGTGGGCACAAGTTTAGCCGCACCTTGGCCGAACATAATCGGGCGGTGCAGGCCTATTTAAAATGGTACCGAGAAAACAATAAGGCAAAATAATGAAGGGAAAATTTATCACGATTGAGGGCCTGGAAGGGGCCGGCAAGAGCAATGCGGTGCGAGTGGTTAGCCAGGTGCTAGAAGCTCACAAAATCGACTTTATTACCACCCGTGAACCAGGCGGCACGCCCATTGCGGAGGTACTTCGCAGCCTTTGGAAGGAGGGCAAGGATGGGGAACACACCACCGACAAGGCTGAAGTCCTGATGATGTATGCTGCCCGTACTCAGTTGGTTGAAACCGTCATCCAACCTGCTTTAGCTTCAGGCAAGTGGGTAATTGGCGACAGGCACGATCTCTCCAGCCAGGCCTATCAGGGCGGAGGACGGGGGCTACAAGCCTTGGTAGAGCAAATTGGATCAGTTATTCTAGATGGCTTTGAGCCTGATCTTACCCTCTATTTGGACTTAGATCCTGCTATTGGTTTGGAACGAGCCAAGGGCCGAGGGGCGCTGGATCGGATTGAACAGCAGCATATCGATTTCTTCCACCGCACCCGAGCCCGTTATTTGGCCTTGGTTGAGGCCAATCCCAAGGCCATTTTGATTGATGCCGCACAACCCATTGGGCTGGTTTCTCAACAAATTCGGGAAGAGGTTGAGGGCTGGTTGGCTAATCAAGCGTAAAACGGTGCGGTAAACCGCACCCTACCTCAATATATTTCACTCTGTCATATTTCTGTCACATTTATCTGCTACACTGCTCCTACTTTTTAAGGAGCATTTATGGCAAAACATATTTCATCTCATTTCAACCAAGAACTCGAAAGTGTCCGCAGCGAAGTCATGCAAATGGGCGGCTTGGTTGAGCAACAATTAGAGCGGGTTCAGCAGTCCCTTAACCAGGGTTCAGTCGGTTTTTTAGCCGATGTAATTGAGGCTGACCGTATCATCAACGATTTTGAAGTCCAAATTGACGACCATTGCCAAACCATCATCGCCCGCCGCCAGCCTGCCGCAGGCGATTTGCGTTTTGTGTTGGCGGTCAGCCGTGTGATTGTGGACTTGGAGCGGATTGGCGATGAACTGAAAAAAATCGCCCAATACCTCCACGATCTCCTGCAAAACAACCGCATTTCTACCACTGGCCTTTACGACACCCACCGCCTAATCGAGATGACCGTGCAAATGCTGCGCCGTGCCTTGGATGCCTTTGCCCGCCTAGACGAAACCGCCGTGCTGGAAATTGCCGAGGCCGATCACAAACTTGACACCGACTACCGTAACCAAGCCCGCATTCTCATCAGCTATATGATTGAAGATCCTCGCAGCATCAGCACCTGGATTGATGTAATGATGATCAACAAGGCCATTGAACGCATTGGCGATCACGCCAAAAACGTGGCCGAGCACGTGGTTTATCTGGTGCGGGGCGTGGATATTCGCCACAAGCAGTTAGACCAGCTCAAACAAGATTTGGCTTAAAACAGAAATATTTCAAACTGTCATCTTTCTGTAATATTGATTTGTTATCTTGTAGAGGCTGAAAAATCAGCCAAACAATCAGGAGAAAACCTATGAAACTTCGTCAATTAAGTATTGCTTTCCTTGCAGGCCTTGCCCTTACCACCACTGCCAAGGCAGTTGATGTCACAGGTGCGGGTGCTTCTTTCCCACAACCGATTTATGTCCAGTGGGCGCAGAGCTTCCAAGCAGAAACAGGCAATCGTGTGAATTATCAGTCTATCGGTTCATCAGGTGGCGTGAAGCAAATCGTCTCCAAAACTGTGGACTTCGGGGCGACTGACTCCCCAATGAAAAGTGAAGATTTAGAGAAAAATAACCTTGTTCAATTCCCAACCGTGATTGGCGGCGTGGTGCCAGTGGTCAATGTCGAAGGCATTAAGCCAGGCGAGTTAAAGCTGACCGGCGAACTCTTGGCTGAAATTTACCTGGGCAAGATCACCCGCTGGAATGATGGCAAAATCGCCGCCCTCAACCCAGATCTGAAACTGCCAGATGCCCCAATCACCACCGTTTTCCGTTCTGACGGCTCCGGCACCACTTTTATTTTCACCACCTATCTCAGCCAGGTTTCCCCAGCTTGGAAAGACCAAGTAGGTGCGGCCAACACGGTGAAATGGGCCACCTCTGCCACGGGTGCCGCAGGCAAGGGTAACGAGGGTGTGTCTATTTATGTAAACCGTGTGAAAAACTCCATCGGCTATGTGGAATATGCCTATGCCAAACAAAATGCCATGTCCCACGTTCAACTGCAAAACAAGGCCGGCAAGTTTGTTCAACCATCACAAGCCAGCTTTGCGGCTGCTGCCAATGTGGACTGGAAGGGCGTGAAGGGCTTTAGCCTGGTGCTAACCAACCAACCTGCTGAAGAGGCCTGGCCATTAGCCGCCGCCACCTTTATCTTGGTGCCGAAAACCGCTATTAAGGCAGAAAACACCAAAACCGTGCTCAACTTCTTCGATTGGGCCTACAATAAGGGCAACGAACAAGCCCAGAAATTGGACTATGTACCTCTGCCAGACAGCGTGAAAAACCTTGTGCGTGATGAGTGGAAACAAATCGCCGACGACAAGGGGCAGAAGGTTTATTAAGTTCTTGTAAAGATGGCGCCAGCGTCCTCGCTGGTGCCTCAAACGTATTAGCACCAGCGAGGACGCTGGCGCTATCAAGTTCAGCTAATCACAAGCGGTTAGTTTCTTCAAAAAAGTTGCAAATATGGACAAACTTCATCATCAACTAAAGCGCCAAGCCCTGTGGGATCTGCTGTTTATCAACACCACCCGCCTCTTTGCCTTTTTAGTGCTTATCAGCCTAAGTGGCATCTTGGTTTCGCTTATCATCGGGGCCATGCCAAGTATGCAGCAGTTCGGCTTTGGCTTTTTTACCTCCAGCGATTGGGACACGGTGCAGGGTAATTACGGTGCGCTGGCGCCCATTTACGGCACACTAGTCACCTCCGCCATCGCCCTGCTTATTGCCGTGCCAGTCAGTTTTGGCATTGCCATTTTCTTAACCGAACTCTGCCCAACCTTCCTGCGCCGCCCGCTTAGTATTGCGGTGGAACTCTTGGCTGGTATTCCTTCTATCATCTACGGTATGTGGGGCTTGTTCGTTTTTGCGCCTATTTTCTCGGAAACCATCCAGCCCTTTATGATTGAACAATTCGGCCATATTCCGCTGATTGGCGTGCTTTTCCAAGGCATTCCGATGGGGATTGGGTTGTTTCCAGCAGGCCTGATCTTGGCCATTATGATTATCCCTTTTATCGCCTCGGTGATGCGGGATGTGTTTGAAGTCACCCCGCCAATGCTCAAAGAATCGGCTTACGGCCTGGGCAGCACCCGCTGGGAGGTTATTCGCCATATCGTTCTGCCTTACACCAAGGCGGGCGTGGTCGGCGGCATTATTTTAGGCCTGGGCCGTGCCTTGGGCGAAACCATGGCCGTGACCTTTATTATCGGCAACACCTTCAACATCAGTGCCAGCCTCAACAACTCGGGCGTGTCCATTACCTCTGCCCTGGCCAATGAATTTGCCGAGGCGGTCGATCCAATGCACCTGTCCTCCCTGCTTTACCTAGGTTTAATCCTCTTTATTATTACCTTTGTGGTGCTCTGTATTTCTAAACTTATGTTGCTCAAAATGGGCCAAAAAGAGGGGCGTTAAGATGCAAAAACACAATATGAATGCGGCCTTATACCGCCGCCGCAAGTGGACCAACCGCATTTCCCTGACCCTGGCCTGGGTTATGATGGGCTTTGGCCTCTTTTGGTTGGGCTGGATTTTCTACACCCTCTTTGGTGAGGGGCTTAGTGGCCTCAGTATGCAGGTTTTCCGTGCCGACACTCTCCCATCAGGTATGGAAGGCGGCCTGCGTAACGCCATTTGGGGCAGCCTCATGATCACCTTCTTCGGCCTCTTTATCGGCACGCCCATTGGAATCTTAACCGGCATTTACCTGGCCGAATTTGGCGGCAAAAGCAAGATGGCGGCACTCACTCGCTTTATGAACGATATCTTGCTGTCCGCACCGTCTATCGTGATTGGCCTCTTTATCTACGGCATTATCGTGGTGCAGCAGGGCCATTTCTCAGGCTGGGCAGGCTCCTTGGCCCTTTCCCTCCTGGTGATTCCTGTGGTGGTGCGTACCACGGAAAATATGCTCAAACTGGTGCCAAACAGCCTGCGGGAAGCCGCCTATGCTTTAGGTACGCCTAAGTGGAAGATGGTGATGATGGTCTCGCTCAAGTCGGCCAAAACAGGCGTGCTGACTGGTGTCTTGCTAGCCTTTGCCCGCATTTCAGGTGAAACGGCCCCGCTGCTCTTTACGGCCCTTAACAACCAGTTCTTCAGCTCGGACATGAACCAGCCCCTGGCTAACCTGCCTAACGTGATCTACCAGTTCGCCATGAGCCCTTATGAAGACTGGCAGTCCCTGGCCTGGACAGGTGCGCTCTTAATTGCCCTGACCGTTTTATTGGCCAACATCGCCGCCCGTATCTTAGGCCGCAAGAAACACTAGAAAAGGAAAACAAGATGAATAGCAAAATTTCCGCCCGCCAACTCAATTTCTACTACGGCGACTTCCACGCCCTGAAAAACATCAACGTGGACATCGCCGAAAAAAGCGTGACAGCCTTTATCGGCCCGTCAGGCTGTGGTAAATCCACCCTCCTTCGCACCTTCAACCGTATGTACGACCTCTACCCTGGTATGCGGGCCGAGGGCGAGTTACTGCTAGATGGCAAGAACCTCTTAGACAGCGATGTGGATCTCAACCTCCTACGAGCTAAGGTGGGCATGGTTTTCCAAAAACCGACACCTTTTCCTATGTCCATTTACGATAACGTGACCTTCGGGGTCAAACTTTATGAGAACCTCAGCCGCAGCGAGCTAGACGACCGTGTGGAATGGGCCTTGAAAAAAGCTGCCCTCTGGAACGAGGTCAAGGACAAGCTCAAGCAATCGGGCAACTCCCTTTCAGGCGGCCAGCAACAGCGGCTCTGCATTGCCCGAGCCATTGCCAACCAGCCCGAAGTCTTGCTCTTGGACGAACCGACCTCCGCCCTAGACCCGATTTCAACCGCCTATATTGAAGAGCTGATCACTGAGCTGAAAAACGACTACACCATCGCCATTGTGACCCACAATATGCAACAGGCCGCCCGTGTGTCCGACTTCACGGCCTATATGTACCTGGGCGAGCTGGTCGAAATCGGCAAAACCAAACAGATCTTCACCAAACCAAGCCGCAAGGAAACCGAAGATTATATTACTGGGAAGTTTGGCTAAACTAATCTGATCCCCTCCCCCGCTTGCGGGGGAGGGTTAGGGTGGGGGAAAGCTAGCAGCAAGCGGGGCAAAATATTTAGAAATTTGCAAATTTTCTTAAAAATTTTACCGCTTGTATTCTTGTAGCTTCGCTACAATCCCCCCTCAGCCTTCGGCAGCTCCCCCGCAAGCGGGGGAGCGAAGTATAAGGAGAATAAAATGACCAAAGCCACCATCTTAGTTGTTGAAGACGAAGTCGCCATCACCATGCTGCTTCAATTTACCCTAGAGCAAGCAGGCTTTGAGGTAAAAACGGCCGAGAGTGCCGAGCAGGCCCTGACCCTAATTCAGCAAGAATTACCGACCCTGGCACTTCTAGACTGGATGCTGCCGAATATGTCAGGCGTGCAGCTAACCAAGCACTTGAGGAATGATAAACGCACCCAAGACCTGCCCATCATTCTGCTGACCGCCCGTTCGGAGGAGCTAGACAAGGAACAGGGGCTAAATATCGGGGCTGACGATTATGTGACCAAGCCCTTCTCACCAAGGGAGCTGGTCGCCCGCATTAAGGCCCTGCTACGCCGCCATTCCCCCCACAAAACTCAACAGGCCATCAGCTTTGAGGGCTTGCAGCTTGACCCTGAAAACAAGTTCCTCCAATATGATCTGCAACCCATCAGCATTGGCCCGACCGAATTTAAGCTGCTCCATTTTTTTATGACCCACAGCGACAGGGTTTACAGCCGCCAGCAGCTCTTAGACTTAGTTTGGGGCGATCACGTTTTTATGGAAGAACGCACGGTGGACGTGCATATCCGCCGCCTGCGTCAGGCCCTTGAAGTCTGCGGGCTGGACAAGTGGGTGCAAACAGTGCGAGGATCGGGCTACCGCTTCAGCGCCAAAGAATAAGGAATGCCTATGTCTATTTTGTTGTCTGTTCTGCTCCGCTTAGGGCTGGCCCTAGTTTTTGTGGGCGGCATTGCCTATCTGGCCTCGGGTGCTTACGCTATGTGGGTAGCCATCAGCCTGACCCTAGCCGGCTGGATTGGCCTGCAACTGCGCTATCTGGCCCAGCTTATCAAGTGGCTTAAAGACCCTAAACAGAGCCTAGAAGGCGTGGGCGTGTGGGATCATATCTTCAGCCAACTCCTGGCCCAAACCAAGGAAAGCAAGAAGCAGAAATTTAAGATCAGCGCCAGCCTAGACCGCTTCAACCGCATTGCCGAAGCCGTGCCTGATGGCTTGCTGATTCTCAATCAAGAAGGCCGCCTGGAATGGTTTAACAAACTGGCCGCCAAGCACCTTAATCTCAATGTGCAAGACGACCAAAACGGCATTTTGCAGAACCTGGTTCGCCAGCCCGACTTCCAGCGATTTTTGCAAAAAAGAGGGCCATCTGCCCCGCTTGTAGTGGAAATCTCCCTGCCCAATGGTGGCTTTATGCCCCGTACCATTCGGGTGGAACGCTTTAAGTTTGAAAACCGAAACGAACTTTTAGTCACCCAAGACATCAGTGAAAAACGCCAGATTGACGCCAACCAAGTGGCCTTTGTGGCCAACGTTTCCCACGAACTCCGCACGCCCCTAACGGTGGTCAACGGCTTCCTAGAAACCCTGGCCGACAATCCGCACCTGCCTGCGGCCCAGCAGCAACAATTTATCAGCCTGATGCGTCAAGAAGGGCAGAGAATGCTCAGCGTCCTGTCTGATCTGCTCATGCTCTCCCGCCTGGAAAAGGGTGGTGTTCAGCCCTTTGAATCCTTTAATTTATCTGAATTGGTTAAAGAAATTGCCCAGGAAGGCCGCAATCTCTCCAAGGAACAGCATATTTTTGAGATTACCATCGCCCCAGACCTGACCTTCTACGGCATTCAAAATGAGCTACACAGCGCCCTGAGTAACTTGGTCTTCAACGCCATTCGCTACACACCTGAACAAGGCAAAATCACCATTCGCTTAGAACGCCAAGGCGACAAACAAGCCCGTTTCAGCGTGCAAGACACCGGTGTCGGCATCGCCCCTGAACATATCCCAAGGCTGACCGAACGCTTCTACCGAGTGGACAACAGCCGCTCCCGCCAAAACGGCGGCACCGGCCTAGGCCTGGCCATCACAAAGTTCGCCCTAGCCAAATACAATGCGGAATTGGAAATTGAAAGTGAAGTGGGCAAGGGTTCTTGTTTTGCGGTTACCTTGCCTTTGATTGTGTAAGTATTGATAGTGCCAGCCTCTAGGCTGGTGCTGATAACTCATCAATATTCAGGCACCAGCCTGGAGGCTGGCGCCATCAAAGGTAAATTTGACTAGGCCAGGTCAAATTACATATTCAGATAAAAATCCTTGGTCAAGGCTCTAAACTGGGGCGTATATTGATTGGCTTGGTCATAAATAGTCAGTTGCCGGATAGCAAGGGCCTGTGGCTGGGGGCTAAAGGTCAGGACCAAACGCTTGGGGGCTTGGCCGGCCTTGGTGCTGATTTCCCAACGCTCAATACAAGCCAAATCCGTTTGGGCCAAGAGGTTCTCTCCCGCCTCATAAGGTAAGATCAGACTGATTTTGCCATTGGGCTTAAGCCAGCCTTGGGCTTGATTGAGCCAGTCCAAATGGCTTTGGCAGGCCTGTCTGGCCAGGTCTCTCTCTAGGCTTCGGCTCTTGGGTGAATGGGCAAAATAGGGCGGGTTAGCCACCACCAAGTCCGCCTTTTGCTCAGGCTCAAAATTCAAAACATCGGTCTGAATCACCCTTATCTTCTGCCTACCCTTTGCAAAATTTGCCACATTTTCCACCGCTTGCTTATAGGCCTTGGGTTCTAGTTCCAGGGCGGTGATTTGGCAATCGTCTGCTGAACGCTGGGCCAGCATCAGGGCAATCAGGCCCGTGCCGGTACCCATATCAATGATCTGCTTGGCCTCTCGAATATCCGCAATCGCTCCCAACAAGATCCCATCAGTATTGACCTTCATGGCCGTTTGGTCGTGGGCCACAAAAAACTGCTTGAACTGAAAGCCCTTAGACATGATTTTTCCATTCCGACTGCTGATAGACATAGCCTTCCCCTGCTTTGACAAACTCAAAGAGGTGGGTAATGCAACTTGGAGCGTCCTGATCCTGGTGGGAAACAAAGAGCAGCTGGGTTTGGGAATTTTCAACTAACTGGGCGATAAACTGCTTGACCACCTTGCGGTTGAGGCCATCCAAGCCCTGTAGGGGTTCGTCCAAGATCAGAATAGGCGGATGTTTGACCATGGCCCGGGTAATGAGTAGCAGGCGTTGTTGGCCCCAAGAGAGGGAGCGGAAGGGCTTCTTGACCAGGGCTTCTAGGCCTAAACGAGCCAACCATTCCCGAGCCTTGATTTGCAGGGCTTCAGGCACTTTTTGATAGACCCCGATGGAGTCCAAAAAGCCGGAAATAATCACATCTAAGGCCGAGCAATTGACCCGATAGTCCATGTGGAGCTGGCTGCTGACATAGCCGATATGCTTTTTGATGTCCCAAATGGTTTCGCCCGACCCCCGTTGTCGGCCGAAAAGGACTACATGGTTGGCAAAGGCCTGGGGGTGATCGCCACTTAAAATAGACAGCAGGGTGGACTTGCCCGCCCCGTTAGGCCCCTTGATCCACCAGTGCTGGCCGGCCTCCACCCGCCAGGACAGGCCGTCAATAATCTTCTTGTCGCCATATTGAATGGTCACGTCCTTAAGCTCAAAGGGAGCCTGGCCCGCAGGCAGTTGGATAAGGGGGGCGGCCGCCTGGGGCAGGGGCACATTCACTGCTTCTTCGGCATATTGCAGCTGTTGGAAGAGGCTGTCCTGCAGCACCGCCTCCCGCTCCCCGTGGAGGATAATCTGGAGATTGTCCAAGAGGGCCAGGTGGCTGGCCTCTGGGGGAATATCACCCATGCGATTCACGATCAGCACTAAGGCCATCTTCTGGGAAAGTTGGGCAAAAAGTGCCTGCCACTTGGCGACAGAGGCCTGATCCAAGCCCTCAAAGGGCTCATCTAAAATCAGTAAATCGGGCTGGCTGACCAAGAGCTGGCAGAAGAGTACCTTGCGGCTCTCGCCGGTGGAAAGCTGCATAAAGGGGCGATTGAGCAGGTGTTCAATGCCTAACTCTTGGGCATAAAAACGGGCCAGGTCTAGCTGGGGATTGAGGTGGAGAATAACCTGCTCGGCTGTCCAACCGAAATCATCAGGGCTGACGGCATCGTTATTGCGATCATTAAAAATGGCCTCCAGCATCTTTTGCTGGTGCTCAAAGGTTAGCGAGGCAATCTTGCAAAAAGTAGAGGAAAACTGCCCGCTTGCAGGCGGGATCTTGCCCTGTAAAATCTGGGCCAGGAGGGACTTGCCCGAGCCGTTGGAGCCAACCACCACCCAGTAGTCTTGGGGGTTGATTTGGAGGCTCTCGATTTGAAAGGCCTTCTGTTTCAGGGGAAATTGTGCTTGCTGGATAGAAATGCTCATGGCTACTCCTCTTGTTTTTGCCTCATTCTACCCAAGCTGGGCGGGCTTGTCATTATGGTGGCTTGCCTTTCCCGCCTGCTCGGCCTATGATGGCGACCGACAAGCGGGGAAAACCGCCCATTTTTTGCAAAACCAAGGAGCTTATATGAAACTCTATATTTACGAAGGCTGCCCCTTCTGCGTGCGGGCCAGAATGATTTTTGGCCTGAAAAACCTGCCGGTGGAATTGGTTATCTTGCAGCAAGATGATGATTTGCCTGTCAAGCTGGTAGGCAAGAAAACTGTGCCGATTTTAGAAACTGACCATGGGCAAGTTATGCCTGAAAGTTTGGATATTGTGTCTTATGTTGATGGCTTGTCCGGCCAGCCCCTCTTGACTGACCAGGTTCGCCCAGCTGTCCAGGCCTGGGCTGATAAAATGGGCTATGTCTTCCAGCTCTATATTCCTCGTTCGGTCGAACTCAACCTGCCAGAACACCAAAGCCCATCGGCCAAACGCTACTATATTGAAAGCAAGACAGAGCGGTTCGGCGATTTTGCAGGCCTTATGGCCCAAACCCCTGAATTGGTAGCGCAAGTAGACCAAGACTTGGCCGAGCTGGAAGGCCTGATGCTGGGCCAGGGCAGCCTCAACCAAGGCCTTTCCCTTGAAGATATTTTGGTCTTCCCAACCCTGCGTAGCCTCACGGCCGTCAAGGGCTTGAGCTTCCCTGCCAAACTTCAGGCTTATGTGGAAGACATGAGCAAGCGGACGGGCGTGGCCTTGTTTAGTGGCCAGGCTATCTAAGAAAAAGGCACTGATCCCAGTGCCTTTCCCCTAAAAAACCCCCTGATCTCGGAGCAAATGCACATTGCCCTTGCGGCGGAGGAAGCCAATGCGGTCAAAGTATTCAATCAGCTGAACCGTCAATTTTCGGCCGTATTGGATCTGATCTCGCAGCTGATTGACCGAGATCTCCCCCTCTTTTTCAATAAAGTCCTTAATCAGCTGGGCAAAGGCCTCGATTTGTTCGTTGAGCAAGAAACGGTCTTTGACAATAGGCACCAGATAGCCCAGTTTTCCAATCTTATACATCAAATTCCGCATTTGGCCTTCGTCCACGGCCAGTTCTGACGCCACATCCCGCACCCAAAGGGCCTGGTTGGTACGCTCAAAAAGCGGTCGGATTTGCGTCCAAATTTGCAACTCGGCGGCATTGAGTTCAATGCGGTGATCAGGCAGGTGGATCCAGCCTCGGGTTTGGGCCAATTTCTGGCTGGCCACCAGCTCATCAATCAGGCCATAGGCCAGGGCTTGGGGCAGGTCGAGGCAGGCCATACGGTAAAGCCTGGCCTTGGTGACGCCCAGCTGATCATTATGCTCGGCATGGTACTGGCCCAGTTTGTCTAAAATCCGTGCTTCCACCTTGGCCTGAAAATCGGCCTGATAGCGCCAGTCGCCCCTTTGGTTGAGGCCAAGATTATCCAGATCTTGCGGGAAAACTTGCTCGGCCCAGCAGAGATCGTCTAACAATAAGGCCTTGTCTGCCAGATAAAGGGGAAGACGCTGTGTATAATCTGCGGTTTGGGCCAACTTATCCACATAATTTAAGCGGGCTTCTGTCCGCTTGTGGCGTTTAGGCGAATGGATTTCTAGCACCCTTGCCCCTGCCAGGGTTTGGCTGTCATCGCCGCTGCGGATAATCAGGCGGTCGTTTACGGCCATATACAGGGCATCATCTAACAGGATTTCTGCAAAAACTGGGCCTTTTTGCCCCGCTTGTTGGGTAGTCAAGAGGTTGAGCTTGCCAGTAATATGGCGAGCAAAGTGGTAGAGATGGACGGCATTATTTTCCTTGAGGGCTTGATGGGTCTCAAGTTCGACTGTAATCCGATCGCAGGCCTGGGGTGGGAGGGCGGTGATCCAATCGCCCCGCTCCAGCTCTGCTTTATTTACACTGGCTAGGTTCAGGGCCAAACGCTGACCCCGCAGGCCTTCTTGAGCCGGCCGATTTTGGGCGTGAATGCCCTTAACCCGCACCTTCTTGCCTGTGGATAAGTAATATTCATCGCCCACAGCCACCCTGCCTGCCAGAGCAGTACCCGTGACCACCAAGCCCGATCCCTTGATGTTAAACACACGGTCGATGGCATAGCGGAAGGGCTGGTTGGTGGTCTGGGCTTGGTTGAGGCTAATCAAGTAGGCTTTTAAGTCCTCAATCCCCTGGCCAGTATGGGCGGAAGTAACAAAGCTTGGAGCGGTTTGGAGGGCAGGAAACTGCTGCTGGATTTGGCCAAGCAAGGCCTGAATGGCCTCGGCTTCAACACGGTCGGCCTTGGTCAGCACCAGGATGATGTTTTTGATCTTAAGCAGGTTGAGAAGGGTTAAATGCTCAACCGTTTGGGGCTTAATGCCCTCTTCGCTGGAAACCACCAAAAGGGCGTGCTCAATCCCGCCCAGGCCGGCCAGCATATTAGACAGAAAACGCTGGTGGCCAGGCACATCAATAAAGCCCAAGACCTCATCTTCAAGGGGCAGGTAGGCATAGCCCAAGTCGATGGTCAGCCCCCGTTTTTTTTCCTCGGGCAGGTGGGCGGTATGGGTGCCTGTGAGGGCTTGAAGGAGGGCGGTTTTGCCGTGATCAACGTGGCCTGCGGTAACAAAAATCATAAGGCCACCCTACTGTTCTAGCTGGGAGATGGCAAAGTCCAGCCCATATTCATAGCCCTTGGCCCCCAGGCCGCAAATCACGCCCTTGGCCACATCGCTCAAGTAAGAATGATGGCGGAAGGGTTCACGGGCATGCACGTTGGACAGGTGAATTTCCACAAAGGGAATGGCCACGGCAAGCAAGGCATCTCTTAGGGCCACGCTGGTGTGGGTAAAGGCGGCGGGGTTAATCAGGATAAAATCCACCTGCCCGAAGGCCTGGTGGATGCGGTTGATCAAGGCCTCTTCGCTATTGGATTGGAAGTAATCTAATTCATAACCTCTAGCGAGGGCCAGTTTTTGCAGGCCCTGCTCAATGTCTGCCAGGGTTTGGGAACCATAAATTTGCGGTTCCCGCTTGCCCAACATATTGAGGTTGGGGCCGTTTAGGAGAAGGATCTTTTTCATCTTGCCTCACAGGATTTCATAAACTAATTCAGGTGGCCGGCAGAAACGCACGCCCTTGTCGCTTTCCACAAAGGGGCGGTTAAGTAGGCTTGGGAATTGAGCTATAAGATCGAAAATCTCCGCCTCGCTGAGGTTTTTGCCTGCAATATGGGTTTGATAGGCCTCTTGCTCCTTACGCAGGAGGTCGTCAAGGCTCATGCCACTGGCCCGATAAAGATGCTCCACTTGGCTGACTGAAAGCGGATCTTTTAGGTATTCAACAATAAGAGGCTCCAGCCCCTTAGCCCGAATCAGGGCCAAGGTTTCTCGGGATTTGCTGCATTTGGGGTTGTGGTAGAGGGTGATGGACATAGGCTTTCCTTCTAAGCTCGCTTTTCTTCATACAACCACTGGGCCACTTGCTTGGCGAAGTAGGTTAAGATCCCATCTGCCCCTGCCCGTTTAAAGCAGAGCAGGGATTCTATAATGCACTCTTTTTCTTTGAGCCAGCCGTTTTGAATGGCGGCCATGTGCATGGCGTATTCGCCTGAAACCTGGTAGGCGAAGGTTGGTACGCCGAAGGTTTGTTTGACCCGATACACCAAATCCAAGTAAGGCATACCCGGTTTAACCATAACCATATCTGCTCCTTCTTGGATGTCCAAGGCGACTTCATGCAGGCCTTCGTTGCTATTGGCAGGGTCTAGTTGGTAGGTCTTTTTGTTGCCGCCCTTGAGGTTGCCGGCCGAGCCGACCGCATCACGGAAGGGGCCGTAGTAGTTGGAGGCGTATTTGGCTGAATAGGCCATGATTTGGGTGTTGATAAAGCCTTTTTCTTCTAGAGCAGTACGAATAGCACCAATCCGGCCATCCATCATATCACTCGGGGCCACAATGTCTGCCCCCGCTTCTGCATGGGACAGGGCTTGTTTCACGAGGACTTCTGTGGTGATGTCGTTAAGCACATAACCTTCTTCATCAATAATGCCGTCTTGGCCGTGGGTGGTGAAGGGGTCTAGGGCCACATCGGTGATCACACCTAATTCAGGATAGGCCGCTTTTAAGGCTCGCACGGCACGTTGGGCCAGGCCTTGGGGATTGTAGGCCTCTTCAGCCATCAGGGATTTTTTGGCCTGGCCTACCACTGGGAAAAGGGCCACAGCAGGCACGCCGTATTTGACTAGGAGTTCTGCTTCAAGCAAGAGTTGGTCGATGGTTAAACGCTCCACCCCAGGCATGGAAGGCACAGTTTCACGCTGATTTTGGCCCTCAATCACAAAGACAGGGTAGATGAGATCATCGGCGGTTAGTTTATGTTCAGCCACCAAGCGGCGGGAAAAGTCGTGTTTACGCAGGCGGCGCAGACGGCGGGCTGGGAAATTGGCGGTGACAAATTGCATAATGAGAAGTCCTTAAAAAAGAAAAAGTGCCTGATATTATACCGACAAGCGGGGCAATCAGGCACTTTTTTTGCAAGAATTATTGGGGTGATAATTCGGAAACATTTGCGGTTGTCGCGATCTTTGATGACCTAGAGATGTGGTTCCCCTCTTTAGCAAAGAGGGGTTAGGGGAGATTTGGCAGAAGTGACAACGAAGTGAGAGAGTGATTAGCCAAAAATTATCTTGTTTGTTTTTCTCCGAAAATAGCCCTCTCTTTGCTATATCTTCTGCCAAATCTCCCCCTGCCCCTCTTTGCTAAAGAGGGGAGTAGATCTCAAAGGTTTTCACTTTCCTCTTTCTTCTCCAACAAGCACTTTTCTTGAATTATCAACAACCCTCAAGAGCTACTTAGCTAAACAAGCACGGAAGTCGTTTGCCAAGCCCTGCAAAAACTCAGGATAGGCATTTTTGCCCAACTCGACCTTTTCGCCTAGCGGGTCTAACTGGCCCACGCCGACCTTGGTATTTTTGCTCAAGCTCTCAATCACTTTCGGGGTGAATTGCGGCTCGGCAAAGAGGCAGGCGGCCTGGTTTTTGCTGATGTCACGCTTGATTTTATCCAGAGTTTTTGCACCCGGGGCGACCGTTGGGTTGATGGTGAAAGAACCCAAAGATTTCAAACCATAGGCGCTTTCAAAATGGCCATAGGCATCGTGGAAGGTGTAGTAGCCCTTGTTTTTCACGCTGGCTAATTGTTGGCTGATTTCCTCGTTCTTGGCAGCCAAGGCCGTTTTGAATTGGGCTAGATTGTCGGCAATTTTGGCCTTTTGATCTGGCAGCTGTTGGCCTAGGCGGTCAGCAATTTGTTCAGCAATAATGCCTGCTGCCTGTGGCGAGAGCCAGATATGCCAGTCTTCATCGTGGCTATGGCCGTGGTGATCGTGGTCGTGATCATGGCTGTGAGCGTGTTTATGTTCATGTTTATGATCGTGTTTGTGTTCGTGCTTATGCTCGTGTTTATGAGCATGTTTGTGGCCGTGCTTATGATCATCATCGTGATCGTGGGCCTCTTCGGCAGCTTCCACCAGTTCCTCTAGGGCAGGTACCTCTTGCAGGGTTAAGACCTTCTCTTTCGGCAATTTGCCCTCAAGGCTTTTCTCTAAAAAGGCCTCCATATCTTCGCCCACCCAAATCACTAAATCGGCCTGGTTGATCTTGCTGACATCAGACGGTTTGAGGGCATAGTCGTGCGGTGAGGCACTGGCCGGCAGTAAGACCTGGGTTTGAGTTACGCCATCAGTAATGGCCGAGGCGATAAAGCCCAAAGGTTTGATGGAAGTGAGTACATCAGCGTTGGCCAGGCTGGTGGCGGAAAGCACAGTAAGTGCGAGTGCGGTTTTGCGTAACATTCTTGTCTCCTAGGATGAATCAATACAAGCGGGTCAATTTTAATGATTTTTCGCAAAAAGGCTATAATTTTTTTATGGATATTGTTTGAGACACAAAAAAAGCACACCTTGAAGGGTGTGCTTGGGAGGAAGAAAGGGAATTAAGCCTTGGCCGCTGCTGCCGCTTTCACAATCACTGCAAAGGCAGGGGCTTTGAGGGAAGCACCACCAACTAGGGCACCATCAATGTCTGGCTGGGTAAAGAGTTCTGCCGCATTGGCATCGTTTACAGAACCGCCGTATTGGATGATAACCTGATCAGCAACCGCTTGGGATTGCTTAGCAATGTGGCCACGGATAAAGGCGTGAACTGCTTGAGCTTGGGCTGGGGTGGCAGATTTGCCAGTGCCGATAGCCCAGATTGGTTCATAGGCAATCACTGCACCATTAAAGGCTTCTACACCATGGGCCTTGATGATGGCATCAATTTGGCGGGCACAAACTTCTTCAGTTTTGCCTGCTTCGTTTTCTGCTTCGCTTTCACCAATGCAAAGCACAGGCACTAAACCCGCTTCTTTTAAGGCACCAAATTTTTGAGCGACGAACTCATCGCTTTCCTTATGGTAGGTACGGCGTTCTGAGTGGCCGATGATGATGTATTTGGCGCCAAAGTCCTTGAGCATGGCAGTTGAAATATCGCCTGTGAAAGCGCCTTGCACATTCACATCCACATTTTGTGCACCCAGGGCGATACAGCCACAGCCTTGCAGGGCGGCTTCCGCTTCCGCTAAGTACATAACCGGCGGGGCGATGGCCACATCACAGTTTTCCACACAGCTTAACTCTGCTTTTAAGCCTGCGATTAATTCTTTGGTAAAGGCCTTGCTGCCGTTTAATTTCCAGTTACCCATTACGAGGGGACGACGTGCCATAGTGTTTCTCCTATAAGAAATTGAAAAAATAACGGGCTAAGTGTAGCAAATTTTGCACCAAGGTGGCGTGCTTTTTTTGTTTTTTATGATGTAGATTAAGTTATTGTGATTTATGAAGGTAATGATCAAAAAATAACCTCTTTTATTTACTAAAAGGAAAGAGTGTTTTTCATTTTATATGAGTAGTTTTTCATATAAAGATCGGTTATAAAAGAGGTGATTTACATCATATGGAATTAAATTGAGTATGGATAGCTAATTGATCTTGTTGTGTTTTTTACGCTTTTTCGGAGCTGCTTATGTCTCACTTAAAACTTTCCGCCCTTGCGGTACTCGTCGCCCTTGGCTTACCTCCTCCTGCACATGCTTCTTTTGTCCGCAATGATATAGACTACCAATATTTTCGAGATTTCGCCGAAAATAAGGGGATATTTGTGGCAGGAGCCAGCCATATTCCCATTTATAATAAATCAAATCAGCACCTAGGCACCTTATTTACCGCCCAATCCATGCCTGATTTTAGTGCCGTTTCTCGTGATGGCATCACCACCCTCGTTAATCCCCAATACATCAACAGCGTTACCCACAACAGCCATTATGGCGCAGTTTCCTTTGGCCATCGCACCCGCAAAAATCCTGATGCTGCCGCCTTTGATTATCTTATCACCGCTCGCAATAACTTTGATGGTGCTGACTACCACGCCCCACGCCTGCATAAGATGGTCACTGAAGTTGCCCCTGCTGCCATGTCGCAAGTGGGGCATCAGGCCAATGTCTATGCCGACAGAACCCGTTTCCCGATGTTTGTGCGTATGGGATCGGGCACGCAGTTTGTTACCGACAGCCAAGATTATGTCTTGCCTGGCAATTCAAACAATGTGGCAGGTGCGTACTTTTATATGACAGGCGGCAATATTCCCCGCATTTCTTCCCAGCCTGAAAATGCTCTGGCCAGCCCTCGGCAGGTCTTTGACACCACCTATGGACCGATGGCAACAGTGGGTTATTCAGGCGACAGCGGCTCCCCCTTATTTGCCTACGATGCCCAGCAGGGCAAATGGGTCTTGGCCAGTATCTATCACGCCCGCTCTGACACCACCAGTTACTTTACCAATGTTCGCCCAAGCTGGGTGCAGTCGCTGATTAACAGCACCGTGGCAGGGCATCTGTACAACCCAACCCAAGGGGCGACGTTTACTTGGAATGCCAATAACCAAACCAGCCGCATTAGCAGCGGCAATAACGGCTTGAACGTCAATCTGGCCAATCCTAGCCTAAATGATAGCAATCTTGAACGTCCGTCCTTGGCGGCAGGTCAGGGCTTTAATGTGATTGGTCGCCCTGGCACTTTGGTACTGAATAACAACATCAACCAAGGGGCGGGGATCTTAAATTTCGCCACAGATTTCACGGTCAAACCGCAGGCAGATCAGACCTGGGTGGGCGGCGGCATTTCTGTTGATAAGGGCAAGACGGTTCATTGGCAGGTCAAAAACCCACAGGGCGACAGGCTCTCAAGACTGGGGCAAGGCACGCTCGTGGTCAGTGGCAAGGGTGTGAACCTAGGCGATGCCAGCCTTGGCGATGGCGTAACCGTGCTGGCTCAAAAGGCCAGCAACGCCAACAATGCCGATGTGCAGGCCTTTAATAACCTAAGCATTGTCAGCGGTCGCCCAACTGTGGTGCTGGCCGATAATAAGCAAATCAACACCGACAGGCTTTCTTTTGGCTATCGGGGCGGGCGTTTGGAGCTAAACGGCAACGATCTCACCTTCAACCGCATTCGCAACCTTGATGATGGGGCAAGCATCGTCAATCACGGTATTAGTCCTGCCAGCATTACCGTTACCAACAACAAAACCTTGGGTGAGAGTGAGATGATCTGGGGCAGGTGGGGGCAGGCTGGTGGCCATATTTATGAATACATCAACACCCACAGGGGCAACCGCACTGATTACTTTATGCTCAAGCCAGACGGCAACCCTTGGGAGTTCTTCCCGCTAGATCAAAACAGCAGCAACAGTTGGCAATACATCGGTTCAGGCCGCCAACAAGCGGTGCAAACTGCGCTAAATCTTGCAAATGAGCAAGGCTTAAACCAAACCTTTAACGGCTTTTTGGGCGAAAAGGGGGCTGGTGGGCAGGTTTCGCTTAAGACGGCAGATCAGCTGGTCTGGGGCAGATGGGGCAGCAATGCTGGTACGATTTATGAGTACATCAACACCCATCGTAACAACCGCACCGATTATTTTGTGCTAAAAGCAGGCGGCAACCCTTGGGAGTTTTATCCGCTGGATCAAAACAGCAGCAACAGCTGGGAGTTTTTGGGCAGTGATAAAGAAATGGCAGTCAAAACTGTGCTGGCCCGCCAAAATGAGCAAATCCTACAAAACCATCTGGCAAGCGTGGGCAACCCAAGCTACACCCCGCTTTTGGAAGAAAAAGACCTAAGCTGGGGCAGATGGGGACAAGCTGGCGGCCATATCTATGAATACGTCAATATCTACCAAAACAACCGCAAAGACTACTTTGTGCTCAAGGCAGATGGCAACCCAGAGCACTTTTTCCCAGCCTATGCCAACCACAACTACAGCTGGGAATATCTGGGCAGCGATAAGGCTAAGGCGGTTAAAACCGTGCTATCTCGGCTCAATGCCGAGCGTGTGGCCGCCAATGCCGATTACCATCGCAATGTGCCAGATGCCAAGGCGCTGACTGAAAGCGATTTGGTCTGGGGCAGATGGGGCAGCAGCACAGGCACCATTTATGAGTATATTAACACCCATCGTAACAACCGCACTGATTATTTTGTGCTAAAAGCAGGCGGCAACCCTTGGGAGTTTTATCCGCTGGATCAAAACAGCAGCAACAGCTGGGAGTTCTTGGGCAGTGATAGGGCAAGGGCAGTTCAGACCATCTTGGCAAGAGAAAACGCCAAACGCAATGGCGAGCTGAATGTCAATTTCTCCCCTAATGATAACCGTTCCTTGTGGCTCTTAAATGGTGGTGCCAATCTTAATGGTAAGTTTAGCATCAATGGCGGTTCGGTGGTGCTATCAGGCCTGCCGACCCCACACGCCTATGATTACATCAATGATAAGGAAGTGGTGGTGGAAAATGACTGGATCAGCCGTGATTTTGCCTTCAATGATGTGGAAGTTAAAAATCAAGCTAAGTTCACCGTCAGCCGTAATGTTGCAAATTTTAAGGCCAATCTGACCGCTTACCATCAGGCTAATGTCAATGTGGGCTTTATCAATGGGTTTACGCCAACCTGCCGCTATTCGCTGGATTTTGGCACAACCACTTGCACCAACGCAGTTGCCGCCAGCACCTTGGCCAGCCTGCCAACCACCCAAATGCAGGGCAATGTCGCCCTATATGACCAAGCCCAATTCACACTGGGCAAGGCACATCTGACAGGCCATATTCAGGCAGGGGATAATACGCAAGTTAGCCTAAGCCAGCACAGTGGCTGGACGATGACAGGCAACAGCCAACTGGGGCATTTGTCCATCAATAACGGACAAATTTGGCTTAGCCAAGCGCATTCGCCTTATCAAACCTTGCGTATCAAGGGCAACCTATCAGGTCAAGGTAATTTCTACTACCGCACCAATCTGGCCCAAAACCAAGGCGACAGCGTGCAGGTGGACGGCATCGCCACGGGCAATCATCGCCTGCATATTCAAAACAGCGGTCAAGAGCTGGGCAGACAGGGCTTATCCTACTATCTGTTTGGGCTAAATCACCCAAATCAGGCCAATTATGCGGTGAATGTTAGCTTAAATGGGGCCAACTATGTGGATTTAGGGGCCTATCGCTATACCTTGGTGCAAGATGCAAGGGGTTATCGCCTTTATAATAACTTGGTGCGGGATAATGCCATGCCAAGTAGCTACCGTGCTGCCAACACCACAAGCCAGCCTCTGGCACAGGCCAACCCTTATACAGGGCTGGTAAAACTGCCGATCAATAATGCTGAACCTGCCAGCATCAGCAGCTATGACAGCAATGGCTTGGCCTATGATAGCGCCTTTGATACCGCCCTGCCAGTAACGGCTGATAACCCAGATGCTCAAGCAGATACAGCCACTTTATTGCTTGATCTGCCAAACACCCAAGCAGCTTGGGTCAGCCAGCGTGCCAACCTTGCTTTGTCTGAGCTTTCTGGCCAGTTCAACAGCCTAGAACAAATTGGCAGCAGCATCAGCCGCCATCTGGCGAATAAAAACACCCAAAGACCAAATGTCTGGGCAAGCAGCGAAATCAAACGCACCCAAAACCAGTCAGATCGCTACCGCCACTATGAGCAAGATAACCGCTTGCAACAAGTGGGGGCGGAGATGGACGTCGGTGCAAATAGCAGATTGGGGCTGATCCTTAGCTACAACAAGGGCGAGAGTGATTTCGACCAAGGCGGCAAAAATGACAGCAAGCTGACCAGCCTGACCGTCTTTGGCAAACATGAGTGGCAAAACGGTGCTTTTGTCAGCTTAGATGGCAGCCTAGGCAAGGCCAAGAGCAAGATTAGCCTAGAAGGTACAACCGAGCGTTTTGACCGCACCGTGGCAAGCCTTGGGGCAAATCTTGGCAAAAGCTGGGACTGGCAGGGGCTAGAACTCCAGCCGCAAGTGGGGGTAAGATACCACCGCTTATCTGGCGTGGACTATCATCTGGCAGACACGGCCGTGCGAGCAGATAGCCTTGATTTGGTCAGCTACCAAGCAGGCGTGAAGGCAGCTTATAGGTTTGACTTAGATGGCATCACCCTTCGCCCAAGTGTGTCCGCCCACTATGTCGATGCTTCCCACAAGCAACAAGGCATCACGCTCAACCAAGTGGCCCATCTTAGCCAAAAATTTGGCCGCTATGGCCACTATGAAGCAGGTATCACCACCCAGCTTGGCAACTGGCAGGCCAGCCTAGGCCTGGGCTACCTAGAAGGGAACGAAATCGGCAACCAAAAACTGGCTAGTGTTAAAGTTGGTTATCGGTGGTAGTTTCTCACTCACAAGCGGGGAGAATTTGCAAAAAATCTGCAAAATTCCCCCGCTTGTCTGCCCGATTTGGCGCTAAAACAGCCTAATCGGGCAGGTTTTTCTCCTCCTCAGCAAACCTTTCTGTGATCTATTTCACAAATATTTAACAATTAACACGAAATCCCTACCCTTTTGCCCGTTTTTGTTCAAAAATAAACCTGAACGCCAACCTACAAGCGGTTGGTTTTTGGGCTAAATTTACACAAGGAGAAGGCTATGCAAACCCTACAAATGTACATCAACGGACAATTCCTGACCTCTAGCAGCGGCAAAACCTTTGAGGTGCTCAACCCTGCCACTGAAGAAGTCATTGCCAGCGTCACCAAGGGTACGGTGGAAGAAACCCGGGCTGCCATTGATGCGGCCGAGGCAGCCCAGGAGGCCTGGGAGCAGCTGCCAGCCATTGAGCGGGCAGGCTATCTGCGTCGTATTGCCCAGGGCATTCGGGAGCGGAGTGAAGAAATTGCCCGCACCATTTCGGCTGAAATGGGCAAGGTGCTGCCGCTGGCCCGTGTGGAAGTGAATTTTACCGCTGATTATATGGACTATATGGCCGAATGGGCCCGCCGTTATGAGGGCGAAATTATCCAGAGCGACCGCCCCAATGAACATATCTTCCTCTACAAAAAGGCCATTGGCGTGACTACCGGCATCCTGCCTTGGAACTTCCCCTTCTTCCTCATCGCCCGCAAGATGGCTCCAGCCCTGGTCACGGGCAACACCATCGTGATTAAGCCAAGTGTGGACTCACCTATCAATGCCGTGCTCTTTGCAGAAGTTGTCCACCAAGTTGGCCTGCCGAAAGGGGTCTTTAACCTGGTACACGGCTCAGGCGGGGAAATTGGCCAGGAATTGGCTTCCAACCCGAAAGTCGGTTTGGTATCCCTCACAGGCAGCGAACCTGCCGGCCGCAAGGTGATGGAGGCTGCTAGCCAAAATATCACCAAGGTCAATTTGGAGTTAGGCGGTAAGGCTCCAGCCATTGTCCTAGCTGATGCTGATTTAGATCTGGCGGCCAAGGCCATTGTGGCTTCCCGTGTGATTAACTCAGGCCAGGTTTGTAACTGTGCCGAACGGGTCTATGTGCAACGTGAGGTCAAAGAGGCCTTTGTAGCCAAATTGGTGGAAAGAATGAAGGCTGTCAGATCGGGCAACCCGCTGGAAGATGAAACCGTGGATATGGGGCCGATGGTCAATCAACAGGGCCAGGATCACGCCAAGGCAATGGTGGATGCCGCCCTTCAAGCGGGTGGTCGTTTGCTTTTAGGCGGCAACAAGGTGGCGGGCAAGGGCTTCTACTTTGAGCCAACCGTGATTGATAACGTGACCAACGAGATGGATATCCTCCGCTCTGAAATCTTCGCCCCAGTGATTCCAGTGGCCACCTTCGATACCATTGATGAGGTCATCAGCTTGGCCAACGACTGCGAATACGGCCTGACCTCTTCGGTTTACACCCAAAATATCAACAAGGCGATGAAGCTGGTCTCCCGCCTCAAGTTTGGTGAAACCTATATCAACCGTGAAAACTTTGAAGCTATGCAGGGCTTCCACGCTGGCTGGCGGAAGTCAGGTATTGGTGGGGCAGACGGCAAACACGGCTTGGAAGAATATCTCCAAACCCACGTGGTTTACTTGCAGTATGATGAGACGGTTTAAATAAAGCCATCACATTTTACTTAAGCGATGTAATCAGATAGATATTAAGGGGCGTAAGCCCCTTTTTTCTAGCCAAATAAAGTGCCTCAATTAAAGCACTTATTGTACAGTGATCTTTTTTACTCCCCTATCCTCAGCACGTCAAGCCTACTAAGTTAAGCATCTTGAGGAGCTTTGCTGCTCTTGATTTCCCAGCCCCAAAGGGGCTGAACTATGCGTAACCTAGTACGACTCTGCCGTGCTAGGCAATAAATAGGTTAGTTTTTATGTTCATAAGGGCATACAAGCGGCCAAAACCTCTCTGATTTTTGCAAAAATCAGGCCAGATTTGACCGCTTGCATTCTGCTTAAGCTAACCTACCACTCATACTTCGCCCCCAGCCAGAATTGTCTGCCGGGTTTGTAGGTTTGGTAGTAGCTGTCGCCAGCATCTTCTGTCACCCTTTCAGCCTTGGCCACATGGTTTAGGACGTTTAAGACAGAAAGATTAAGCGAAAGGGCTTGGGTGTCGGTTAGGCGTTTTTTCCAGATAAAATTCCAGTCTAGGGTAATTTCCCGTGGGTATTTGACCTCCGTCACTCTGGCCACCAGGCCCCGATAGTCGCCGCAGGCAGCAATGTCTGCGCTACAACGTGTGCCAGTGCGAGAAAAATGGCGGGAGCCTGATTGGTAATTTACCACATGGAGCCAAGCCAGATTGAGCCCTGGGAAGTAGGTGTTGATTTTCAGGGCTGCCGTCCAAGGTTGGTTAAAGCGTTGGGCAGGCATTTGGCTAATAGGCTGAAGTTTGCCCTTGTAGAGCATTTTTTCGATGTCATAGTCCTGCCAATCCCGTTGGGTGTAATCCACGGTTTGATTAGACTTGCTCTTTTGATAAGAGATGGCAAATTCCCAACCCAGCTCTGCCCAGCGGGTCTTCCAAGGAGTCAGGCTTTGGGCCGATAAGCTCACATTGTTGGTAGTGGTTCGGCCGCCATTACTTAGCCAACGCTGCTGTGGGCTGGCCTCATAATCAATGCGGGTCATAAACTGTTGCTTACTTTGACGCTGCACCCATTTGAGCTTCCACAGGCTATTGGCTATTTTGTGGCTAAGGCCTAGATTGACCTCATCACTGTAAGGGGTTTTGAGTTTGGCACCCTTATATTTGATGTTTAACTTGGACTCACTGTGGCTCCAGCCATCTTCATAGTCATAGCGGTTATATTCATCATAGAAATTAAAGCTGGAACGCAGCTGATAGTCCAACAAATCATCGGCATAATAGCGGTTTAGGCCGGCTATAAAATGGGTTTTATCTTGGCCTTTTAGGTCATAGTCCAGATGGAAGCGAGGGGCCAGGTTAAATTGGTTTAAAAATTGCCCATAATCCAACCGCAGGCCTGGGGTGAGGGTTAAGTCCTTCCATTTCCATTCATCTTCAAGATAAAGGGCAAACTTATTATGTTTTACCTTGCCTGTCAGCGGATGATAGATGGTTTTACCCGTTGCGTATTGTTCTTTAGGAATACAGTCTGTGCAATCGGCCAGATCAAAGGGGCGATAATGCTCATCTTGGCCATAATATTGTCTTGCACCTGAATACTGAATGGCCATTTCAGGCTGTTTTAAGGCTGAACGATTATGGTGATATTCCCAACCCAGGGTAAATTTATGCCGATGATTGCCCAACTGTAGGGCGTTGAAAGCCAATTCCTGTTTCAAAAGCACATTTTCTTGGGTGGTATAACGCTTACCAATGCCACCTCGGCGGGCAAAGCCGTAGTCAGGATCAGGATCGCTAACCCAGTCAATGCTTGGGGTCAGGGCATAGTTTTCCAGTAAATTGGCTGCATATTTGGTTTGGTTTTTGGTCTGACGATAGGCCAGCTCAGTACTCAATAAGCCCAAACTATTGTAGTTCTTCCAGTTAAGCGAACCTAAAAAGCCTCCACCGCTTTCCCGAAAGCCGCCATTTTTGACATTATCCATATGGTAATCGCCTATATGCGGTGAATACATAAGGGTGGCCAAGAGGGTGTTATTGTCATTCCAATCATTTTTATAACGGACTAAAAAGGTTTCATTGCGGCGTTTCTGATCCACCCAATATTTGAGGTATTGATGATGCTGGGGAATCTCTGCTGTTTGGCGTTCATAGGCAAAGAGCAAGGCCGAATGGTTGCTCAAGGGTTGGTTGAGTTTGAGGCTGTATTGATGCTTTACAAACTTAGGCTGCATGAGCGGCGAGTGAGCCTGATGGAAGGCATCACGGTATTGGCCATCTAGGTGGAATTTCACCCAGGCGGAGCGGGTTGTACGATAAGAAATAAAGCCCGATGGGCGGGAAAAATCAGGATCATCTAATTCAGCATCCACCACGCCACCCGTAAAGTAGCCATAGCGGCTTGGCACGTTAGAGTCAAAGACTTTTACCTGCTTAAGCAGATCTGGGTTTAACCAAAAGGCCTGCGGATGGCCTGAAGGCAGCCATTCAGGATCGATGGTCAGGGTTCTATCACGGCTGAGCACGCCATTTTCGCCCAAACCAATGGGGTTGATATTATCATTGGTGGAAATACCATTGACCATAAAGTTGTTGTTATAGTAACGCTCGCCGTAGAAAGACAGGTTTTGCGGAGCAATTTCGCCCAATGTTTGGCCGCTTCCACTACTAGATGAGGTTCTGACACTGGGCAGGGTGGTCAGCAATTCATTGATATTCTTATTGCCGATGCCTGCATTTTGCAGCTGCTTAGCTGAAATCAGGCTGGCATTTTGGGGAAGGTTGGCATAGACAATAACAGGGGCCAGTTGTTCTGAAGCCCTTGCAGCCTGGGCCATCAGGGCTGCAATCACAAGAGAGAGGGTTGTTTTTTTCATCCTTTTAAAAAGCCTTAAAATTATAATGGTTATACCTTATCCTATCCCTAACCCAGGCTTAAATCAACAAAAAAATTATGGGTTTATAAAAAGAATAAAGATTAACCACAAAAAGACGAGAAGATAGCTTGAAAAGCCAGCCTTATTTCTATAGAATACACGCCTCTTACGCACCTTAAACTGTGCGTATTTTTATGAAGGCACATGGTGCTTGTTTTTATCAATCGGGGAGCTGAAGTTCAGCGTTATCACCCATAAAAGGAAACTAAAATGGCAAAAAAAGTCCAAGCATACGTTAAGTTGCAAGTTGCAGCGGGTATGGCTAACCCATCACCACCAGTTGGTCCTGCTCTAGGTCAGCAAGGTGTGAACATCATGGAATTCTGTAAAGCATTCAACGCTCGTACTGAGAGCCTAGAAAAAGGTTTACCAATTCCAGTTGTTATCACTGTTTATGCAGACCGTTCATTCACTTTCGTTACCAAAACGCCACCAGCTGCTGTTCTTCTTAAGAAGGCTGCCGGTATCAAGTCTGGTTCTGGTAAACCAAACAAAGATAAAGTGGGTAAAGTAACCTTAGATCAAATCCGTCAAATCGCTGAAACTAAAGCCTCTGATATGACTGGTGCGACTATCGAAACTAAGATGAAATCAATCGCTGGTACTGCTCGTTCAATGGGCTTAGTGGTGGAGGAATAATACGATGGCTAAATTGACTAAAAAAATGAAAGCAATCAAGGCTGGCGTAGATTCTACCAAGGCTTATGAAATCAACGAAGCGATTGCCGTTTTAAAACAATTCGCAACGGCTAAATTCGTTGAAAGCGTGGATGTTGCCGTAAACCTCGGTATCGACCCTCGTAAATCAGACCAAAACGTGCGTGGCGCAACCGTTCTTCCACACGGTACTGGCCGTACAGCCCGTGTTGCTGTGTTCACCCAAGGTGCTAACGCAGAAGCTGCTAAAGCTGCTGGTGCAGACCTCGTAGGTATGGAAGATCTTGCAGACCAAATCAAGAAAGGCGAAATGAACTTTGACGTAGTTATCGCTTCTCCAGATGCAATGCGTGTGGTTGGTCAGTTAGGTCAAGTATTAGGCCCACGTGGTTTAATGCCAAACCCGAAAGTGGGTACTGTAACGCCAAACGTTGCTGAAGCGGTTAAAAATGCAAAATCAGGTCAGATCCGCTACCGTAACGATAAAAATGGTATCATCCATACCACTATCGGTAAGGCAGACTTCTCTCCTGAGCAATTAAAAGACAACTTAAACGCTTTATTGGCTGCTTTAACTAAAGCTAAACCAACCACAGCTAAAGGTATCTTCATCAAGAAAGTAAGCATCTCTACCACCATGGGTGCAGGTGTTGCGGTTGATCAATCAACCCTTTAAGACTTGCTTTAAGCATTCAAAACCGCAGTTTTTACTGCGGTTTTTTTTTGTTTTTATTGGCTTCCATCCTTAATCTCCGCAAACTTGGCCTTGAGCAAAGCTGCCAGATCCTGCGGCTTTAATTCAATATCCAGGCCTCTTTTGCCACCTGACACAAAGATGGTTTCAAACCCCAAGGCCTGTTCATCAATCACAGTTGGCAATAGCTTCTTCTGCCCCAAAGGACTAATTCCGCCTAGTAAATAACCCGTAACCTTTTGAGCCATTTCCTTGTCAGCCATCTCAACCTTTTTCACCCCCAAAGCCTGGGCAGCCTGCTTGAGATTAAGCTGGTTGGAAACCGGCACAACCATCACGGCTAATTTTTTCTGATCGCCATTTTCTGCCACCAAAAGGGTTTTAAAGACCTGTTGGGCATTGAGGCCCAGCTTATCCACAGCCTCTTGGCCGAAATTGTGGTTGTTTGGGTCGTGTTCGTAGGGGTGGAGGGTGAAGGGGATTTTTTGTTTTTTAAGGAGGTTGATAGCGGGTGTCATTGGCTTGTCCTTGAGTGAGTTGCGGGTTATAACTTATTTTGCCCCAGCATTTTTAAAAATTTCGGAATGGGTATCCAAATAGTGCAATTCTAACCTTTCATCGTCTTCTGAAATTTTATAGAGCAAGACTAAATCGTTTTTGATATGGCAATCTCGAAAGGCCTTGAGATTACCCGTTAATTGGTGATCCTTATATTTTTCAGGCAAGGCCACACGATTAACCAAGCAGGTGATAACCTCCGCCCACTCCGCAGAAATTAAGTGTTCAAAATGCTTTTTGGCATTGCGTTTGAAGGAGTTAAACACTTCAATTTGTCTGGGTTTAGTCATCGGCCAGATCCGCCATCATTTCATCTAAATTGGCATACTTGGTGGATTTGCCCTGTGCTTGTTCGGCTTGATTTTGAGCCAGAATAGCCTGAACCCTATCCGAGACCTCTAAATTCTGCTCTGCTGCCCAATCAAAAGAAAGGGGGATTTTGCCTGTATTTGCAATCTGGTTAAAGAACATTCTTACCGCCTGACTAGGGGTTAAGCCATATTGCTCTAAAATAGGGTAGGCCCGCCCCCGCAAATTATTGTCTAAACGCATATTGAAATTGGTGTAGTCCATCATAAACCTCTCGCTTAAGTAATTTACATTACATTGTAACTGTCTTTTATATGAAGTTCAATAAAACATAAGCAGGCTAATTTAATCCCCATGCCATTTTGCTTTATCCTTGGTTTATCAGTACAATTCAGGCGTTTATTTTGAAAGGAAAACCCTACAATGGCAAATATTCATTTAGCAATCGCTGCTGATTTTTTATTGGCAGAAAAATTATTGGAAGCCCTGGAACAGAGCCTGCTTCAAATCGATCACATCTCAGCCGTGGAGCTGGAAAGTTTTGGGGAGGAGCACTCCCTGCGGTTTGGTAGCCATGCTGTACCCCAAATCGCCTTAGACGAGGTGGATTGGTCTAACTTTAGCCATGTTCTCTTCGCTGGCAAGATGGCCCAGGCAGAAGTCCTGGCCCAGGCCGTGCAGGCCGGCTGTGTGGTGCTGGATCTCTACGGCATTACCGCCCTGATCGGCAATGTGCCTGTGGTGGTACCGGGCATCAATGATGAAGCCCTGGCCAACCTGCGGGAACACAATATCGTGGCCCTGGCCAACCCGCAAATCAGCCAGTTGGCCCTGGCCCTCAAGCCGCTTTTGGAGCAACCTATCCAACAGATTTTTGTCACATCGCTTCTGCCATCGGCCTATTTTGGCGATGAAAAGGTGCGGGAACTGGCCGGCCAAACCGCCCAACTTTTAAACGGCATTCCGCTAGACAGTGACAAGCCTCGGGTGGCCTTTGACGCTGTGCCAGCCAATGTTCAGGGCGATGAAAAAAATCTGCCTTTCTCTAGAATGTTCGAGCTACAATTTGCAAAAATCCTGCCAAATCTGGCCGCTTGCACCCGCTTCCATGCGGTACAGGTGCCGGTTTTTTATGGTGTATCGCAGATGGTTTCGGTCCAGAGTGAATACCCTCTCGATCTAGAAGCCCTCAGCCAGGCCTGGCAGGCTCAAGACTGGGTCAAGTTCAACGAAAATGAGGTCATTACCCCAGTTAAAAATGGCGAGGCTGAGGAGGACAATAGCCTGCAAATCAGCCAACTTTTAAGCCATAACGAGAATGCCCTGCAATTTTGGTCGGTGGCTGATGAGCAGAAATTCAGCCTGGCCTTCCTCAGTATCAACCTGCTTGAACGTGTGTTAGAGGCTTAGGATGATTGAAGAGCAAATCGCCAACCTGCGGGAAAGCCTGCGGACCTATGAATATCACTACCATGTGCTAGACAATCCCCTGGTGCCCGATGCCGAATACGACCGTTTGATGAACGAGCTCAAGAGCCTGGAATGGCAGCATCCTGAGCTCATTACTCCTGATTCACCGACCCAGCGGGTAGGGGCCAAACCGCTTGACGGCTTTGCCCAGATTACCCACGAAATCCCCATGCTGTCGCTGGATAATGCCTTTTCCGATGAGGACTTGGACGGCTTCCTACGCCGCATTAACGAGCGGGCCCTGGTCAAACTGGAGGAAGTGGAATTTTGCTGTGAACCCAAGCTAGACGGGCTGGCGGTCAGTATTCTTTATGTAGATGGCATCCTGACCCAGGCTGCCACCCGGGGCGATGGCACAACCGGCGAGGACATCACGGCAAATATTCGTACCATTCGCAATATTCCGCTGAAACTTAATACCGCCACCCCGCCTGCACGCTTAGAAGTGCGGGGCGAGGTATTTATGCCCCAAAAGGGCTTCGAGGCCCTCAATGAACGAGCTTTGGAAAAGGGCGAAAAGACCTTTTCCAACCCCCGTAATGCGGCAGCGGGATCTTTGCGACAGCTGGATCCGAAAATCACCCGCCAACGCCCTCTGGTGCTAAATGCCTATGGGATTGGGGTTTATGAGAGTGAACAGCCCCTGCCGGGCACCCATTTTGAACGCTTGCAGTGGCTCAAGTCCATTGGCATTCCGGTCAATCCTGAAATTAGGTTGGCCCGTGGCAGAAGCGACTTGCTGGCCTTCTACCAAGCCATCCAAACCCAACGTCCGACCCTGGGCTACGACATTGACGGCACGGTGCTCAAGGTCAATCGCATTGCCCTGCAAGAGCAACTGGGTTTTGTCTCCCGCGCCCCCCGCTGGGCCATCGCCTACAAGTTCCCGGCCCAGGAGGAGATGACCCTGCTCAAGGACGTGGAATTTCAGGTGGGCCGAACTGGAGCCATCACGCCTGTGGCCAAGCTGGAACCGGTCTTTGTGGCTGGGGTGACGGTCAGCAATGCCACCCTACACAATGGCGATGAAATCGAACGCTTAGGGATCACCATCGGCGATACAGTGATTATCCGCCGGGCGGGCGATGTGATTCCGCAGATTGTGGGCGTCGTCCTAGATCGCCGGCCAGAATCTGCAAGAAAAATCCATTTCCCAACCGCTTGCCCGGTCTGCGGCTCGGCTGTGGTGCGGGTGGAGGGCGAGGCTGTGGCCCGCTGCACCGGCGGTCTCTTCTGTGGGGCCCAGCGTAAAGAGGCCCTCAAGCACTTTGTTTCCCGCAAGGCAATGGACATTGACGGCGTAGGCGAAAAGCTCATCGAACAGCTTATGGAAAAGGAGCTGGTTCACACCCCGGCTGATCTCTTTAGGCTTGATCAGATCACCCTTATGCGGCTTGAGCGTATGGGGGAAAAATCCGCAGCTAACGCCCTAAACAGCATCACCAAGGCCAAAAACACCAGCCTGGCCCGCTTCCTCTTTGCACTCGGCATTCGGGATGTGGGCGAAGCCACCGCTCAGAACCTGGCCAATCATTTTGGCTCGCTTGAGGCCATTCGGGCAGCTAACTTAGATCAGCTCAAGGAGGTGCAGGATGTAGGCGAGGTGGTGGCCAACCGTATTTTCCAATTCTGGCAAGAACCCCATAATGTGGAAGTGGTCGAGGACTTGATTCAACAGGGCGTAACCTGGCCCAATGTGGAACAAAAGGAAGTGGCTGACAACCCACTTAAGGGCAAGAACGTGGTCTTAACCGGCACCCTGACCCAGCTAACCCGTGATCAGGCCAAGGCACTTTTACAGGGCCTAGGCTGTAAGGTGTCGGGTTCGGTTTCCAGCAAGACGGACTACCTGATTGCAGGTGAAAAGGCCGGCTCCAAGCTGGCCAAGGCCCAGGAATTGGGGGTTTCAACCATGGATGAGCAGGCATTTATTGATCTTTTAAATCAATATGGCTTGACATCTTAGCCAAATCCCCCCAAAATCCGCTCCTAATTTTTAATCTTCAGGGCAGGGTGAAATTCCCGATCGGCGGTAAAGTCCGCGAGCCGAGTGAGAACTTGGCAGGAACTGGTGAAATTCCAGTACCGACAGTATAGTCTGGATGGAAGAAGAGCGAAAAAAGATCACCGTGCAAGCGGTGGTTTTTCATGTCTTTTTTGCAAGCCCTGAAATCGAAAGGTTTCAGGGTTTTTGTTTCTTAATACCACTATCTTGTAGGGACGCATTGCATGCGTCCGTGCGATATATCGTATGTGATGAAGTTTGCGGACGCATGCAATGCGTCCCTACTCTTATCCTAGAAACAGTTTCTATCCTGCCCTACCAACACAAAACCCCAATGACCGACTTAGACTATATGCAAAAAGCCATCGCCCTGGCCGAGCTGGGCCGTGGCTGGACCAACCCCAACCCGCTGGTGGGCTGTGTGATCGTGAAAAATGGCCAGATTGTGGCCCAGGGTTATCACGCCAAATATGGCGAGTTCCACGCCGAACGCAATGCCATTTTAAGTTGCAATGAGGACTTAAGCGGCGCAACCGCCTATGTGACCTTGGAGCCTTGCTGCCATCACGGCCGCACCCCGCCCTGTTCGGATCTTCTCATCGAACGAGGCATTAAGCGGGTGGTGATTGGCTCAAGCGATCCTAATCCACTGGTGGCAGGCAAGGGGGCGGCACAATTACGGGCTGCGGGCCTTGAGGTGGTGGAAGGTGTGATGAAGGCTGGGTGCGATGCCCTCAACCCTATTTTCTTCCACTATATTCAGACCAAACGCCCCTATGTGCTGATGAAATATGCCATGACAGCGGACGGCAAAATTGCGACCAGCACAGGCCAATCCAAGTGGATTACAGGCGAGCAGGCCAGAGCCAAGGTGCAGGAAACCCGCCATCTTTATAGTGCCATTATGGTTGGAGTGGAAACCGTGCTGGCCGATAACCCTATGCTTAACAGCCGAATGGCTAATGCCAAACAGCCGGTACGGATTGTCTGCGACAGCCAGCTTAGAACACCCTTGGACTGCCAGTTAGTGCAAACGGCTCAAACTTATAAAACGATTATTGCCACAGTCAATGCTGATAAGGCTAAACATCAAGCCTACCAAGACTTGGGGGTGGAAATTCTGGTAACAAAATCAGATAACAAGCGGGTGGATTTGGCCGATTGTTTGCAAAAATTAGGCCAAATGCAGATTGATAGCCTCCTCTTAGAAGGCGGTTCCAGCCTCAATTTTTCCGCCCTGGAAAAGGGCTTGGTTAATCGGGTGCATTGCTACATTGCCCCTAAATTAGTGGGCGGTGTGGCTGCCAAAACCCCGATTGGTGGAGCTGGTATTGGCGATTTAGCCCAGGCAGTTAAACTCAAAAATCCACAAGTCAGCCAGATTGGGGAGGATATTTTGGTGGATTTTGAGGTGGAAACTAACTAAAACAAATCCCCTCCCCCGTTTACGGGGGAGGGCTAGGGTGGGGGGATTGCCGTCAGGCAACAAGCGGTAGATTTTTTAATAGAATTTGCAAATTTTAGGTATTTTTGTCCCGCTTGTATTGTATCTTGAGCTTCGCTCAATCCCCCCTCCCCAACCCTCCCCCGCAAGCGAGGGAGGGGGTAACAAAGAGAGGAAAAATTATGTTCACAGGCATTATTGAAGAAGTCGGCAAGGTGGCCAAGATCCACAAGCAGGGCGAATTTGCAGTGATTACCATCACCGGCCATAAAATTTTTAGCGATATGCACCTGGGCGACAGCATTGCAGTCAATGGCGTATGCTTAACCGTGACCGAATTTGGCAGCAACCATTTTTCGGCGGACGTGATGTCGGAAACCCTAGCCCGCACCTCACTGGGCGAATTGCAGTCCAACAGCCCGGTAAACCTAGAGCGAGCGATGGCGGCCAATGGTCGCTTTGGTGGGCATATCGTCTCAGGCCATATTGATGGCACGGGTGAAATCGTTTCTATCACACCGGCCCATCATTCGGTCTGGTACAAGATCAAGACCTCACCAAAACTCATGCGTTATATCATTGAAAAAGGTTCTATCACCATTGATGGGATTAGCCTGACCGTGGTCGATACCGAGGCCGATAGTTTCCGTGTTTCTATTATTCCGCATACACTGGCCGAAACCAATTTAGGCACGAAAAAGGTGGGCTGTGTGGTCAATTTGGAAAACGATATTGTGGGGAAATACATTGAGCAGTTTTTGCTTAAGAAAGAGCCGGAAGAGGCGAAAAGTAACCTAACAATAGAATTTCTAAGCAAAGCAGGATTTTAAACCAAACAAGCCCCTTCCCCGCTTGCGGGGAAGGTTGGGATGGGGGGATTGCCGTTAGGCAACAAGCGATAGCTTTTTTAACAAAATTTGCAAATTTTGCGAGAAAAATAACCGCTTGAATCTTGAGCTTTCGCTCAATCCCCCCACCCTAACCCTCCCCGCAAGCGGGGGAGGGGATTTAGTTAGATTAAAAAGGAATAAATATGTTTCAATTCTCAACCGTAGAAGAGGCCCTTGAGGCCATTCGTCAGGGCAAGATTATTTTAGTCACCGATGATGAAGATCGGGAAAACGAGGGCGATTTTATCTGTGCGGCTGAGTTCGCCACCCCTGAAAATATCAACTTTATGGCCGTGCATGGCAAGGGCTTGATTTGTATGCCCATTAGCCGCCAGATTGCGGAAAAACTCAACCTTCAGCCCATGTCTTCTCGCAACACGGACAACCATGAAACGGCCTTTACCGTGGCTATCGATCACATTGCAACGGGCACCGGCATTTCCGCCTTTGAGCGTTCTCTTACCGCCCTAAAATTAGTGGAGGATAGTGCCAAGGCTGAGGACTTCCGCCGCCCTGGGCACATGTTCCCGCTGGTGGCCAAAGATGGCGGTGTGCTGGTGCGTAATGGCCATACGGAAGCCACGGTCGATCTGGCCCGCCTAGCTGGCCTTAAACCTGCCGGCCTTTGCTGTGAAATTATGGCTGAAGACGGCACGATGATGAAGATGGCCGACCTGCAAGCCTTTGCCACCCAGCACAAGATGCCTTTTATCACCATCCAGCAGCTCCAGGAATACCGCCGCAAGCACGATAAACTAATTCAAGTGGTTTCTGTTGTCAAAATGCCAACCAAGTATGGCGAATTTATGGCCCACAGCTTTGTCGAAACCATTTCTGGCAAGGAACATGTTGCTCTGGTTAAGGGTGAGATTGGTGAGGGCCAGGAGGTCTTGGCTCGTATTCATTCTGAATGCTTAACTGGCGATGCCTTTGGCTCACAGCGTTGCGACTGTGGCCAGCAATTTGCGGCGGCTATGACAAAGATTGAGCAAGAAGGCCGGGGCATTGTGCTCTACCTCCGTCAAGAAGGCCGAGGCATTGGCCTGATTAACAAACTGCGTGCCTATGAACTGCAAGACAAGGGAATGGACACGGTCGAAGCCAACCTAGCCCTGGGCTTTAAGGACGATGAGCGGGAATACTACATCGCCGCCCAAATGTTTGAAGCACTCGGGGTGAAATCGCTCCGTCTTTTAACCAATAATCCTGCCAAGATTGAAGGCTTGGTGGCACAAGGCCTAAACATCGTGCAGCGTGAACCCATTCAGGTTGAAGCGACCGAGCACGATTTGGACTATTTAAAGGTTAAACAGGCCAAAATGCGGCATATGTTTAATTTTTAAGAGCACAAACATAATATAACGTGAATGTAGGGACGCACTGCGTGCGTCCGTACGATATTAATTTAATGGTGATATATGCGGACGCACGCAGTGCGTCCCTACAAAACGTTATTTTGATTGCTGATGAAACATAAATTTTATTCAAAGAGGAACTCAAAATGGCAACATTAACAGGCAACCTAGTTGCAACAGGTTTAAAATTCGGCATCGTGTGTGCCCGTTTTAATGATTTTATCAACGACAAACTCTTAAGTGGGGCTATCGACACCCTGGTTCGCCACGGGGCAGCTGAGAGCGACATCGACACCGCTTGGGTGCCAGGGGCTTTTGAAATCCCATTGGTAGCCAAGAAAATGGCCGAAAGTGGTAAGTATGATGCCGTTATCTGCCTAGGCACGGTCATTCGTGGTTCAACCACCCACTATGACTATGTTTGTAACGAAGCGGCCAAAGGCATTGGGGCGGTATCCCTTCAAACTGGGTTACCGGTGATTTTCGGTGTATTGACCACTGAAAACATCGAGCAAGCCATCGAACGTGCTGGCACTAAAGCAGGCAACAAGGGCAGCGAATGTGCGCTTGGGGCGATTGAAATGGTCAATGTGCTAAAAGCCATCGCCTAAAAAAGAAGGGCAAAAACTTGCAGGTTTTTGCCCTTTTTGATCCGCTTGTCAGCCCTTTAAGCGATTTTTTCTGCCTTGTACTGGCTCTCTGGTTGGTTGATAAAAGCTCGGGCTGCAATGACTTGTAGCTCATACTTGCCCGATTGCTGGGTCACGGCCATGACATCATTAACCGCATTGGCTGTGTGTTCGAAGGCTTCTAGATCAGACTTGCCATTGAGCAAATTGGCCAAGAAGACACCGCTGGTCAGGTCGCCCACACCGACTGGATCACGGCCGACAAATTCGTGAAGGGGGCGGCTGATGTGGTAAATCCCATCTTCATTAGCAAGCAACATTTCAAATTTATTCGGATCCTTACCCACTCGGCTTAAGTGCTTAACCAAAACCTTCTTCACGCCCTTGGCCCGAATGGCTTTAACCGCTTCCAAGGCCTGTTCAAAGTTCTCCACGGTTAAGCCCGTTAATTCCCGCAGTTCGACCAAATTCGGGGCGATGATATCGGCCTTAGCCAGGGCTTCATCACGCAGGAATTCAGCCACGCCTGGGGCGACAATACAGCCCTTGTCTGGGTGGCCCATCACAGGGTCGCAGAAATAAAGGGCATTGGGGTTGAGGGACTTAATCCGCTCCACCACGGCCAAGATTTCAGCCCCCTGCTCGGCCGCCCCAATATAGCCCGAAAGCACCGCATCACATTCGTGCAGGGCTTCGATTTCAGCAATCCCTTGGGCAATTTCGCCGATTTGTTCTTTAGGTAAAACCATGCCCTTCCACTTGCCGTATTGGGTGTGGTTGGAAAATTGCACGGTATTAAGGGCCCAAACATCTACGCCCAGGGTCTGCATAGGGAAGGTGGCCGCCTTGTTGCCGGCATAGCCATAGACCACGTGAGATTGAATAGAAAGTACGTTTTTCATTTAAGTTCCTGTATTTGCAAAAAGAGGCGGATTTTATACCGCTTGTTATAGGTCATCTAAGGCCCGTTGCCAATGGTCAATGGCTTTTTGATCCACGTTTCCATAAACAGGCCCTATCTGTAGCACTGCTTGCTGCAAGGCCAAGGCCAGTTCCTTTTGGCCACAAAGTGCGAGGCTGCGAATGGCTCTTGTGATGCGTAATTGGTTATGATCGTAGGGTTTAATCCAGCGATGTTCCCGTTTTGAGAGGTTTTCAACCACACTAAAGGCCAGCCCCGCTCTCACTAATCCCCAATGCTGGCACATCATATCAAGCGACTTTCGTTGATTTTCTTGTAATAAGAGCGAGGTTTTAGCAAAGGCTTGGTCATCAAGGCTCAAAATGGGTTTATGCCCTTCATAACGCTCCCGTCTCTCTAAGGGAAAAAGCCACTGAATATAATCGTGCTTAAACTCCCTCCAAAAAGGAGAAAGCTGCCAAATGTCGCTAATCCAACGGCCTTGGCTATCAGGCTGCTCACCTAACATAAAGGCGATAATAGGGGAAGGCTGCATTTTACCGCCCAAACATCCCGCCTAAACCACCCAGGCCACCGCCCATCATGCCTTTCATGCCCCTCATCATCTTGGCCATGCCGCCCTTACGCATTTTTTTCATCATTTTCTGCATATCGTCAAACTGCTTAAGGAGTTTATTGACATCCTGCACCTGCGTGCCTGAACCGAGTGCAATACGGCGGCGGCGGGAACCCTTGATAATATCGGGGTTGGCCCGTTCTTTGAGGGTCATGGAGTTGATGATGGCTTCCATTTTGACGAACATCTTGTCATCCACCTGGTTTTTGACGTGATCAGGCAGGTTTTTGGCCCCTGGGAGCTTGTCTAGCATAGACATCATCCCGCCCATCTTCTTCATTTCGATCAGCTGTTCACGGAAGTCTTCCAGGGTAAATTCATCCCCCTTATTGAACTTGGCCGCCATTTTTTCGGCCTTTTCCTTATCGACCGAGCGTTCCAAGTCCTCAATCAAAGACAGCACATCCCCCATACCCAAAATGCGGGAGGCAATGCGGTCTGGGTGGAAAGGCTCAAGGGCATCGGTTTTTTCACCCACACCCAAGAACTTAATCGGCTTGCCGGTGATTTGACGGATAGAAAGGGCGGCACCGCCACGGGCATCGCCGTCCACCTTGGTTAAAATCACCCCAGTCAGTGGCAGGGCTTCGTTAAAGGCCTTGGCCGTGTTGGCGGCATCTTGACCGGTCATCGCATCCACGGTAAAGAGGGTCTCAATCGGGTTGAGCACCTTATGCACCTCTTGGATCTCGGCCATCATCTCACTATCCACGTGCAGGCGGCCGGCGGTATCGACAATCAGCACATCAAAGAAGTTGAGTTTGGCGTGCTTGAGGGCAGCCTCAGCAATATCGGTTGGCTTCTGGTTGGTTTCGCTTGGGAAGAAGTCCACCTTAAGGCTCTCGGCCAGGGTTTGGAGCTGCTTGATGGCCGCAGGGCGGTAAACGTCAGCCGACACCACCAAGACCTTCTTCTTATGGCGTTCTTTAAGGAACTTGGCCAATTTTCCCACCGAGGTGGTCTTACCCGCCCCCTGTAAGCCGGCCATCAGGATAACCGCAGGTGGTTGGGTGGAAAGGTTAAGGCTCTCATTGGCCTCGCCCATCGCTGCCTCAAGTTCAGCCTGGACAATCTTGACGAACTCCTGGCCTGGGGTCAGGCTCTTATTGACTTCAACCCCAATGGCCCGTTCCTTGACCTTGTTGATAAACTCCCGTACCACCGGCAGGGCTACATCGGCTTCAAGCAGGGCCATCCGCACTTCACGTAGGGTGTCTTTAATATTATCTTCAGTTAAACGTCCCTTGCCGCTGATATTGCGTAGGGTCTTGGACAGTCTGTCCGATAAATTCTCAAACATGGTTTTCTCGCTCTCAAAACAGCTAAATGGGGCGATTATACCGAATTTTGCCCCACAAGCGGTTCAAACCTGCAATTTTTTTACAAATTCTTTGGCAGCAAACAAGGGAGGCGGGCAAATCTGCCTATTAAAAAGCCAAAAACACCGTTTTGGCAAAAAATGATTTGACCTTGGCCCGACAAATTATTATTATCTCTCCCGCTTTGCGGAGTGGTAGTTCAGCTGGTTAGAATACCTGCCTGTCACGCAGGGGGTCGCGGGTTCGAGTCCCGTCCATTCCGCCAACTTATTCTAATTACGGAGCGGTAGTTCAGCTGGTTAGAATACCTGCCTGTCACGCAGGGGGTCGCGGGTTCGAGTCCCGTCCGTTCCGCCAAATTTTAAACCTCTAGCTTGCTAGAGGTTTTTTCTTTTCTGAAAACCCTCAATCCCATATAAATATGGCCTAGCTTCCGCCAGGCCATATTTTGCTTACTTGCCTAAATTGCTAAAAAAGTTCTTCACCCCATCCATGAATCCTTCATGCTTGGGGCGGTTGCTCTTGCCTTCCAAACTTTCTTCCAGCTTGCGTAGCAACTCTTTTTGCTCCTCGTTGAGGGCTACAGGGGTTTCGATGATAACCTTGCAGATCAGATCGCCTGCATAGCCGCCCCGTGGGCTTGGTACGCCCTTGCCTCGAACACGGAAGAGTTTACCCGTTTGGGTTTCCGCTGGGATCTTGAGTTTGACCCGGCCATCCAAGGTTGGCACTTCAATTTCGCCACCTAGGGCTGCCATGGTAAAGCTGATCGGCACTTCGCAGTAGAGGTTGGAGCCGTCCCGCACGAAGATTTCGTGATCTCTCACGTGGATAACCACATATAAATCACCGGCTGGTGCCCCGTTTTCGCCCGCTGCCCCTTCACCAGCTAAACGTAGCTGGTTGCCGGTGTCCACGCCTGCTGGAATGGTTACCGACAGGTTTTTGGCCTTTTGCACCCGGCCATCACCGTGGCAGGATTTGCAAGGTTTATCGATTTTCTTACCGCTTCCATAACAGCTTGGGCAGGCAGTTTCGGTCATAAAGAAGCCTTGCTGACGGCGGATTCGGCCTGAACCATGGCAGTGCGGACAGGTTTCCACTTTTGAACCTGCTTCCGCTCCACTACCGTGGCAGGTATCGCAGGCGGTCAAGGTTTGAATGCGGATGTCCTTCTTCACACCCTTAACCGCTTCTTCAAGGGTAATTTCTAGGTCGTAACGCAGGTCATCGCCCCGCACTACACGGGAACGCCCACGGCTGCCACCACCGAACATTTCGCTGAAAATATCCTCAAAGCCACCGAAGCCACTAAAGCCATCAAAACCGCCTCGGCCGCCGCCAAAGCCGCCTTGCTCAAAGGCTTGATGGCCATACTGATCGTACATAGCCCGCTTTTCGGCATCGCCTAAGACTTCGTAGGCTTCCTTGATCTCTTTAAATTTCTCTTCAGCTTCTTTACTGCCCTGGTTTTTATCGGGGTGATGCTTGGCCGCCAGCCGTTTGTAGGCCCGCTTAATTTCTTTTTCATCCGCCCCTTTGGAAAGCCCAAGGACTTCATAGTAATCACGTTTTGACATAGGTTCTCTGTTTATTTATTTTTTATGGTATAGCGTTATTTTCCAGCCCTTTGATGGCGCCAGCGTCCTCGCTGGTGCCTTATCAATATCAGCACCAGCGAGGACGCTGGCGCTATCAGTAGAGGATTAACTTATACAAGCGGCCTAATTTTCACAAAAATTTGCAAATTTTTGCGGAAAACTCACCGCTTGTTTCTTGTTGCTTCGCAACAACCCCCCATCCTAGCCTTCCCCCGCAAGCGGGGAAAGGAGCGACTTTATATACACCAAAAGGGCGTATCGCTACGCCCTTTTCTTACTCAAGAAAGATTACTTATTATCTTTCACTTCTTCAAACTCAGCATCCACTACGCCATCGTCAGCTTTCGCATTGCCTTGGGCTTGGTTGGCACCGGCTTGAGCCTGGGCTTGGCCTGCTTGGATAAGCGGTTCAGACACCTTCACAAGGGCTTCGATCTTAGCTTCGATTTCTGCCTTATCTTCGCCTTTAGCTGCGCTTTCAAGTTCAGCCACGGCTGCTTCGATTTTCGCTTTATCGTCTGCGTTCAAGGCATCGCCTGCTTCCGTGATTTGTTTGCGAGTTGAGTGGGCAATCGCGTCCGCTTGGTTGCGGGTTTGGACTAACTCTTCAAACTTGCGGTCTGCTTCGGCGTTGGCTTCGGCATCACGCACCATTTGTGCCACTTCATCATCGCTTAAGCCAGAAGAGGCCTTGATGGTGATCTTTTGCTCTTTGCCCGTGTTCTTATCTTTAGCAGAAACGTGCAAGATACCGTCTGCGTCAATGTCGAAGGTCACTTCAATTTGTGGCATACCGCGTGGAGCTGGTTGAATGCCGTCTAGGTTGAATTGACCTAGTGACTTGTTGTCTGAAGCACGTTTACGTTCGCCTTGTAGCACGTGAATAGTTACCGCAGACTGGTTGTCTTCCGCTGTCGAGAACACTTGGCTGTGCTTGGTCGGGATCGTGGTGTTTTTGTCGATGAGTTTGGTCATCACACTACCCATGGTTTCGATACCCAGTGATAATGGGGTTACATCTAACAAGAGAACATCTGTGACATCACCTGCCAACACACCGCCTTGCACCGCTGCACCAATGGCCACGGCTTCATCTGGGTTCACATCTTTACGTGGGGCTTTGCCGAAGAAGGCTTCCACTTTTTGTTGCACCAATGGCATACGGGTTTGGCCACCGACCAAAATTACATCGTCAATTTCTGACACACTGAGGCCAGCGTCTTGTAGGGCAGTTTTCACTGGTTCTAAAGAACGCACCACTAAATCTTCCACCAAAGACTCTAATTTGGCACGGCTAACCGTAATCACTAAGTGTTTCGGGCCAGTTGCATCGGCTGTGATGTATGGCAGGTTCACTTCGGTAGATTGGGCTGAAGAAAGCTCGATTTTGGCTTTTTCGGCAGCTTCTTTAACACGTTGCATAGCCATTGGGTCGTTACGTAGGTCTAAACCCTGCTCTTTTTGGAACTCTTCAACCAAGTAGTTGATTACACGGTTGTCGAAGTCTTCACCACCCAAGTGGGTGTCGCCGTTGGTGGCACGCACTTCAAAGGTTTGCTCGCCATCGAGGTTGTCGATTTCGATAATAGACAAGTCGAATGTACCACCACCCAAGTCGTAAACCGCGATGATTTGGTTTTCTTTCTTGTTGCCTAAACCATAAGCCAGGGCGGCCGCTGTTGGTTCGTTGATGATACGTTTAACTTCTAAACCTGCGATACGGCCGGCGTCTTTGGTTGCCTGACGTTGAGCGTCGTTGAAGTAGGCTGGCACGGTAATCACCGCTTCAGTTACTGGCTCGCCCAAGAAATCTTCGGCGGTTTTCTTCATTTTTTTCAAAACTTCCGCAGAGATTTGTGGCGGAGCAAGTTTGTCGCCCTTCACGTTTACCCAAGCATCGCCGTTGTCAGCTTTAGTGATTTCAAACGGCATGATTTCAATATCACGTTGTACTTCTTGGTCGGTAAAACGACGACCGATTAAACGCTTAATGGCAAATAAGGTGTTTTTCGGGTTAGTAATGGCCTGACGTTTGGCAGGCTGACCGACTAGGGTTTCCTTGTCTGTGTAAGCGATGATTGACGGGGTTGTACGTGCACCTTCTGCGTTCTCAATCACACGCGGTTGATCGCCGTCCATTACGGCTACACAAGAGTTGGTTGTACCTAAGTCAATACCAATAATTTTACCCATTTGTAAATTCTCCAATTAAATTGTTTGCCTTCCCTGAATATTTTCTCCGCTTGTGGGGAAAAGTTAGGGTGAGGGGATTAAATAAACTGAACGTTTTCGTTCGGACGAGCCATAAATAGGGGCAAAAAAGGGGACTTCAAGGGCAAAGTGCGAAAATTTGTGAAATTTTTCGGTTTTTAACCCGCTTGCAGGCGAAAGGCAGGCTTGAGAGCATAAAAAAGCCGCCCGAAGGCGGCTGGGAAAGGGGGTTATTTGCCTGTGGCAACAAACTCTTCAATGTTTTGTGCCACTTTATTGACCAAGGTGGTCACGGCTGAATCGCTGGCCCAGGCAATGTGTGGGGTAATGAGGAGGTTGGGTAGGCATTTGCCCGCTTGGATAAGCACATTGTCTTTTTCAGGCGGCTCTTTAACGAGAACATCCACCGCTGCCCCTGCAATGGTGCCTTTTTCCAGAGCTTCAACCAGAGCGGCTTCATCCACCAAGGGGCCACGGCCGGTGTTAATCAGGTAGGCTGTTGGCTTCATTAAGCCCAAGGTTTGGGCATTGATGAGGTTTTGTGTGGTTTCAGTCAATGGGCAATGGAGGGTCACAATATCAGCCTGTTTAAGGACGTCTTCAAAAGCCGTGTAGCCCTCACGCACACTGGCTGCACCCTTGTGTTCGGCATAAAGCACTTTCATACCCAAGAGGCCTGCCAAACGGCCCACTTCTGTGCCCAAGCAGCCCTTGCCGAAGATGCCTAGGGTGGAACCACGCACATCGGTAATTGGGTAGTCGGTGTAGCAGAACTGGCCGCAAGTCGCCCAGCGATCGGAGGTCACCTGATCACGGTGGTAGCCCACTAGGCTGTGTTTGAGGGCGAAGATCATGCCTAAAACGTGTTCAGGCACGGTTACGCTGGAATAACCCGTCACGTTTTTCACCACAATACCCAAGTCTTTGGCCGCCACCAAATCAACGTTATTAGTGCCCGTGGCTGTGATGGCAATCAGCTTGAGGCGGGGGAGTTTTTCCATTAATTCACGGCCAAAGACCACCTTGCTGGTGATAACAATATCAGCATCCTTGGCACGCTCAAAGGTTTCTTCAGGCAAGGTGCCATCATATTCGGTCAGGTTATGTGGGAAGGTGAGGGCGGGGATATTATGGCTGGCTGGCAGGCCAGTGCGGTCTAAAAATACAATGTTTAACATGTTGAATCCTTGTCTTGTTATGAATTTGTAAAATTCTAGCCAATTTCCCCCGCTTGCACAAAGACCGAGGGCGGTTTTTGTGATCTAGGTCGCAAAAAAGCCCTATACAAGGGTATAGGGCTGGGCTTTAATGCAGGGCCTGCTGCTTACTTTGTTGCACCAGGGCTGGCATTTCCAGTTTGAGCATCATGGCTGATGGGTCATCTGGGCATTGGTCAATGAAGTAGGTCAGATCTTCCACGGCTGCATGGTAGCAGTGCAGGCCGGCCAACATCATGCCCCTGTCTCGGATTTGGTAGGGGTCGTCTGGGTTAAGGATGAGGCGGAACTCTATCAGCTTAAGAGCATCTTCATAACGGCCTTCGCCTGCTAGGGTCATTTTGACCACGGTTTCTAGGCGTTCTTGCAACTCTTCAACATCAGCCCGGCGCAGGTATTCGCTTTTGAGTTCACTGGCATAGCCCATTTCCCCTTCAAGTAACTTGTTGAGTTGGGCGTAATCCAAAAACGAGCCGTCCCAAGGGTTGATGTATTTGACCACCTTGGCCGCTCCCTCCTGCAATTCTGCCCGCAAGATAAGCTGGGTGGGGAAATTCACTGGGTAAAGCGGTAAATTAAGCGAAGCCGCCAGGTTCAGCACCACTGCTCCAAGCGAGACGGGCATACCGCAGCGAGTGCGGAGCACCTTGTTGAGCATGAGGTTGTCGGAGTGAAAATAGCCGGCAGCGTGACAGCCAAAGTGCCAGTCTTGATAGACCAGGTGCAGGAGCTGATCCAGCCGCTCGCTGTCGCTTTCGGCATTGACCTCATAACGGGCCTTTTTGACTAGAGCCGCCATTTGGCCGAAAATTTGTGGCGGGCTGACACTTTCGTCTAAAAGCGTGGTAATCCGAACCAGCTCTTGATAGAGGTATTTTTGCAGCCCTGCGGGTGGCAGGTTTGCGCCTATAATTTGTTCAAAATAGCCCATGTTATTCTGTCCTTACCGCCGTAGTCTTGGGCGGTTGCTATGCTATCCCATTGATTGTCTTGAAATATTTTCTGCACACTTGCCGCCTGTTGCCAGCCGTGTTCCAGCATTAAGGCCCCGCCTGCTTTGAGGTAAAGCGGGGCAGTTTGGATGATTTCTTGCAAATCACTCAAGCCTTGCTTGCCTGCCACCAAAGCCGAAAGCGGCTCGAAACGCACATCGCCCCATTTGAGGTTTTCGTCCTCGGCATCAATATAGGGCGGATTGCTGACAATAAGGTCAAAGGCCTGATTTTTCAAGGCCTCAAACCAATTACTTTGGTAAAATTTGACCTGGTTTAAATTAAGGCTGTCCGCATTGGTTTGGGCCAGTTGCACAGCCTCTCCTTCCTTATCCACACCAACAATCTCTGCTTTTTCGCCCAGTTCACTGGCCAAGGCTAGGGCAATAGCCCCTGTGCCCGTGCCTAAATCAAGGATTTGCAAGGTTTCTTGCTTTTCCAACCGCTTGAAGGCCCAGTCCAGAGCCAGTTCCACCAGGCATTCGGTATCTGGCCGGGGAATCAAGGTGGCAGGTGATACCTTAAGGGGAAGCGACCAAAACTCCCGCTCGCCCAAGATATAGGCCATAGGCTCACCCTGCAAACGGCGGGCCAAAAGGCCTTCAAGCTGACCTAGCTCTTGGAGTGAAAGCTCGGTTTCCCCAAAGGCAAAAATGGCAGATTTTGAGCGTTTGGTCACCGCTTGCAGGAGCAGGTTGGCATCGGTCTTGGGGTTGATAAAGGGGTCTTGGGCCTGATTAGGCTTGAGCAGATTGATAGCCTGCTCAAGCCAGGTTTGGTAGTTCATGGGGATTAACAATTTTGGGTAGGGTGGGCATCCCTGCCCACCAAATAATTTTGGTCACAATGGTGGGCAAGGATGCCCACCCTACATATTAAGCCTGCTCGGAAAGTGCCGCCAGTTGATCCGCCTGATATTCCGTAATAATCGGCTGAATCAGTTCATCAATCTTGCCGTTCATAATCTCATCGAGACGGTAAACGGTCAGGTTGATACGGTGGTCGGTTACTCGCCCTTGAGGGTAGTTGTAGGTCCGGATCTTGTCAGAACGATCGCCTGAACCCAAGAGGTTGCGGCGGGTGTCGGCCTGTTCTGCAGCCTGGCGTTCCTGTTCTACCTGAACAATACGGGAAGCGAGCACGGCCAAGGCCTTGGCCTTGTTCTTGTGCTGGGAACGTTCGTCCTGGCACTCAACCACAATCCCGGTTGGTAAGTGGGTGATCCGCACGGCCGAATCGGTGGTATTCACGTGCTGGCCACCCGCCCCTGAGGAGCGGTAGGTGTCGATACGTAAGTCGGCTGGGTTGATTTCAGGCAGTTCGCTTTCAGGCAACTCTGGCATCACCGCAACCGTACAGGCAGAGGTGTGGATTCGGCCCTGGGATTCGGTTTTTGGCACACGCTGCACCCGGTGGCCGCCTGACTCAAACTTGAGCTGACCATACACGCCTTCACCACTGATCTTGACGATGATTTCCTTGTAGCCGCCCTGTTCGCTTTCGTTGGCCGACATTTCCTCAATCCGCCAGCGTTTGCTTTCGCAATAACGGCTGTACATCCGGTAGAGATCGCCAGCAAAAATACCTGCCTCATCGCCACCTGTACCCGCTCGGATTTCCAGGAAGGCGTTGTATTCATCGTTGGGATCTTTTGGCAGGAGGAGGATTTGCAGGTGCTGTTCCAGGTTTTCGATCTCAGCCTTGTTTTCGGCAATTTCCTCGGCTGCCATCTCCTTCATATCTGGGTCGTCTAAGAGGAGCTGGGCTTCTTCGATGTCGCTGTTGAGCTTGTTCCAGCGGTTGAAGGTGCCAACCACTTCTTCAAGCTGGGCATATTCCTTGGAATAGGCACGGAACTTGTCTTGATCGCTGATGATGGAGGCATCGCCTAGGAGGGCTTGCAGTTCCTCGTGGCGTTCGCTCAGGCTTTCTAATTTGCTAATAATGGATGCTTTCATTTTTGATGTTTTTGTAAAAAATGGGAGAAAATAGACCGCTTGTTGGCGGCATAAAACAATGCCTTTGAAAACTCAAAGGCACTGGGGCTTAGTCGTCTAAGAAACTCCGCAGGGTTTCTGAACGGCTTGGGTGGCGGAGCTTACGCAGGGCCTTGGCCTCGATTTGACGGATCCGTTCACGGGTTACGTCAAACTGCTTGCCCACCTCTTCAAGCGTGTGGTCGGTGTTCATGTCGATACCGAACCGCATACGCAGCACCTTGGCTTCACGTGGGGTCAAGCCCTCTAGCACCTCGTTGGTGGCAATACGCAGGCTTTCGGCCGTGGCAGAATCCAATGGTAATTCCAGGCTTTCATCCTGGATAAAGTCACCTAAGTGCGAATCGTCATCGTCACCCACCGGGGTTTCCATGGAGATTGGCTCCTTGGCGATTTTAAGCACCTTGCGGATCTTGTCCTCTGGCATGCCCATGCGTTCGGCCAGTTCTTCTGGCGTGGCCTCCCGGCCCATTTCTTGTAGGCATTGGCGGGAGATACGGTTGAGCTTGTTGATGGTCTCAATCATATGCACCGGAATCCGGATGGTGCGGGCCTGATCCGCAATGGAGCGGGTGATGGCCTGGCGGATCCACCAAGTCGCATAGGTGGAGAACTTATAGCCACGGCGGTATTCAAACTTGTCCACTGCCTTCATGAGGCCAATGTTACCTTCTTGGATCAGATCCAGGAATTGCAGGCCACGGTTGGTGTATTTTTTGGCAATGGAAATCACCAAACGCAGGTTGGCTTCGACCATTTCGGTCTTGGCCCGGCGGGCCTTGAGCTCACCGCTGGCAATGCGGCCACCAATCTCACGGATTTGGCTGATGGTTAGGCCTGTACGTTCTTCCAAGCCCTTGAGGTTGGCAATGCTAAGGCGGATTTGGTCGCTATGCTGGGCCAGTTTTTCCTTGTAGTCTTTCTCTTTTTTCGGCAGGGAACGCTCAAAGGCCTTGTCTAACCAGGCTTCGTTGGTTTCATGGCCTTGGAAGAGTTTGAGGAAAACGCCTCTTTCCATGCCGGCATACTCCACCGCACAACGCTGGATTTGGCGTTCTTCACGGCGAACTTGCTTCATCATAGACTGCATGCGTTCAACCAAGAGATCGAACTGTTTAGGCACTAGGCGGAATTCACGGAAGATGTCTGACAGGGCATCGATTTCCTTACGGGCACGGGCGCCTGTGCGGCCATGTTTTTGAATAACGAGGAGGGCCTTTTCATGCTGAGCTTTCAGGGCATAGAACTTCTCACGGGCAAGTTCTGGGTCAATGCTGTTGTCATCGCTGCTGTCACTGCTGCTTGACTCTTCCTCTTCGCTTTCATCGTCATCAGGCACATCGGCAGCCGATTCGCTTTCTTCGTCTTCATCGTCAATATCGGCAAACTCATCCGCTGCGGCCTCTTCCACCACATTGGGGTCAATGAAAGCGGTGACTAGGTCGGAAATCCGCATGGTGCCTTCTTCTACCTGTTGGTAGCTTTGAATCAACTCAATCAGGGCTTCCGGGTATTCGGTAATGGCACATTGAACCTCGTTAATGCCTTCCTCAATCCGTTTTGCAATATCGATCTCGCCTTCACGGGTTAAAAGCTCCACCGTGCCCATTTCACGCATATACATACGCACAGGGTCGGTGGTGCGGCCGAGTTCTGATTCTACAGTGGAAAGCACCTTGGTGGCTTCTTCAACGACATCTTCGTCAGGAATGCCGCCAGCTAACATGAGATCATCAGCATCGGGGGCGGTTTCAAGCACCTTAATGCCCATGTCGTTGATCATCTGAATAATATCTTCGATCTGATCGGCATCCACCAGCTCTTCCGGCAGGTGGTCGTGCACTTCTGACAGGGTCAGATAGCCCTGTTCTCGCCCAGTGGCAATCAGCAATTCAATCTGGGATTGCTGTTCTTCTAGCTGGGTTTGTTGGTCTGTGTATTGTTCCATAATATTACCCGTGTTGTATGTTAATGGAAAAGGGATGGATTATAGCATTAGTTGTGGGGTTTGATAATGCCCTAGCCTATCTTATCGCAACTCAATTAAGGTTTCAGGGTGGCGAGTGGCAATTTTAAGCAAGGTAGCTGCTGCCCCTGATGGGGTTCTTCGCCCCTGTTCCCAACCTTGCAAAGTGCGTACAGAAATCCCCATAATGCGAGCAAATTCAGATTGAGATAAACCTGTTTTCTGACGAGCTTGAATGGCTTGGTTTTCAACATGGTGAACCTTGCCCACCTGGCCTGCTTTCATCTGCTTTACAGAAGCCAACAGTAATTGGCCGAGTTCTTCACCTGAAAATTCATATTCTTTGGCATTGATCTTATCTAGGTTCATTTTTCTAACTCCTCTCTTAGTTGTTTTAAGATATGGGTTGGGATATTTTCATGTTTGGCCTTGGCATAAATCAGTAATAAGTGGATTTCTCCTTCTTCTAATTTATTAAAGTAAATAGTTCTAACGCCGCCACTTTTTCCTGCCCCTGATCTTTTCCAACGAACCTTCCGACAGCCCGAACTATGGGGAATAACATCTCCTGCCTGTGGATTCGTAGCAAGATAAACGGCCAGCTCTTCTTGTTCATCCTGAGACAAAATATCTTGAGCTAAACGACTATAAATGGGTGTTTCAACAACGGTATACATAAGCTCTCTACTACAATGAAGTAGTCATCATAGGGGAAATTAGCCTCTTACTCAAGACTTATCCTTCTAAATATTACTACTGACTAATCAAAGCCACCAATTCCTGCTTTTCTTCCTCATTCAGGCCTGTGGTGCGATCCTTGGCAATCAGCCATTCCGTGCGTTGCTCTAGCAGTTTGGCATAGAGGAAATCCAGGGTTTCGATAAAGGTTTTCTCGATGTTTTCTGGGGCGACTAGATGATCCCAGTTGGCCAGGATTTCAAGGGTGCGGTAGCTTTCTTTTTCCCGCCAGTGTTCTAGGAGCTGGCCCATGCTGATGCCCACCTTGTCCCGGCAAAGGTCGCTGAGTTCAACCAAGAGGTCAAAGCCCGGTTCCTCCAAGCTCTTAAGCGGGGCCAGATCTGGCACAAAACGCACCAGGTCTGGGTTTTGCAATAAAAGAGCAATTAGTAACCGCATGGGAGTTTGCTTTATTTTAAGTTTAGGCTTATCTTCTTTTTTGATAAAGTCGGTAAGAGTTTTTCTAATTGCTCAGGAGAAAACACAATACCGACTTTTTGCCCTAGCGTATTACGTAAGTTTAGTCTAAGAGTATCTCCAGGAATTTTTTGCAATAACGGTGCAGCTAAAGTTACTAGCTTAGTTTTGCCTTCTTTAGTAGTCAAATCCACTTGAGCCAAAAGGGAATTAAAGAGAAAATCACTCAGGGACAGGGCCTTTTGCAGATAGGCCTCAAAGCCCTCCTTGCCCACTTGACGGACGAAGGAGTCCGGATCTTCCCCATCAGGCAGGAAGATAAACTTGATTTGTCGGCCGTCCTGCAAATGAGGCAGGGCATTTTCTAAGGCCTTCCAGGCCGCATCCCGCCCAGCTCGGTCGCCATCATAGCAACAGATCACCTGTTCGGTGCAGCGGAACATCAGTTGGATTTGCTCACCTGTGGTGGCCGTGCCTAGGGAGGCCACGGCATTGTTAATCCCATACTGGGCCAGGGCGACCACGTCCATATAGCCCTCTACCACAAAGAGAAAGTCAGGATTTTCCTGGGCTTGTAAGGCTTGATAGAGGCCGTAGAGTTCATTACTCTTGTGGTAGGTAACGGATTCAGGCGAGTTGAGGTACTTGGGTTTTTCATCGCCCATAACCCGGCCACCAAAGGCCACCACCCGGCCCCGCTTGTCCCGAATGGGGAACATAACCCGGTTGCGGAAGCGATCATACATGCCCCGCTCATTCTGCGACAGCATACCGGTGTCAAAGAGCTTTTGGATTTCTTCCTTATTGGTGCCGAACTTGCGTAAGACCGTATCCATGGAATTGGGGCAGAAGCCCAGCTCAAAGCGGTCGATAATTTCAGGCGACAGGCCCCGCTTAGCCAAATAGTCCTGGCTGGCCTGGTGTTGCTTGAGATTGGCCTGATAAAAGTGAGCAATGGCCTCCATCAGTTCATAGAGATTACGCCGGGTCTTAAAGCTGGCCTGGGGCTTGCCGTCTGGTCGGGTGTTTTCCCGAGGGACTTCTAAATTATGTAGGGCAGCTAGCTCTTCCACAGCTTCGACAAATTCCAGCTTGTCGTAGGCCATCAGAAAGCCAATGGCATTGCCGCTTTCGCCACAGCCAAAACAATGATAGAACTGCTTTTGGGGGCTGACAGAGAAGGAGGGGGTCTTTTCGTGGTGGAAGGGGCAGCAGGCCTGGTAATTACGGCCAGCCTTTTTGAGCTTGACCCGAGAGTCAATCAGGGCCACGATGTCGGTGCGTGCAATCAGATCATCAATAAAGGAACGTGGAATAAGGCCTGCCATTGATTTCTCCTTTTGCCTGAACAAAAACACTAAAACCGCGATTCCCTAGGGTTTCACGGTTTTAATGTCTTCATTAGAAAATGAAATTAGTATAAACGGTTGCTACGAGCGTTTTCGCGAGCGTTACGTTTAGCGTGACGTTTTGCTAAAGATGCTTTTTCACGTTTACGAATTGTGGTTGGTTTTTCGTAGAACTCACGAGCACGAACTTCTGCTAATAAACCTGCTTTTTCGCAAGAACGTTTAAAACGACGTAATGCAACGTCAAATGATTCATTTTCACGAACTTTAACTACTGGCATATGCCATCACCTCAAGGAATTGAATATGTTTAAATAAATTGTCGCACAAAATCACGGCGACAGAGAACGATAAAAGGTGATCCATTCTAGACCAGAACGGCAGATAAGTAAAGACCTGATTTACTTTTTCTTCTTGCCCTGGGCTTCAACGTTTTTCACACAAAGTTGCAGCCACTGCTCGGAGCCTTTAGTGACGTATTCATCATTACGCACCTTGCCAGCCTTAAGCCCCTGCATGGCCTCATAAATGCCTTGGGTCATACTAGCTGGATGGGTTTGGCTCCAGCATTCAGGGCTGAGGCGGTTGAAGTTGTTTTGCAGGTCAGCCGCAAAAAGCACGCCACTGTAGTAGGCATAGACATCATGGTCTAACATCCGATTGAGCAGGCTAGCTCGGATTTGTTCTACCGGCAGCTTCACTTGGCCCTTATACCACTCATCCACACCATTGATAAAGGATTCAATATCATAGCTATCATTAACTCTATCTTGATAGGTTTGAGCAGTGGACTCATAGGCAACAGCGTAGGATTTTTGATCTACTTCTGAAGCTTTAAGCGGCTGGTAGGCTGTTTTTTTGCCACCAAAGCTGCAGGCGGTTAAGACGAAAAGGGCTGAAAGTAAGCCAAAAGTTCTAAATAAAGATTTCATAATCTACCTCACTTTGCTGTAAAATCTGCCCCATTATGCAACGTTTTTGCGAGAAAATAAAATGGAACAGTACTTAGATCTCTGCCAACGCATCGTAAATGAGGGCAAGTGGGTAGAAAATGAACGCACAGGCAAACGTTGCCTGACCGTAATCAATGCGGATTTAACTTATGATGTGGCCAAGGGAGAGTTCCCCCTGGTCACTACCCGCCGTAGCTTTTGGAAGGCAGCTATTGCCGAGCTTTTGGGCTATATTCGGGGCTATGATAATGCGGCTGATTTCCGCAAACTAGGCACAAAATCCTGGGATGCCAATGCTAATGAAAACGCTGCCTGGCTGGCCAACCCCCACCGCAAGGGAGTGGATGATATGGGCCTGGTTTATGGAGCCGTAGGCCGAAACTTCCCCAAGCCTGATGGGGGCAGTGTGGATTTACTCCGCCAAATTGTGGACGATCTCAAACGTGGCCAGGACAACCGGGGCGAAATCTATACCTTCTACCATCCAGGCGCCTTCCACTTGGGTTGCTTACGGCCTTGCCTACACAGCCACCATTTTTCCCTCTTAGACGGTGTTTTATACCTCAACAGCACCCAACGTTCGGCTGATGTGCCCTTGGGTCTTAATTGGAATATGATCCAGTGCTATACCTTTTTGGCCCTCATGGCCCAAATTACTGGCCACCAACCAGGCCAGGCCTTCCACAAGATTGTCAATGCCCATATCTATGAGGATCAGTTGGAGCTAATGCGGGATGTGCAGCTTAAGCGTGAACCTTTTGAGGCCCCTAAGCTGATTATCAACCCGGATATTAAGACCTTAGAAGATCTGGAAACCTGGGTAACACTGGAGGATTTCCAGGTGGAGAATTATCAGTACCATCCGAGCATTCAGTATCCTTTTTCGGTGTAACCTATGGCTAAGGGGCGTTGATTATTAGATAAAATTTGCGGTTATCGTGATCTCCGATAATCTGCCCCCCTCCGCCTTCGGCACCTCCCCCGCAAGCGGGTGGAGGGAAGTCTTCCATCAATATTTATAGAACTTTCGCTCCCTCCGCTTGCGGGGGGAGCTGCCCGAAGGGCTGAGGGGGGAATGATCAACAATCCCTAGAAAATTTGAAAAATCAAAATTAGCACTTATAATGTAGTCATCCGCCTTAGAGCGCTTATTAACTAACCCCTTCTAGGGCTTAGTCGAAAGGGTATCATTTGATACCCTTTTCTTTTTTATCTACTGGCCTGATAAACCTTCATCGCCTCTGGCAACAAGCGTTTCAGATTGGCTTGACGATCAGCATTGGTTGGGTGGGTGGAAACCAGGCTGCCCAAGGCACTGGTATCGCCTGTGGCGGCAGCCATTTTTTCCCATAAAGTTGGGGCAGCAGATGGGTTATAGCCTGATTCAGCCATAAGCATCAAACCCACCTCATCCGCTTCGGTTTCCTGGCTGCGGGAGAAGGGCTTATCAATAATCAGATCTTTGGCCAGGCCAACGCCATCAATGCCCGCATAGCCCGTTGGAATACCCTTGGCCTGTAGCACGGCTGAGCCAATAGAGGCAATCACGCCTGTAATGGTGCCAACGGTTTGATCTGACTTAGAATGCTCTTTGAGAGCATGTGCCATTTCATGGCCCATCACCACGGCAATTTCATCATTGGTTAATTTGAGCTTATCCACCAAGCCCGTGTAAAAAGCCATTTTACCGCCCGCCATGGCCCAAGCGTTAAGCTGTTCAGACTTTAAAACCAAAATCTCCCAATCAAAAGGCACGCCTGTTTGGTTGGCTCTTTCGGCATAAGGTTTCATTTTATTGAAGACCGCCTGAATGCGTTTGGAGGTGGTAGAACTGGTGTCCACCGCACTCTTGGCATACATTTCTTGCTTAACGCTCAAATAATTTTGAGCTGCTTGATTATTGACTTGCTCAGTCGTGGCACAGCCCACTAAACCCAGGGCCGCTAAGGCCGTGACAAATAACTTTTTCATGTAATTCCTTGCATATAGTAAAACTGCCAAATAGCAGGCTATTTGACAGTTTTTAGAAAATGAACAAACTTATTTTTTGGCACGCTCAAAGGATTCTAAGATCTCTTGGCGGGCCGCTTCAACGCCTTCCCAACCTTCAACCTTAACCCATTTGCCTGCTTCAAGCGCCTTGTAGCTCTCAAAGAAGTGCTGGATTTGGGCTTTCAAAAGGGCTGGCAAATCGCCCACATCTTTAATATGGTCGTATTCCTTGCTTAATTTAGTGTGTGGAACCGCAACCACCTTGGCATCGCCACCTGCTTCATCGGTCATCTTTAAAACACCCACTGGGCGGCAACGAATTACAGAACCCGGTTGAAGTGGATATGGGGTTGGCACAAGCACATCCACAGGGTCGCCATCTGAAGAAAGGGTGTGGTTTACATAGCCGTAGTTGGCTGGGTAGAACATGGCGGTTGCCATAAAGCGATCTACAAATAAGGCACCGCTTTCCTTGTCCACTTCGTATTTGATTGGATCAGAGTTGGCCGGAATTTCGATTACAACATAAATATCATCTGGCAATTCTTTACCAGCAGGTACATTTTCTAAGCCCATTTAGGTTTCCTCTCATAAATTAAGGGTGAATAAACGCAGGGATTATAGCGAGAAATCCGCCCTTCTGCCATATCTAGCCCGCAAAAATAAAGGCGGGTAAAAAAAGCTCGCTGATTTCAAGGGGGTAGCCCTTGAGATCGAGAGTAGAACGCCGGGCATAGAGGCCAGTTTGAGCGTCCCATCCCCATTCTAGGCTTAGGCGTTGAGGCTTTTGCGGAAAAAGCCACAGGCCGATAGGCTTATCGCCCAGGCTTAAGACGGCCTGTGCCACCTGTTCCACGGTTTGAGCCGGCAAGATGGTTTGGGCGAAGATCCAAGGGGTTGAACCGCATTTGAGCAGGACATCCCGCTGCCAGCAAGCGGTTGAAAAAGCTGGATTTTTTGCAAGCCAGCCCTCTTGGATCACCTCCACCTGTAAGTGGGTGCAAACCTGCTGGAGCTTTTCAGTGAGCGAGCCTTCACACAAGAGCCAGGCCTGATGGCAGGCAGACAAGTCGCCAAGCTCAGCCTGCCAGGCCATTCTGGCTAAAATTGAATGATATTGATCAAAGTTTTGTACGCTGTGTTCCATTTTCTGCCCATTGAGATTTGCGGCTTTTCGCAAGATATGTTAAAACGACCAGATGTTTTTTTATTGATTACCCCAAATGGGTGATCGCCTTTCGGAAGGAGTACTATGTTAAATCAACTACAAAAATTCTTCAAATTAGAGGCTGCAAGCGGTATTTTACTGCTGATTTTTGCCATTTTAGCCATTAGCTTGGCCAACACGCCCCTTAGCCACCTCTATTTTGGCTTTCTTGAAACCAAGGTTGCGGTGCAATTTGGTGCCTTTAGCATTGATAAGCCGCTTTTGATGTGGGTAAACGATGGCTTTATGGCGGTCTTCTTTGTTTTGGTAGGCTTAGAGGTCAAAAAAGAGCTGGTGGAAGGCTCGCTTTCTAGCTACCAAAAGGCCAGCCTGCCCCTCTTTGCAGCCCTAGGTGGCATGGTGGTGCCGGCCCTCATTTACTGGCTCATCAACGCTAACTACCCTGCCTATCTGGACGGCTGGGCCATTCCCATGGCAACCGACATTGCCTTTGCTCTGGCCATTGTAGCCCTCCTCGGTAGCCGTGTGCCGCCTGCCCTCAAGGTCTTCTTATTAGCCCTGGCCATCATTGACGACCTGGGTGCCATTATCGTGATTGCCATTTTCTTCTCCCACGATATGAGTATGCAGGCCCTGATTATTGCAAGTCTAGCGGTCATCACCCTCATTGCTCTGAACCGCTTTAACGTCACCAGCCTTTGTGCCTATATGCTGGTTGGTTTGGTTCTCTGGGCCTCTGTGCTTAAATCTGGCGTCCACGCCACCTTGGCCGGCGTGATTATTGGCTTCTCTGTGCCACTCAAGGGCAAAAATGGCGAAGAACCCCTGCACGAGTTCGAGCATATTCTCGCCCCTTGGTGTTCCTTCTTTATTCTGCCCCTCTTTGCTTTCTCGAATGCAGGCGTGTCACTGAGCGGCGTGACCCTGGACAAACTCAGCTCGCCACTGGCCCTAGGGATTATTTTAGGCCTTGTGCTAGGCAAACCGATTGGCGTCTTCCTCTTTAGCTATATCGCCAGTCTCCTTCGCTTGGCCAGCCTGCCTGAAGGCATCAACTTCAAGCAGATCTTCGCCATCTCCGTCCTCTGCGGGATTGGTTTTACCATGTCCATGTTCCTAGCAGGCCTGGCCTTTGGTGGGGATAATATCGAAAGCGGTGTGACCACCATTTCTCGATTGGGGATTTTACTAGGGTCTAGCGTGTCAGCAGTCTTGGGTTATCTCTTGTTGAAAGCAAGCACCAAACCCACAGCCTAAAGGGTAAAAAAGAGAAAACAATGGCGAGTCTTACTCGCCATTGTTGTTATAAGGATAATTCAAGCAGCTTCTGTTATAGAAATTCCCATTCAGTTGGGTGGTGTATAAATGATATTTACGATAGGCTTCAAACACATCAGGATCAGGCGCTTGTGGTTGATGCCAAAATTCCGCTAAGCTGCCCTGATGGGTTAGCCCCTCAAAATCATAATTTGCTCGCCCAAGCGTAATCACAGGCATATTATGCAAGAGGGCCGAAATACCGCTGGTACTATTTAGGGTCACCATTCCCCTACCATGGCGTAGGAATACTGGCAGAGGCACATCATGCACATAATAAATCCGCCCCTTCAAATGAGGGTATTTCTCCTCAAATTCATCAATCAATACTTGATAATCAATAAAGCCCCGATCCATTGGGTGATGTTTCACAATTAAATTAAGATCTAAGGGGGCATCTTGGGCAAAAGAGGAGAGAACCTCCCTTAAAAAGTCGCCCACACTTTCATAATCACAATGCACCCTGACTTGACTATCATCATAAACCTGTAAGGGAACAATAAAAAAGTTATCTATTTTCTTACTATTAATTTTCTTGGCAAAGGAACGGTCTTTTAAAAAATAAGAAAGCCGCCGAAGGCCTGAAATAAACCACAGCTTAATATAATATTTTACATTCAGAATTCGATGGTGCTGATACTTAGGATATTTTTTACGCTTAAAATAGGCATGGGCATAATATAAGACAGCCCGTTTAGCCATCGGGCAAAACCCTTTGGCTAATTTTTGCGGTTTAGGTGGCTCTGGCAGGGAGGAGGCTTGAGTGAGAAAGAAATCAGCCTCCCTAGGCACAAGAGAAAAGGCATTTACGCCCTTGTCTTCAAGGGTGATGTAGTCTGGGCGGAAATAACCTTCCTCAAGCACCCAGAAATTTAATTTTAATTCTGAGGCAATTTTCTTGGCAACTTTATGATATTTACGGTTATCGCCAAAACAAACAAAGGTGTCTATTTGATAAGCTTCAACAAAATGATAAAGATCTAAATAGAATTGCGTAATCGAATCTCGATAAGGAATGGTATTATAAATCGTATTCGGGTAGAAATACTCATCTCCTGCATTAAGGTTAATTTTATAAACCACCTTATCATAAGATTTTAACCATAAAGCTAAATCAGCAAAAAAAGAGCCAATAGGCCCCTGCAAAAGTAAAACCCTTTGCGAATTTTCAACTAATTTGTCTAAATTATGGTTAAGCATATTACTTCCACCCAATTAAAAACCATTCTTATTTATAACTATTTGCTTGGATTTTTTCAAATCATAGAAGAATTTGGCATAATTGTCTATTTTAAGGTGCGATAAAGTTGCTTTAACTTCTCCCACTGTTTGGCTAAAAACGGCCGATGAATGGCTGAATGCTTCAAGGCTTGCTTTTGTGCTTTTAAAAGCTTGATGGCCTGCTGGGCATTGATCATATGACGCGTGTTAGGATCAATATAGAGCGGATAATAGACTAAGGTACCGGCAATAAGTTCCAAGAGGGAAAGCTGCCGAGTTCGCCTTTCAAGCTTGAGATGATCGACTGTTAAGCCCCAGTTAGAATAAAAAGGCAGGCCATAGCAATGCACCGTTTTTCCTCGTAAAAGTGCCTCAAAGCCAGCTAAGGAGGTCATAGTGTGCAGCTCATCTACGGCTAAAATACAATCTAGCACATTGGCTTTTTCTGCAAGAAAATCGGCAAACTGCACCGCTTGATCAGGCGGAATATGGCCCACACGGTTGCCACTGACCACATCCGGGTGGGGCTTATAGACGATATAAGCATTAGGATTGCCTTCCCGCACCTTTTTCAGCAAATCTAAGTTCTTAAAGATTTGAGGTGAGCCTGTACGAATAGAAGCGTCGTCCTCTACTTGGCCAACCACCAAAATTTTCTTCTTATCCGTTTGTGGCAGCTTAAACTGACTGTCGCCCACATTATATTTGCCAATATGCTCTTCGACTAAGGCTATCTGTAAGAAGCCTGCCTGGTCTAAATCTTCCTGTGTAAACACTTGCTCTTGCAGGATCTGCTCTAAGCGTGAAGGCCGCTCGGCATTAAAATAAATCCCCACATCATCACAGACCAAGGAAAGTGGCGGCACAAGGTTGGAACCTAGGCCGACCGAGCGAATAAAGCCATCCTCCATCCGCAGTAGGGCAATCTTGTGTGCCTCTGCGTAGGCCAAGACCTCAGGCTTGCCCGTTCCCCAAATCAACAAGCGGTCGTTTTCTGCCCATTTTTTGCAAGGCAACTTGCCCACACTCGGCACAAAGTGCAAGTGACAGCGAGGAAAACGGAAGAAGGGCTTAATAACCGCCTGTTTCCACAGTGACATCCCCACGCAATAAAGATGACCGCTTAAACGTGTATTGAGCTGTTTGGCCCTGGCTAAATAGTCAATCACATCAAAGATATGGCCACTTTGGCCAGTATTGGGGTTGATATAACGACTATAGGCAAAGTAGGCCGCATAGAAAAGCTGCAACAAGCTACGTTTAGCACGTCGCTCTGATTGAGCAAGGGCAAGGGCTTTAGGATGGCGATCGTCTGTCAGCCCCCAGGCTGCAAACCAGGGCAGGCCGAAAGTCACCACTTTTTTCCCCAGCAAAAGCGCCTCAAAGCCCATTTGTGACGTCACGCAATAGACCTTATCCACCTTTTCCAACAGCGAAAGGGGACTGACATCCTCCGTAAACAGCTCAACATTGGCAGGTAGTTTATCAAGTTGGGTCAAATAGCCCTGCTTCTTGCCAGACAAGACATCAGGATGGGTTTTTACCAAGATCAGGGTTTCTGGGTTTTCTGCGATAGCCGCTTGCAACATAGCATCAAAATCGGCCTGTGCTGCCTGGCCATACTTAACCGCCATATCCCCAAAGGTTTGATCGACAACCAAGACGACTTTAGAACTTGCAAATTTTCCTTCAAAATCAACCGCTTGATTGTATTTAGACAGTTTGTTTTGGATAATTAGATCCAAGGCCTTTTGTGTCTGCTCGGCATCCAGCTCACTTTGTAAAATCAAGTTTTCCAAGCGAGAAGGGCGAGTAGTATCGTAGTAGATCCCCACATCATCATAAACCATGGCAAAAGGCGGATAACCCGCCACACCTAGGCCAACTGAACGTAAAAAGCCATCTTCAAGGGCAACATAGGGGAGATGATGCTTGAGAGCATAAGCACGGGCTTTTTTGGTAGAAGGCCGAAGCCCCCAGCCTAGCACCTTGTCCGCTAGGGGTTTTTGGAAAAAACTGGCAAAGACAAGCTGCTCATTAGGGAAGAATGAGGGGAGGTGGGGGATGGTTTTAATCCCCTTAGAAAAGATGAGGGATGAGGTCATAAGTTATCCAGGGGCTGTAAGGGCTGTTATCTGCTATAGACTGTAACAGAAAACAATGCACCACGTTGTTATCATTTCTCATAAACTTAAAGAAAGCCGCTGTCTTGCATTTTTTTCAAATTATTCAAATGCTCTTCATTTCCTATTTTAAAAAATATTGCATCTATTAAGTTTTCGATATTAGGTGCATTAATAAGTTTAATTAATTTCAATATCTCATATTCGGAACTAGGAAGAGTAGCTTTAACATCATCATCTTTTAATGCATTCTCATATAGCTTTTTGACCATAGATTTAAGTTTTACATTATCTTGCGCTTGTGGCATAAAAGGCAAAAAAGACCCATGTAATGGGTAATTCTTTAATGGAATAAGACGAATGTTTTTGGCTACGATACGCTCTGCCTCTAGCTTATCCGTCATATTATGCTCTGGATATATAATCATACCCGGAATATCCGAATCTTTTAATACCAAATTAACATCGCCATAATTTATTAGACATTTATTTAAGTCATTATCAACTTGAGCAGTTTTCCACATCTGCTTATAAGAAGGGAAATATAAATTTTCATTAAAAGGATAGAGTTTTGACTGCGGGCTAAATGACAACACAAAAACATTATGAGTATTCTTTAATTTCTCATATAAAATCTGCCCCCATAAAATACTCGCCAGGCCTGCCTTACTAGAGCCCAAGCAAATAATATTTTCAATAGCCTTATCTTTAATAAAGTCTATAATCTTTTTACAAGCAGATCCCGGATTAAAGATATAATAATTAGGTGTAGTTGAAGCGATACATAGCTTATTGGCACTAATCTTACTGTGATATAAGAAAAAACCATTAGAAGGAGTAAAAGTAATCAAGAGATTTTTACTGCCTATATCATAGTAGGCCGCTTTGTAACATTTAGGTAAACCAATATCCAATTCTTGCATCATATGCCCTTTGTTTCTTATTTTTGCTTACGCACTAACGAGTGTCACATAGCATATCATTAGCAGCAATGAGAGTAAATGCTCTTTAGTAGCTCCCATCCTCTAACATAAGAGAGGTATGGTTTTTAACATTATAGGTATGTATAAGAATATATATGTATAAGAAAACATGCTTTCCTTACAAATTTTATCATTCTATACAAAGTAGTACATCATAGTTGCGTCTATACATGCTATAATTTGCGAAAAATCATGTATTAACTCATCAAGCTGAGAACATTAACTATGCAAAAAATCGCTATCATCACTGCACGCTCTGGTTCAAAAGGATTGCCCAACAAAAATGTCTTACTTGCCAATGGAAAACCCTTAATCGCATACACCATCGAAGCTGCTATAGAATCTAAAGAATTTGAGAAAATCATTGTTAGCACTGATTCCCAAGAATATATCGACCTACTATCCCACTACCCTATAGAGTTTATCAAACGAGCTGAGCATCTCGCATCAGATAAGGCTAGTTCGTTTGTTGTTATTGAAGATGTACTAAATCAATATGCATCCTTATATATCGACTATTTTGTCCTATTACAACCCACCTCACCGTTGCGTACAGCTCAACACATCCAAGAAGCAAATAAAAAATTCGAAGAAAATTTCGAAAATTTTGATTTTTGTGTATCTGTCAGCGATGCACATAAGCCAACAACATTAACGCGTCAAATTGATGAAGATCAAAGTTTAAAGCACTTCGTGTTAGATTATTCAAACTATGCTCGCCAACAATACCACCCAGAATTTTCCCCAAATGGTGCTATTTTTAGTGCTAAACCTGCAGAATACTTGCAGCATAAACACTTTTATGGAAAACGATCAATCGCTTACTTTATGGATAAAGAATCATCAATCGATATAGATGAATCTGTTGATTTTGAGTATTTTAACTTTATCCTTCAAAAGAGAAATAAAGAAAACGGCATACTAGAATTAATCCACCATAACATTCTAGCTAAACATGAAAAATTCAACACTTGCCAACCAATAACTTTTATTGGCCATTCTATACTAGAAAGATGGGATGCTCAGGAATTAAAGCAAGAAAAAATTAATAACCTAAGTGTATCTGGTATTACAGCCAAACAATACTTAGATTTAATTTTAAACAAAGGACTGATAAAAGAATTAGGAAATAAAGTTTTTATCATGCTAGGGATAAATGACATCCTCCAGAATAACTGGTCAGATAATAGTATACTACAAGATATTCAAAATATAATTAATCACTTGATATCTATTCAACACGATGTGAAAATTCACTTCTTAGAAATAATGCCGGTAGCATTACAAATAGATAGAAACAACAACGACATCCGCTTACTGAATAAATATTTGAAAGAAAATCTTAAAAATCATATTTGGATTACTTTAGATCCTCATTTTAGTGATAAATATGGTAAGCTCAGAAATGATTTAAGTAGTGATGGCCTACATTTAAATGAACAAGGATATGACTTATTAAGAGAGATTATAGAAAAACATATCTAAACTTTTACCTAAGGATAATTATGAAAAAATTTAAAAAACTAATTAAAGATCCGATTAAATTTTTACAAGACTCTTGGATGTTTAAATGTAACTATCTAGAATATGTAAAGAAAACAAAAAATCTATTTGTTATTTCTCATTTAGGGCAGCTAGCTCAAGTTGAAGGGCTAATAAAGAAAGAAAAATTTTTAAATTGTGTATTGGTCATCATATATACGAAAAAAAACTTAGAAATGCCAAAATTAGTTCAAAAAAATGCAAATAAAGCACTATTTAATACAATTTTATTACTAAAAATACCTTCTTTCCCTAATGTTATTAATATCAAAGCATTAACAATAATAAATAACTCTTATAGAGTCATGATTGACAAAATAAAGCCTCATAGATTATTTATATTAAGCTTTGAAAAACATTATAACCTATTATGTGCTCTGGCAAAAGAAAAGAAAATTGAGCTCAATCTCATAGAGGAAGGAACAGCCACTTATAAGTATAAAGATTATAATGAGGCAATTAATACACTTAAATCATCATTCACAGCAAAAGAAAAAAAATCTATTTTCCTAATTAAAAACTTTTTCCTTCTTAGGCAACTAAGGCCAGCTATAGGTCTATGCTCTGAATTTAATAAAGTCTATGCAGTCTTCCCTGAGTTATTAGACCCTGTATTTAAAATAAAGGAAAAGAAAGAGTTTTTTCTATATGAAGATATAAAGCCAGACCACAAGATATTTCATATAATTAATCAATACAACATTACAGACAATGATATTTTATTCCTAAACCAAAGATATCCATTCCCTCATGATATCTATGCAGAGGGATTATTAAATATATTGTCACAATACAGCCAAAAATACAATTCAAAAGTTTTCATTAAACTGCATCCGAAAGATCCTATTGAACTAAAAAATATGCTGTTCAATAAGATCCAAGAAAAAGGACTACTTAATAAAATACTACTCCTTGATGAGTATGGTTTCTTAATTGAAGGGCTGATTAGCCAGGCTAAGCCAAAAGTTATTATTGCACTAACATCTACAGGTCTTATATATGGAAAAAAAATATCAGAAAACTCTTTATCTGCATCAATATATCCTTTATTAAAGGACAATATGCTAGAGAAACTTGAGTATTCAGATAAAACATTTAAAGAATCAGATGAGCACTTTCATATACTTAAAAGATTTAAAAATATCGATTTTATAGAAAAATCAGACCAAATTTGAGGCAATATATGTACAGAGTTCTTATTATTGCTACCTATGACTCTTTTTTAAAATCTGGTGTGAAATTAGCACAAAGGATTAACCATAGCAATATTGATTTATGTCTATACCCCGTGAAAAGAAAACAGGTGTCTGAAAGACAGCTTATGGAAAGCCAGTCACAGTGCTATGCCAAGGTTGAATATCATACTTTAAATAGAGAAAATTATAAACGCTATGATATAATCATATTATCAGTGGGAAATATGGCTTTTCAAAAAATAGTTGAGTCATATTACCGATATTTTTCTCCCTTAGATCATGATAGACCTCTAATATTATCTATTTTCCCCGGGGTCATTTTTGGACATACTGATAGCATCCTTGCTAGATTAAAGTCAGACCTAATTCTAGCAAACTCCAAAGCTGACCTAGATAGAATAAATAAACTAAGTACCATTTATAATACTAATACTACAAGTTTCAATTATGGCCTTATTAATATAAATGAACAGCTTAGAATGGCTTACTCTAAAAAAATAGAGAATGGCATAAAAAACATTGTTTTTATAGACCAAGTGAAATACCCTGAAAGCAAGAATGAAAGGGTTTTTATCTTAAGCAAAATCATATATCTTGCAATCAACAATCCTGATAAAAAATTTTTTATTAAAACTAGATTGGCTGGAAACAAAGAAACAACTATACACTTAGATAAATACCCATATAAAGAGCTATACTACGAGTTAATAGGTGAAACTCCACATTTAAAAGAAGTAAATAATTTCTTTTTCACTGATGAGAGCCTAGAAACCCTTTTCCCTAAAATAGATCTTTGTATGTCAATATCTTCTACAGTCCTATTAGAAGCATTATATTATGGTATCCCTTCTCTTGTTATAGGTAACATTGGTGTTAAAGAGAAATATGCTATGCATCATTTTATAGATAGTGGTATAATACATCCAATGGATAACATACTTAAGAATCCTCTCTCTAATCTTAATCAAGATTGGTTTGAAGATAACATAGACTTCCCCTTAAACAGGAATGAAATATTACATCTAGAGATTAAAAAGGTAATGCATAACATTAAAAACATGGTGTATAGTAAGAATGATTGTTTGCCCGAAATAGACTTGTCATCTCCCAAGAAAAATATTTTATTTAGAAAATTTCGGAAGCTAATAAATAATCCAAAAGGGTTCTTAGTAGATGCTTATTTAAAGCTTAAAAAAGAAAATGATATTAGGTGTGATAGAAAATAATATATTATCCAATATCCAAACATTCTTTAATAAACGTACCCTTTATTTTATAAGAGATCATATAAATGAAATTACAAAAAATCAAACTAATATTAAGCCTTGCTTCATCATTAGTTATAGCAAGTTGCTCCTCTTTACCAACTTCAGGGCCTAGTCACTCGGCCATATTAGACATCAACAACAATAGACAGAGCGCTGATTTGGCTACTAAAGTCAATCTTGTTGAGCTTAATGATACTGTCGTCCAGCACTTACTATCTATCCAACAAAACCAAAAATTTTCAGGCTTTGATGGCATATCTGGCAATGCGGGCTATGCAGGCAAGGTCAATGTTGGTGATGTTTTAGAAATTTCGATTTGGGAAGCCCCCCTGCTGTCTTATTTGGTGGCACCTTCAGCACAGAAGGCCAGGGTAGTGGGCATTTAACCCAACTCCCTGCGCAAATGGTCAATAAGAATGGTACGGTCACTGTTCCCTTTGTGGGCAACATTCGGGTTGCAGGCAAAAGCCCTGAAGAGATCCAAAATCAAATCGTAGGGGCGTTGAAGCGTAAGGCCAATCAGCCGCAAGCCCTGGTCAAAATTGCCAATAATAATTCAGCCGATGTCACAGTTATTCGCCAGGGCAGCACCGTGAGAATGCCCTTAACCGCCAATAATGAACGGGTACTTGACGCCGTGGCCGCTGTGGGGGGGACAACCGAAAATATTGAAGATGTGACTGTGCAATTAACCCGTGGCTATCAGGTAAAAACCTTAGCTTTTTCAACATTGATTGCAGATCCTACTCAAAACATCACGCTTCGTGCTGGTGATGTCCTCTCTTTATTGAATACGCCTTATAAATTCACGGGCCTTGGTGCTGTTGGCAACAACCAACAAGTACGCTTCTCCAGCCAGGGCATTACCTTGGCTGAAGCCATTGGTAAAATGGGCGGTCTAATTGACGATCGCTCTGACCCGCGTGGCGTGTTTATCTTCCGCCATGTGCCTTTTGCCCAGCTAGATTACGCCCAACAAAATGAATGGGCTGCCAAAGGCTACGGTATGGGCATGGAGGTGCCAACCGTTTTCCGAGCTAATCTGCTTGAGCCAGAAACCATGTTCTTATTACAACGTTTCCCAATCGAAGATAAGGACATCGTCTATGTCTCTAACGCACCATTGGCCGAATTCCAAAAATTCTTGAGAATGATCTTCTCAATTACTACGCCAATTACGAGTACAACCAATTCTATTAGAGCCTTCTAATTTAACAGGATACCCTATATGTCAGAAGTCAAAAAAACCAAAAAAAGAAAGCGCCTTAACCCCTTGTTATGGCTAACCGTTATTGTCCCAACCCTGTTTTCAGCAGTTTATTTTGGGCTAGTTGCCTCAGATATTTATGTGTCTGAATCCAGCTTTGTGGTGCGTTCGCCTCGTAACCAGGCCTCTTTAACTGGCGTTGGAGCCTTATTGCAGGGGTCAGGCTTTGCACGTTCTCAAGATGATACCTATTCGGTTCAAGAATATATGCGTTCTCGCACGGCATTGGAGCAATTAGAAAGCACCTTACCAGTAAGAGAGTTTTATACTAACAAGGGGGATATTCTTAGCCGTTTCAATGGCTTAGGCCTTAATGATTCGCAAGAGGCCTTTTATCTCTACTTTAGAGATCGGCTTACGGTGGATGTTGATTCTGTGTCAGGCATCGCAACATTAAGCGTTCGCTCTTTTGAAGCAGAAGAAGGAAAACAGATCAATGAAAGACTACTTAAAGCGGGGGAAACCTTAATTAACCGCCTAAATGAGCGGGCAAGAAAAGATACCATTGAGTTTGCAGAACAAGCGGTTCAAGAAGCGCAAAATAATGTCAATTTAACCGCCGATGAACTGAGTCAGTATCGCATTAAAAATCGCATTTTTGACTTACCTGCTCAATCAGGCGTGCAACTTACCTTAATCTCGAGTTTAAAAAGTGAGCTTATCCGAGTGGAAACCCAGCTTGCTCAACTGCTCTCTATTACACCAGATAACCCTCAAGTTGGCGCCTTGCAAATGCGTCAACGTAGCCTCAAAAAGGAAATAGAAGAACAGTCTAAACAGCTTTCTGGTGGAAATAATTCAGTTGCCACCCAAACGGCTGACTACCAACGCTTGGTGCTGGCCAATGAGCTTGCTCAACAGCAACTCACCGCTGCCATGACCTCCTATCAAAATGCCAAGGGTGAGGCAGATCGCCAACAACTCTATTTGGAAGTTATTAACCAACCAAGTAAACCAGACTGGGCTTTTGAACCCCACCGTATCTACAATATCATTGCCACCTTTGTTATTGGTCTGATTTTATATGGTGTGCTTAGTTTACTTTTAGCCAGTGTAAGAGAGCATAAAAACTAATGAAATACGGAGATGAAACCTCCCTAGGAGATTCCTTCCGCATTCAACGCCGGGTTATCGGTGCTCTCTTAATGCGGGAGGTGATTACACGTTATGGGAGAAAAAATATCGGCTTCTTATGGCTCTTTGTTGAGCCATTGCTAATGACCTTGATGATCGCCCTTATGTGGAAGCTTATCCGTGCGGACAATTATTCTACGCTGAATATCATTGCCTTTGTGATTACAGGTTACCCAATGGCCATGATGTGGCGTAATGCATCAAACAGGGCTATCGGTGCCATTTCAGCCAATACTAGCTTACTTTATCACCGCAATGTCCGAGTTTTAGATACCATTTTTACACGGGTGCTCTTAGAAGTTGCAGGGGCAAGCATTGCTCAGATCATTATTACTGCGCTGTTTATTGCCTTAGATTGGATTAGCATGCCCTATGATATGTTCTATATGCTTTTAGCCTGGATGCTTATGGCTTTCTTCGCTTTTGGCTTGGGCTTGATTATCTGTTCTATCGCCTACCATTTTGATGTTTTTGGCAAACTCTGGGGTACATTTAGCTTTATACTTCTCCCCTTATCTGGCGCCTTCTTTTTTGTCCACAACCTACCCAGCCAAATTAGGGAACAGTTGCTTTGGATTCCAATGATCCACGGAACAGAAATGTTTAGGAAAGGATATTTTGGCTCAACCGTTATTACCTATGAAGATCCCTATTTCCTCTTGGTTACTGATTTAGTCTTGATCTTTATCGGATTACTTATGGTGAAGCAATTTAGCAAGGGAGTGGAACCCGCATGATTAGCGTACAACATGTGAGCAAAAAATATCAGACCCGCAATGGCTGGAAAACCGTACTTAATGATGTCAATTTCGAGCTACAAAAGGGCGAAAAAATTGGTATTTTAGGCAGAAATGGTGCAGGTAAATCCACCCTCATTCGCCTGATTAGTGGTGTAGAAGCGCCATCCTCAGGGATTATTCAACGCTCCATGAGCATTTCCTGGCCCCTTGCCTTTAGCGGGGCCTTCCAAGGCAGCCTAACGGGTATGGATAATTTACGGTTTATTTGCCGTTTATATGATGTTGATGTCGATTATGTCACGGCCTTTACCAAGGAATTTTCTGAATTAGGTGACTATCTCTATGAACCTGTCAAAAAATACTCCTCGGGGATGAAAGCCCGCCTGGCCTTTGCACTTTCACTTTCGGTGGAATTCGACTGCTATCTCATTGATGAGGTTATCGCCGTAGGTGACTCACGCTTTTCTGAAAAATGTAAGTATGAGCTTTTTGAAAAACGCAAAGACCGCTCCATTATCTTGGTTTCTCATAGTCCTAGCGCCATGAAGTCCTATTGCGATAATGCCGTCGTCTTAGAAAATGGCATGATGCACCACTTCCCCAATATGGATGATGCCTACAAGTATTACAACGAAAGCCAAAAATAAACCCCAGGCATAGTTTGACTATGCCTGATTTTTTTATATTATGTTGCCATTTGCAAAAAATCGGTAAAATCAACCCTCTTTTTGTTTTAGAATAGGCCCAAATTTCAAATTCAACTAGGAAAAATATGCGTACCAGTCAATATTTACTTTCAACCCTCAAAGAAACCCCAAATGATGCTCAGGTGGTCAGCCACCAGTTAATGCTGCGAGCAGGCATGATCCGCCCGCTGGCCTCTGGCCTTTACACTTGGTTGCCAACTGGTGTGCGGGTGCTCAATAAGGTCACCAACATTATCCGTGAAGAAATGAACAAGAGCGGGGCCATTGAAACCCTGATGCCGCTTAGCCAGCCAGCTGAACTCTGGGAAGAATCCGGCCGTTGGGACGACTATGGCCCTGAGCTTCTACGCTTTGCCGACCGTAATAACCGCCCCTTCGTGCTAGGTCCAACCCACGAGGAAGTGATTACCGACCTGGTTCGCCGTGAAGTCAGCTCCTACAAACAGCTGCCACTGACCCTTTACCAAATCCAGCTCAAATTCCGTGACGAAATCCGCCCACGTTTCGGGGTCATGCGAGGCCGTGAATTTACCATGAAGGATGCCTATTCCTTCCACACCAGCTATGAAAGCCTGCAAGAAACCTACGAGGTTATGCACCAAACCTACTGCAATATCTTTAACCGTTTAGGTTTGGATTTCCGCCCAGTCCAGGCAGACACTGGCTCCATCGGGGGGACAGGCTCGCACGAGTTCCAGGTGCTGGCCCAAAGCGGTGAGGACGACATCGTCTTTTCCACCGAGTCCAACTATGCCGCCAATATTGAATTGGCCGAAGCCATTGCCGTGGGCGAGCGTCAAGCTCCAACGGCAGAAATGCAGCTTGTTGATACCCCAAATGCCAAAACCATTCACGAATTAGTGGAACAGTTCAACCTGCCGATTGAGAAAACGGTGAAAACCCTGATTGTGAAGGGGGCTAGTGAGGAAGCACCTTTGGTCGCACTCATTATCCGTGGTGACCACGAGCTCAACGAAATCAAGGCGGTGAAATTGCCAGAGGTGGCCGAGCCTTTTGAGTTTGCGGATGAGGCGGAAATCAAGGCCAAAATCGGTGCGGGCGTTGGCTCACTTGGCCCGGTGAACCTCAATATTCCAGCCATTATCGACCGCAGTGTTGCCCTTATGAGCGACTTCGGTGCAGGGGCCAATATTGACGGCAAGCACTACTTCAACATCAACTGGGAGCGGGATGTAGCCCTGCCAAAAGTGGCCGATTTACGCAACGTGGTAGAGGGCGATCCAAGCCCGGATGGTAAGGGTACGCTGCTTATCAAACGTGGGATTGAAGTTGGCCATATCTTCCAACTTGGCACCAAATATTCCGAAGCCATGAAAGCGACTGTGCAAGGCGAAGACGGCCGTCCGCAAACCATGATCATGGGCTGCTACGGCATTGGTGTGACCCGTGTGGTGGCGGCTGCCATTGAGCAGAACTTTGACGAGCGTGGCATTAAGTGGCCAGATCCAATCGCCCCGTTTACTGTTGCCATCGTGCCAATGAATATGCACAAGTCAGAAAAAGTCCAAGCCTTTGCCCAAGAGCTTTACGCCAGCCTTAAGGCCCAAAATGTGGATGTGATTTTTGACGACCGCAAGGAACGCCCGGGTGTCATGTTTGCTGATATGGAGCTGATCGGCGTGCCGCACACTATCGTGATTGGCGAGAAAAACCTAGAAAACGGCGAAGTCGAATACAAAAACCGCCGCACTGGGGAAAAAGTCATGGTGAAGCGGGATGAGGTGCAGGCCTTCTTAAAGGCACAAATTCAGCTTTAATCTCAATAACATGCTGGCGCCAGCGTCCTCGCTGGTGCCTTAGACCAGCACCAACTTGGAGGCCACAACTGTTCAAAACCTTGTCATTGAACTTAAATAACCTTTTGTAGGGACGCATTGCATGCGTCCATTGCGATATTTATGTTTCATCAAAGTTGATTAAGGTCTTGTTTACGGACGCATGCAATGCGTCCCTACCAATCACGTTTAATCATATTCTGATGTTTTGAACAGTTGTAGCCTAAAAGCAGGTGCTATCTTTTCTTAAAAGATAAAACAAGCGGCTAAATTTAAGCAAAAATTTGCAAATTCCACACAAAAATTAACCGCTTGCACAAGGAGCAACTATGCTAAAACTCCTCCGTATTATTCTAGTCGCCCTGGCGGCCATTTTGGTGTCTGTGGTTGGCTCTGTTTATGCCCTTTGCCGCCTGCGCCACCCAAGCTCGGTGGGCGTGGTGGCCCGTATGTTTGGGGCCTTGCATCCGCTAGTGGGGCTGAAGGTTATTCGCCGGGAAAAGCCTGAATTTAACCAACCCGCTATCTACATCGGCAACCACCAAAACAACTATGATATGGTGACCATTGCCGGCATGGTGCCGCCTCGCACGGTGTCGGTCGGCAAGAAAAGCCTGATTTGGGTGCCTTTTTTTGGCCTGGTTTACTGGGCAACAGGCAATATTTTTATTCACCGAGAAAACCGCAGCAGCGCCATTGGCACCATGAACAAGGTGGCTGATATTATCAAGGCACGCCAGATTTCGGTTTGGATGTTCCCTGAAGGCACCCGCAGCCGTGGTCGTGGCCTCCTGCCCTTTAAAACGGGCGCTTTCCACACCGCCATTGCCGCCGGCGTGCCCATTGTGCCGATTGTGTGTTCCTCCTTACATAATAAGGTGGATCTAAACCGCTGGAACAATGGCACGGTTATTTGCGAGGCCATGGACCCGATTGATACCAGCGGCTATAGCCGTGAAAACCTGCGGGAGCTGATTGACCTCTGCCAGCAAAAAATGGCCGACAAGATTGCCCAACTGGATGCCGAAATTGCCCAACTGGATAAGCAGGCCTAGTATGAAAAGTGCAGATCTTGTTATTGTCGGTGCTGGTATGGTGGGTCTGGCCTTAGCTGGCCAGCTGGCAGCTTGTGACTGCCGCATTATTTTGGTGGAACAGGCTCCGCCCCAGTTCAATTTAGAACAAACCAGCAATCGGGTCAGCGCCATCAATTTTGCCAGCCAAAGCCTTTTGGAAGAGATCGGGGCCTGGCAGCATATTCCTGCTCAAAAACGCTCGCCCTATGATCAGATGGAGGTCTGGGAAAAAGACAGCTTTGCCCAGATCCAGTTTGATAACCAAGACCCTGCCCTGCGGGCCTTGGGCCTAGATCAACTGGGCTTTATTATTGAAAACCAGCAGATCCAACACGCCCTGTATGAGCAGGTCAAAACCCAGGCCAATGTGGAATTTGTTTTTGACAAGCTGCAAAAGCTGGGCATCAGCGAAAACGGTGCCTTTCTCACCTTTGAAGATGGGCAAATGCTCTCGGCCAAATTGGTGGTGGGGGCTGATGGCGCCCAGTCTTGGGTGCGAAACCAAAGCCATATTCCCCTCATTTCTAGGGATTATGAACACACCGCCCTGGTCTGTAATGTCAAAACAGCAGAACCTCATGAGCAAACCGCCCGCCAAATTTTTGCCCCTGATAGCATTCTGGCCTTTTTGCCCATGAAGGATCCGCATCAATGCTCCATTGTCTGGTCACTGCCACCTGAAAGGGCTGCCGCTCTCCAGGCCTGTGAGGAAGCCGACTTTAACAAGCAACTGACCATCGCCTTTGACAACCGCCTGGGCCTCTGCCACTTGCAAGGTTCTCGCAATATTTACCCGCTTGTTGCCCGCTATGCACGGGATTTCGCCCAGCCCCGCCTGGCCTTAATTGGTGATGCCGCCCATACCATCCACCCGCTGGCAGGCTTGGGCGTGAATTTGGGCTTTGCCGATGCAAAATGCCTGGCCCAAGAGTTAGCCCTACACCTGGCCGCAGGCCATGATATCGGCGACTACCGCCACCTCAGACGCTTTGAACGCAAAAGAAAAGTAGAGGCCGTGAAACTTTTAGGCAGCATGGGGGTCTTAAAGGAACTGTTTGCAGATGATCACCCAGTAAAAAAACTGGTGCGGGGCTTGGGCCTTAGCCTAACCAATCAGCTTAGGCCGGTGAAAAACCAGCTGCTCAAACAAGCACTTGGTTTGCCTACTCATCTGTAATACAATAAAACCTCACATTTTTTGTGAATATTTAATCAACGTTAGGAACTAAAATGAACAAATTTACCAAAATCAGTGCCGCTGCACTTGTTGCCCTTTTCTTAACCGCTTGTGATAAACCAGCTGATAAGGCTGCCACAACGACAGCACCAGCAGCCCAAGAAACCAAAACAGAAGTTGCTGCACCAAAAGCAGAAACCCCTGCTGCCAACCCAGCGGACGCTGCCCAAGCAGAATTCCAACAAGTCTTAGGTCTTGATGCCGAGTTCACCCCAGCCTTAAATGCGGTTCAACAAAAAATCGTTGAAGCCCAACAAGCGGGCAACAAAGAAGCCCTTGAAGCAGGCGTGAAAGAATACTTCTCTACCATGGAACAAGTGATTGCTAAATACGAAGCGGTTGATGTGAAAGATGCCCAAGTCAAATCTTTCAAAGACAGCGTGGTTGAAGTCTTAAAAACAACCCTAGACTTCACCAAAGAAGCCCAACAGGCTGATACACCTGAGAAACAACAAGCCGTGGCTGAAAAGCAACAAACCCTCTTAACCAAAGCAGCTGAACTGCAAAAAGTCCAAAACGAATTACAAGCCCGTTTTGCTCCAAAACAAGAAGCCCCTGCTGCCAAATAATCACCTTTAAGTGAAAAACCAAACCCCACTGCTTTTAAGGCCGTGGGGTTTTCTTTTGTTTAAATCTTGTTCTCCTAGGGTAACGTTTACCCTAGGGATTATTGATAATTTGCTAAGGTAGCTAAATCCCCCTCCGCCTTCGGCACCTCCCCCGCAAGCGGGTGGAGGGAAGTCTCATCAATATTCCGTATAACTTTCGCTCCCTCCGCTTGCGGGGGAGCTGCCGAAGGCGGAGGGGGGGATTAAGCACCTAAGGATTCCGCTTAAACTTGCTAAAATCAGGCGCGCGTTTTTCGTTGAAGGCGTTGCGGCCTTCTTGGCCTTCTTCTGTCATATAGAAGAGCATGGTGGCATTGCCGGCTAACTCCTGCAAGCCAGATTGGCCGTCACAGTCGGCGTTCAATGCCGCTTTTAAGCAGCGCAGGGCAATCGGGCTGTTGCGGAGCATTTCACGGCACCAGCGGACGGTTTCTTTCTCAAGATCAGCATAAGGCACAACGGTATTAACCAAGCCCATTTCCAAGGCTTCCTTGGCGTCATATTGACGGCAGAGGAACCAGATTTCACGGGCCTTTTTCTGGCCAACAATGCGAGCCATGTAGCTAGCCCCCCAGCCACCATCAAAGGAGCCAACCTTCGGGCCAGTTTGGCCGAAAATGGCATTTTCTGCGGCAATGGTCAGGTCGCAAATCATGTGCAGAACATGGCCACCGCCAATGGCATAGCCGGCCACCATGGCCACCACAGGTTTCGGGCAGGTGCGGATGTCACGTTGGAAGTCTAAAACGTTGAGGTGGTGGACGCCGCTGTCGTCCTTATAGCCGCCGTAGTCGCCACGGACCTTTTGGTCACCGCCTGAACAGAAGGCTTTTTCGCCCTGGCCAGTTAGCACAATCACGCCCACGCTTTCATCAAAGCGGGCGTCAGAAAAGGCTTGGATCATTTCTTTGACGGTTTGCGGGCGGAAGGCATTACGCACTTCAGGGCGGTTGATGGTAATTTTGGCAATGCCATCGGCCGATTTGTGGTAGAGAATGTCGTTATAGCCCTGGCTACAGTCTGTCCATTCAACAGGGGCGTAAAGTAGATCATCTTTTGGGTTTTGCATGGTGGGTTCCTTATCTTAAAAAAGTAGGGGGATTATAGCCCAATTTGAGCCAATAGACGATAACTAGGGCGTGTCCTCAATTTGAAAACGAGTCGGTTTTTCGAGCAAAAAACGACAGATTCGAGGAAAAAAACGCAGCCAAATAGGCATTTGGCGAGTATTTTTGACGAAGTAGATGGCGAATTTTTGCCGAAAATACCGCCGTAAGCAAATTGAGGACACGCCCTAACAAGGGGTCTATTTACAGGCAAAATTTGCAAAACAAGCGGGTTTTCACCCGCTTGTTTGCCTAGGCAACCCAGAGCAAAATGGCTAAGAGCTGCGGCAGGATAATCCTTAGGAACATAACCAGTGGGTAAACCGTGGCATAAGAAAGTGCCGCCGCCCCGTTGCCCTCTTTAATGCTGTTGGCAAAGGCTAGGGCTGGCGGGTCGGTCATGGAGCCGGCCAAGAGGCCGCAGAGGGAAAGGTAGTTCATCTTGCCATAGACACGGGCTACAATGCCGGTAATGGCCAGGGGCAGGAAGGTAATCAGCGCACCGTAAAAGATCCAAGACATCCCTTCAGGGCTGAGCAAGGTTTCTAGGAACTGGCCACCCGATTTAAGGCCGACCACGGCCAAGAAGAGCACAATCCCGATTTCTCGTAAGGCCAGGTTGGCACTCGGCGGCATAAACCAGTAGAGTTTGCGGAAACTACCAATTCGAGCCAAGATAAGGGCAATGACCAAAGGCCCACCCGCCAGGCCCAGTTTGAGGGCAACCGGGAAGCCTGGAATATAAACAGGAATAGAGCCAAAAAGCACGCCCAGGCCAATCCCGATAAAAATCGGCAACATTTGGACCTGTTGCAATTTTTGTTTGGCATTGCCGATAATCCCCATTACCGTTTCAATGTCCTCCTTACGGCCAACTAAGTGGAGCACGTCACCAAATTGCAGGGTCATTTCCCCTGTTGGCACCAACTCTACGCCCGCACGGTTGAGGCGGGAAATCACCACATCATATTTGCCCTTGAGCATAAGCTGGCGGATTTTTTTGCCAAAAACCTTTTCATTGGTCACAATGGCCCGCTCAGAGCGGAAGTAGGTTTCCTTATTATTAGAAACGGAGGTGGTGTTTACCTCTTCGCCCAGCACCAGTTGCATCTTACGTAGGTTTTTGGCCTCTCCAACCAAGTGCAAAATATCGCCAATTTGCAGGACGGTATCAATTTTAGGCACTAACCATTCCTCGCCCCGCTTAAGGCGGGAATAGACCACATCGTGGTGTTCAAACCCCGGCAAATCCCGCAGCATGAGGTTATTGAGGTTGGCATTGGTTAAACGCACGCTTAGGGTGCTCAGGGCCTGGGTGCGATGCTGGGTTTGCTCAAAGGCCTCGGCTTCCTTGTCCACATTGATTTTGAGCACTACCCGCACCAGCCACATGGTCAGCAGGATACCGATGATCCCAAAAGGATAGGCAATGGCATAGCTCATGCCCATCACGGCCGTATCGCTGCCCAATTCGGCCAAGACCTGTTGGCCTGCACCCAGGGATGGCGTATTGGTGACCGCACCAGAAAAGATGCCCAGAATAACAGGCAGAGGCACATCAAAGAGCTTGTGTAAGGCAATAACCAAAAGGCCGCTGAGGGCCACAATCAGCATGGCAAAGCCGTTAAGTTTGAGGCCCGAATGGCGTAAAGAAGCAAAAAAGCCCGGGCCGACCTGGATCCCGATGGTATAAACAAAGAGGATTAGGCCGAACTCTTGAATAAAGTGCAGGGTGTGGGCATCCAGGCTGACCCCAAACTGGCCCATAAAATGCGACACAATCAGGCCGCCAAAGAGCACGCCACCAATCCCTAAGCTAACGCCCCGAATTTTGATATGTCCTATCCACAAACCTAGCACGGCCACCAAGGACAAGAGGCTGACCGTGAGTGCAATTTCACTCATAAATGTCTCCATAAATACCTAAAAAATGTTACTGTGTAAATTTTAGCAAAGTTATGCAAATAAAAATGCGATCTAGGCCAAACTTTTGCAAAAAAATTGCCACTTTTAACCGCTTTCGTTTTGCTCTACACTATCGGCCTTGATTTCTAACCGCAAAATAAGCATGGCTGACCCGTCACAATATTCCAACCACACCCCCATGATGGCCCAATACCTCAAGATTAAGGCTGAAAATCCTGATGTTCTGCTCTTTTACCGCATGGGCGACTTCTATGAGCTTTTCTATGAGGATGCCAAACGGGCCTCTGCCCTGCTGGACTTGACCCTGACCAAGCGGGGATCTTCCGCTGGCGAGCCCATTCCCATGGCCGGCGTGCCCTATCATTCAGTTGAAGGCTATTTGGCTAAATTGGTCAATTTGGGTGTATCGGTGGCCATCTGTGAGCAGATCGGCGACCCGGCCACCAGCAAGGGGCCGGTGGAACGCAAGGTGGTGCGGATTGTGACCCCGGGCACGGTCAGTGATGAGGCCCTTCTGCCCGAACGTCAGGATAATTTGGTAACAGCGGTTTATGCTGAAAAATCCACCCTGGCCCTGGCCAGCCTGGATATGACCTCGGGCCGTTTTCTTATCTCTGAACTGCCTAGCCCAGAAAGCCTGGCCTCTGAACTGCAACGCCTGCAACCAGCCGAAATCCTCTACCCAGAGGACTTCGCCCACATGGGCCTGCTGGAAGGCTACAAGGGTCTACGCCGCCGGCCTGTTTGGGAGTTTGAGTTGGTCACGGCTATTAACCTGCTCAACCGCCAATTTGGTACACAAAACCTGACGGGGTTCGGGGTGGAAAAGGCGGTGGTGGCCCTCTGTGCGGCTGGCTGCGTGCTCCACTATGCCCAGGAAACCCAACGCACCGCCCTGCCCCATATCAACAGCATTCATCTTTCCCAAAACAGCGATACCGTCCTGCTGGATGCTGCCACCCGCCGTAATCTGGAGCTGACCCAGAACCTGGCCGGTGGCACGGAAAATACCCTGGCCTCGGTCTTGGACAAGTGCGTAACCCCTATGGGTAGCCGCCTGCTCAAACGCTGGATCCACCAGCCCATTCGTGATCTCAACCGCCTGACCCAACGTCAGCAAACCATCAAGGCCATCCTGCAAGCGGATCTGGTTTGCGACCTTCAGCCCCTCTTGCAACAGGTAGGCGATATGGAGCGGATCCTGGCCCGGGTTGCCCTGAGAACGGGCCGCCCTCGGGACTTAACCCGCCTGCGGACAGCCCTAGCCCAGATCCCTGCACTTGCAAATTTATGCCAAAACCAGCCCGCTTGTTTAAGTGAGAGACTGGTAGCCATGGGGGACTTCAGTGATCTGCACGACCTCTTAGAACGAGCTATTATCGATAGCCCCCCGCAACTCATTCGGGACGGAGGCGTGATTGCCCCAGGTTATCATGCGGAGCTAGACGAATGGCGATCCCTGGCTGAAGGGGCCACCAAATACCTGGAGGACTTAGAGGAGCGGGAACGGCAGGCCACGGGGATTGATACCCTTAAGATCGGCTTTAATGCGGTGCACGGCTACTATATTCAGATCAGCCAGGGCCAGGCCCACCGGGCTCCTATTCACTATGTCCGCCGCCAGACCCTGAAAAATGCTGAACGCTACATCATTCCAGAGCTTAAAACCTATGAGGACAAGGTGCTGAAAGCCAAGGGAGCTTCACTGGCCCTGGAAAAGCAGCTCTATGAGGAACTCTTCGACCAGCTCCTGCCATGCTTGGGCCAGCTACAGCATGCCAGCCTGATCTTGGCTGAATTAGACGTACTGACCAACCTGGCCGAGCGGGCGGAAAACCTCAACCTGACTTGCCCGACCTTCAGCCCTCAGCGGGGCATCAACATCAAGTCCGGCCGCCACCCAGTTGTGGAACAGGTACTCAAAACCCCCTTTATGGCCAACCCGGTTTACCTGACCCCCAACGCCACTTGCTAGTGGTTACTGGCCCTAATATGGGCGGTAAGAGTACCTATATGCGGCAGATTGCCCTGATTAGCCTCATGGCCTATATGGGCAGCTTTGTGCCGGCCGAAAGTGCCGAAATCGGCCCCCTTGATCGGATCTTCACCCGAATCGGGGCCAGCGATGACCTGGCTTCCGGCCGTTCTACCTTTATGGTAGAAATGACTGAAATGGCTAACATCCTACATCAGGCCACGGAAAATAGTCTGGTCTTAATTGATGAAATCGGGCGGGGAACCTCCACCTATGATGGTCTATCGCTGGCCTGGGCCTGTGCCGAATGGCTGGCCAAGAAGATCCAGTCGCTGACCCTCTTTGCCACCCACTATTTCGAGCTCACCAGCCTGCCTAGCCAGCTCAAGGGCGTGGCCAACGTGCATTTGGATGCCCGTGAACACAAGGACAGCATTGTCTTTATGCACACGGTAGAAGAAGGGGCGGCCAGCAAGAGCTACGGCCTGGCCGTAGCAGCCTTAGCCGGCGTGCCTAAACAGGTGGTTAGCCTGGCCAAGCAGAAATTGGTGCAGTTGGAGGCCATTTCGGTGCAAACGGCCGATCTAACCAAACACCCGCAGGAAAGTTTGTTTGCAGAGGTGCAAGAAGAACCTGAGCAAGCGGTTAAAAGTCAGGAAAATTTTGCAATTTTGCAGGCACTTAAGGATATCAACCCTGATGAGCTCACGCCTAAGCAGGCATTGGAGGCTTTGTATCACTTGAAGGGGCTTATAAACTAAAAAAGGGCGGAAATCCGCCCTTATCTATTTTTTAATCCAAACCCACAATAGCCCAGCGATTATGGGATTTACCCTCAATCTTGCCGGCTTTCACATTGGTCAGGTAGTCGATCATCATATTTTGGATGGTGCCTTGTTCCTGGCCCATGGCCACTTTAGACTCCCATACAACAGGAATTTGCTGGCCTTCTAGCACGCCGCCCTTACGCACCAGCTGATTGAAGCGGTAGGAGTTCATGCCCACCTTGAGCTTCATCTCATCAGTCACTTTTGTGCCATCGGCTAGGCTTAAATCAACAATCTTGCTGCCGCTTGGGTTACGTAGGTCGATCTTATAGCTCACACCGCCAAAAATATCAAAGGTCACATATTTGGATTTCTTGCGTTCAGCATTGTAGCGGTAGTCCTTGTCGCCTGGTTGGATGGTGTCGAAGTAGTCGGCCGACCATTCCATATAGGTTTTGAGTTGTTTGCCGCTCATTTCATAGACGGTGACATCGCCGCCTGCATAGCGGTAGTTGTAGATAACATCTTTCTTCTTAATCTCGCCCTGGTCTTGGCGGACCTTTTCATGGTCGAAGGCAAAAGAAACGACATCCGCCCCGCTATAATGTTGTTGTACATCATTGATGTAGGAGGACAACCCCGTGTCCTGGGAGAAGGCAATCGATACCCCGTGATTTTTGCCTTGAGGCACCATTTCATTGACCGTTTGGCCAATCACCACATTATTTAAACGGCGGAGTTCTTCATGATAAGGCTTGTAAATTTCTTCGATCACAGGGTCGCTTGCCAGATCCTTAACAGGCACCGTTTTGGCGGTTTTAGATAGCAACTTAACCTTACCTTTTTCATCCACATCAAAGGTCAGATCGACTTCAGACACGACAGTGCCGTAGCGATGTGGCTCGGTAATCAGGGTGTTTTTGATGGTTTCTGCCGGCACATTTTTGTGCATATGGCCGGCGATGATCACATCAATCCCGTCCACAGCATTGACTAAATCTTCCACACCCGTATCAGGAATATTGTTTTCGTTTTCAATCCCCATATGGGCGAGAACGACGATGGCATCCACCCCTTGTTTTTTTAGGGCAGCAATTTGGACCTTGGTTTCCTCAATTGGGGAGCTAAATTTCATATCCTTTAAATGGCCAGTGTCGGCTTCAAAAGTGGCAGACATTGGCGTGGTCAAGCCGATCACTCCAATTTTTACGCCTTCTCTTTTGATAATGGTGGTTGGCTCCAGGTAGCGCCTGCCATCATTATAGTAGAAATTGGCTGTGATTTTTTGAGCCTTAATGTCTTCCAAAATGGCATCTAAGGCCGGCATACCAAAGTTAAATTCGTGGTTGCCTAGAATGAAAATATCGTAATCCATGGCATTCAGCACTTTCGGCACAGGGTTGTCTTTGGCATACTCTGGTGTTTTGGCAAAGACTTCCACTTGGTTGTCTTGAATGGCATCACCAATATCAACTAAAACCACGTTTTTGTGTTCCTTACGAACGCTGTCCACATAGGTTTTAATTTGGGCGTAAGATCCAGACTTATCTTCCACGTCTGCCCCATAGCTCCAAGGCACAATCCGGCCGTGCACATCTGATGTGCCTAAGAATTTCACATTCACTTCTTTGGCGACAGCCAAGCTAACCGCAGACAGGACAAAAAGGGAGGTCAGTAGTTTTTTCATAAGATTTCCTCAAGAATGAATTGGGCAGCAATTATAGCAAATCGCTCAAAGAATGTTGGTTAGAGAACATACAATAGGAGAGAAATGATGATCTAGCTCGTCATTTATTCCCTAGGGTAACAAAGTGACCCTAGGTTAAGCATAAACTTGCCCCTTTGGGGCAAAGGTCGAGAATAAGAATGATCATTCCCCAAAGGAGAATCTTTATATTTAACCGTGGGTAACTCGTTACCCACAGCCAAAACAGGATAAGAAAAAACCCAGCCTTGGCTGGGTTTTGAATTACGCAGAAACAGATTATTTGATTTTTGCTTCTTTGTAGATAACGTGTTTACGCACAACTGGATCAAATTTTTTGATTTCCATTTTTTCTGGCATATTACGTTTGTTTTTTGTTGTAGTGTAGAAGTGACCGGTTTCTGCGGTAGAAACTAAACGGATTTTCTCACGATTACCTTTAGCTGCCATTTACTGCTCCTTAGATTTTTTCGCCACGAGCACGGATTTCAGCTAATACTGCATCAATGCCTTTTTTATCAATAATACGCATACCTTTGGCTGTTAAGCGTAAGGTTACGAAACGGTTTTCGCTCTCAACCCAGAAACGGTGAGTGTGAAGGTTTGGTAGGAAGCGACGTTTGGTCGCATTCATTGCGTGTGAGCGGTTGTTACCAACTGCTGGACGCTTGCCTGTTACTTGACAGACTCTAGACATTTGAACTTCTCCAATAAATTTACTTAAGCTTAAGTTAATTGGTCGGATTATCAGGGCCTTGGCCTTCCGACTACCTCGTCAGGTATTACCCGACCTTAACTACGGTTTTAAAGACCTGAAATTATACAGAGATCCTAGGGCCTGTTCAAGCAGATTTCTCGCTCTGGCCAGACAAGCGGGGAATTTTTTTGAAAAATTTGCAAAAAATGGGCCAATTTACCCCGCTTGAGCTACCCTATTTTAACTTGAGCAGCGGCTCACCCGCCTTTTCTACCGCCCGTTGGTAGGCGGCTCCTTGTTCAATTTGGGCTAGATAACGGGCAATTTGCGGATATTGGCTCATATCCAGCCGCATGCGAGCAGCTTGTAAGGGGTAGCTCATCATTATATCCGCCCCTGAAAGCTTTTCGCCCATCAGCCATGTTTTGCCTGTCAGCTCCCGCTCCACATGGGCCAAGTGCAGGGCCAGTTGCGGATGAAGGAAGCTCTGCTTAACGCTGCCGCTGATTTTGCGGGCAATGGGCCGCACAAAAAAGGGCATTGGGGAACTTTCTACCCGTTGGAAGACCAAACTCATTAGCAAGAGTGGCATGAGCGAGGCTTCGGCATAATGGAGCCAGCGTTGATAGGCCCAGTAATCGGCCGAGCCATATTCAGGCATAAGCTGCTGGCCATAGCGGCTGATGAGATAATCGGTGATCATGCCGCTTTCGGTTAGCACCTGCTCGCCATCTTGCAAGATGGGCGACTTGCCCAGTGGATGAACCTGCTTGAGGCTATCAGGCGCCAAGAGGGTTTGGCTGTCTCGGGCGTATTGCTTGAGTTGGTAATCCAGGCCCAGCTCTTCCAAGAGCCAGACAATGCGTAAGGCTCGGGATTGGGCGAGTAAGTGTAGGGTAATCATAAGGCTCCTTAGCTTAATAATGCGGCGGTGGGGTTTCTTCCTCTCTTGAGGCGATGTTGCTGCCCTTCATGCCTGAAAGTTTTTCCGCCAAATGGCGGACTTGCAGTTGCAACTTATCCAGGGCAAACTGCTGCTCAATAAGGGCCTGATTAAGCTCCTCCAGAGTAAATTCTTGGAAGGCCAGCTTGGTTTCTAGCTCGGTAATACGCTCAAGAAGGGCGGAATTTTGTGGGTTCATGGTAAAAAAGGTTGTATCTTAAAGGAATACACTTTAACCTATTCAACCTGTGGTTTAAACCTCTCAATTAGGAATTTTTATGTTAAAAGCAAAATTATCAGTGCTTGCCCTGTTTGCAGGCAGCGTCCTGGCTCAATCTGCTGTTGCAGCAGACAAAGTCGATGCCAAATACATTGAAGAGGCCTCTTATGCCGTGGGCATTTTGATGGGCCAAGGCATGAAGGACAACATTGACGATGTGATCGAGTCGCAAAAAAACCTCTTCTCTTATGATAAGGCCAGCGTACTCAAGGGCATTGATGATGCCTTAAAGGGCAATGAAAAGCTAGACAAGGATGCCCTTCAGGCTAAATTGGAAAGTTTGGATAAGATCCTGCTAGAAAAAAGCAAGCAATTAGATGAAGAGCGTGCTAAAAACACCATGGCCCAGGGCGACAAGTTCCGTGCTGACTTTGAAAAACAAGCCGGCGTGAAGAAAAGCTCCTCAGGCCTCCTCTACAAAATTGAAAAGGCTGGCGAAGGTGAGTCACCAAAAGCCACTGACACGGTCAAGGTTCACTACAAGGGCACCCTTACCGATGGCACGGTGTTCGACAGCTCCTACGAGCGTGGTGAGCCGATTGAGTTTCAATTAAATCAGCTTATCCCAGCCTGGATCGAAGCCATTCCTATGCTGAAAAAAGGCGGTAAAATGGAGATCGTTGCGCCACCAGCCCTGGCCTACGGCAACCGTGCAGCCGGCAAGATCCCACCTAACTCAACCCTGAAATTTGAGATTGAGTTGTTGGATTTTAAGGCTAAGTAATCAGCCGTTCATATGTATGATGGCGCCAGCGTCCACGCTGGTGCCTTTATCTTTATCAGCACCAGAATAATAATAAAAGATAAAACTTATGGATTCCCAACCCTTTACCCTTGAAGACTACGCCATTATCGAGTCCTATATTCCTGTGGTGGACGGCCTGGCCGCCCTCTTTGGCGAGCACTGCGAAATCGTGCTGCACTCTCTCGAAAGCCTGGAAAATTCGGCCATCTATATCGCCAATGGGCATAATACCAACCGCCGTATCGGCTCCCCCATTACCGACCGCGCCCTGCGTTCACTCCACCAAATGAGCCAAAACAACAGCGTGGCCAAGCCCTATTTTACCAAGGCCAAGTCCAACGGTTTGATGAAATCCAACACCATCGCCATTCGCAACAGCCGCCAACGCATCATCGGCCTGCTTTGCATTAACATCAACCTTGATGTGCCTATGTCCCAGTTTATCGCGGCCTTTATTGCCCCGCAAGAGGAAGAAAATAGCGTTAATTTCGCCAGCTCGGTAGAAGATCTGGTGGCCCAAACCATTGAACGCACCATCGAGGAAATCACCAACGACCGCCTGGTGGCCAACAATAACAAGAACCGCCAGATCGTGGCCTCTCTCTATGAAAAGGGGATTTTCGACATTAAAGACGCCATCAATCAGGTGGCCGACAGGCTGGACATCTCCCGCCACACGGTTTATCTCTACATCCGCCAAATCAAGCAGGATCAGGACTAATGCGTTACGTTCTTGCCATCAAAAGCCCGGTTTATGGCTCGCAGGCGGCCTACCTGGCCTACCAATTCGCTCAAGTCTTGTTGGAAGAAGGGCATGAGATCCGCCAGGTCTTCTTCTTCCAAAATGGGGTTAGCCATGCCAATAGCCTGATTAACCCGGCCAGCGATGAATTTAACCTCCAAACCGCTTGGCAAAACTTGGCCCAAACCCACCGCTTATCGCTACATTTATGTATCGCTGCTGCCCAACGGCGGGGGGTGGTCAATCAAGAAACAGCCAAAAACGGAGAAGATAACTTGGCTCAGGGCTTTACCCTGGCAGGCCTGGGCGAATTTAGCCAGGCCGTGCTGGAAGCCGACCGCCTTATCACCTTTTAAGCCATGAAATATAAACTTGCCATTCTCTTTACCCAACCGCCCTTTGGCTCCTCTGCCAGCCGTGAGGGCCTGGATGCCCTGCTGGCCGCTTCAGCCTTTTGCGAGGAAGACCAAATTGCCATCTGCTTTTGGGGCGATGGGGTCTTCAACCTGCTGGCCGGACAAAAGCCTGAGCAAATCCTGCAAAAAGATCATATCAGCACCTTCAAGCTGATTGAGCTTTACGACTTAACCCAATGCTTTGCTTGTGAAGAAGACCTGGCCAGCCGCCACTTAATCCAGGCTGACTGGATAATCGATTTCCAAACCCAAAGCCAGGCCGACATCATGGCCATTCTCAACCAATCTGAAAAGGTACTGACCTTCTAATGCTTTATACTCTTTCCCAAGCCCAATACGACCTGCCTAGCCTTACCGCTCAACTGGCCCTGCTAGGCCAAGATGATGCCCTGCTTTTATGGCAAGACGGCGTCCTACAAGCGGTCAAAAACCCGCAAATTTTTGCAAACCTGGCCCATGTTTTTGTGCTAAAAGAAGATTTACTTGCAAGAAACCTACCTCTTCCAACCGCTTGTCAGGCCATTTCCCTCAAGGAATTAGTGACCATTACTGAAAGGTTTTATCCGCAGGTGGCTTATTAAAAATAGCCAACAAAAAAGGACGCATAAGCGTCCTTTTTCACCTTCATCGACTTGAATTAACGGGCGTTAAACTCAATACGGCGGTTTTGGGCACGGCCTTCGGCTGTGCCGTTGTCTGCCACCGGGTTAGCTTGACCATAACCCACCGCATTTAGGGCATCAGCTGGTACGCCTTGGTTAAGCAGGTAGTTACGCACAGCGTTAGCACGGGCTTCTGAGAGTTTCTGGTTGGCTTCTGCATTGCCTGTGTTATCGGTAAAGCCTGAAATTTCGCCGCTACGATTGTTTTCAATCAAGTGCTTGGCAAAAGCGTTGAGGCGGTTGAAATAACGAGGGCTAATGTCCGCAGAACCGGTGTTAAACACAATGTCTAGGTTGAGCTTGGCGGCATTCATATCAGCAATCACTTCAGCTGCTGGCTCTTCTGCCTCAACAGCTTGGGCGATGGTGACTTCATCGGTGTTAATGCTAAAGGCATCACCTAAGAGGGCTTTGGCCTTGGCGGCCAGTTCGACTTTTTCTTCGCCCTTGGACACTTGGCCCACAAGGTTAAGCACGGTGTCAGCAAAGCTGCCTTTCACGCCTGGAAAGTCTTTGACCAAGCCAGCCAGGCCTGCGAAGTTGGTAAAGTTAGATTGGGTGGCATTGGCATCCACAACTAACTCATCAAGCACAGGCAGGTTAAGGCCCTTGAAGCCGTCTAAGATGCTGGCTTTCACGCCATCATTGTTTACTGTACCAGATAAGGCCAAGCCTTTGGCAGTTTGTGCCCAGCCAAAGTTGCCTAGGCCATCAACCAGTTTAGCGATAGGATCAGCCACTTTCACGCCGTCAGTATTGATAGCGAAAAGGTTGCCTAACACCGCCTTGGCCTTGTCTAATAAGGAAGCCTTGGCTTCGCCGCTTTCCACTTGACCCAAGAGGTTAAGGGTCGTGTCGACAAAAGCACCGCTCACACCTGGGAAGTCCTTGAACAAGCCCGCTAAGCCTGCAAAGTTAGAGAAAGAGGATTGTGGGGCGTTGGCATCAACCACCAATTTATCCACCAATGGCAGGCTGCCTGCCAGACCCTTGAAGGCATCTAAAATGCTAGTTTTCACGCCCTCATTGTTTACTGTGCCAGACACGGTGAAGTCTTTATCCGTTTTTAACCAAGCCAGGTTGCCCAGGCCATCCACGGTTTTTGGTGCCACTTCAACATTGGTAGCCGGTTTGGCTTCTGGTGCTGGTGCAGCAGCGGTGTTATTCGCAGGTGCTGCTGTTGTGGTGGTTGCTTGCTTGTCAGAACAGCTCTTAATGCCGAAGAAGGCAGCTAATAAAACAGCCGCACCCAGCAACCATTTGCCTAGGCCGCCTGATTTTTTCTCTTCCGCAACAGTGGCTTTGGCTGCGGTTGCTGCACCAGTGGCAGCGGCACCTAGGCCTGCAACCTTGGCTACATTGCCAAGCACATCATTAAAAGAAGCACCAGTGAAACCAAGGGCCGCAAGGGATGAACTGTCTAAGTTGCCGGCCACTTTCTTGGTTTGCTCACCCAAGAGGCTGGCGAAACCAGCCAAGCCCAGGCCACCTGCAATCTTATTTTTAAAGAAGGCCAAGACCACTGGCACTAAAGCACCCAAGAGGCCTTTTACCGCCATTGGGGTGGTGTTATTGCTGTTGGCCAGATGATCAACGATAGAATCTGCACGGCTACCAAAAATGCTTGGTAGAAGGTTCTTGGCCATATCAATTAAGTGGCTATTGGCCGCTAAGTTGCTTTTGCCCGCCAACACATCTAAAGGGTTGCCCTCAAGACTGACATTTTTGATCAGATCAAAGAGATTAGATGCCCCATCCTTGCTTCCTGCCTGCTGGGCCATACCACCCAAGACCATAGAAAGGCCCTTGGTTAAAAGATTGCCACCTTGCTCGTGTGAAAGACCAAATTTATTGGAAACTTGGTTGAGGATAAGCTCACGCACAGGGCCTTGAAGTAGTTGGGATAAATCGAAATTCATAACATTCCTTATGGTTTTTAACAAAAAATGGCTGATAACAGCCGAACCCAACCATTGTAGGCCTTATATGCCACAAGCAACACAATCTTTACAGACTTTTATACTCTGCCATCAAATGTAATGAAATATAAATTGTTGAACTTATGCTATTTAGTCCTTTAAAAGCGGCTCATAACGCTCATCGGTCAAGGTTTTCAAAAAGGCTTCGAGGGCCTCAATGTCCTCATCGGTCAAGGCCCTGGCCTTGAGTTTTTCTTGGGGCAGGTTCTCTGCAAAGGGCAGTTTTTCCCAGGGCTTGCCGGTTTCAGGGTTGAGGGCTCGGGCAGGGTTGTTGAAGTGATCGATGTACTCAATCACAGTGCGCAGCTCACGGAAGATGCCATTGTGCATATAGGGGGCAGTGACAGCCACATTCCTAAGCGTGGGGGTTTTGAACTTGTACTTGGCCGCCTGCTGGTGTTCAGGCTTAATATGCGGGTTTTCCGCCAAGCCCAAGTCCTCAAAATCGGCAGGCAGGCCATTGTGTTCAATCACAAAGAGATTGCGGGGCACTTGCAGGTTATGGTAGCGAAAATCGGTGAAAATCTCTTTTTCCCCCTGCGATTGATGGCAGTTTGAGCAACTGGTTTTGCTCTTGTCGAAAAAAAGCTCCCTCCCCTTCTCTTCTAGGGCTGTCAGGCTGGCCTTGCCCTCCAGAACCTTATCATACTTGCTATCAAAGGGGGCCAGGAGGCGTTTTTCAGTTTGGAAGGTGGCCAGTGCATCTTCCATGGCTGCATAAACGCCCTCATAAGACTGCCAGACCTCCTGCCCATAAAATTGAGTGAAGAGCTGGCGGTACATAGGCAGGCTATAGAGGCGTTTGGCCACCTCAAGCTGGTTGGGCATGCCCATTTCGAGCGGATCAAGTGGTGGCATGCCCGACTGCTGGGCTAAATTCTTGGCCCGACCGTCCCAAAATTGGCCGCCGACATATTCTTGGGCAACTTCATCAAAATGAAAATCGGGGGCAAACTTAGCATAAAGCATGGTGGGTGAATTTCTCCGCCCAAATTTGCTTGGATCATCGCCTTGGGATACCATCTGCTGGGCTGAAGTTTCCCGCAGATCCACAAAGGCCGTATCTGGACTGTGGCAAGAAGCGCAATTTTGGTTGCCATGGAAGGACAGGCGATCATCAAAAAAGAGGATCTGGCCCATCAGAGCCTTGTCCATCCCGCCCGCAGGCATGGTGCGGGCCTCCTTTTCAAGGGCAAGGAGGGGGGTGGAAGTTAGCATCAGGCAGAGGGTAAAAGCAGTTTTCATACAAGCGGGACAAAAAGTCAAAATATTTGCAAATTTTACGCCAAAACCCACCGCTTGTAAGACCTATTTCGAGGTAATTTGCTGGCCATCTTGTGGCCTCAGGCAGGAAAGCAGGGCCAAAAGCACTAGCCCGAAGCCTGCTACACTCACAAAGGTGGCACTGAAGGCCTGCTCAAGTGGCAGCTGGCTGGCTCGGAGGGCATTTAAGATAACCGAGGCCACAGCAATGCCGATCCCAATGCCGACCTGTTGGATCACACTTAAAAAGGTGGCACCTGCACTGGCCTGGCTGTCGCTCAAATCTGACACGGTCAGGGTGTTGATACAGGTAAACATAAAGGAGTTACACACACCGCATAAAAGCAGGATGAGGCAGATAAGCCAGAGGGGCGATTGGGCATGAAGGAGAGCGAGACTTGCGATGGTCAGGCTCATGGCCAGGGCATTGGCCTGCAAGGTGCGTTTATAACCAAAACGCTTGAGGGTAGGTACGATGGCTCGTTTGGCTAAAATTGCCCCCAGTGCCATGGGTGCCACCAGCAGGCCAGCCTTATCGGCACTGTAGCCATAGGCCAGCTGCAACATAAGCGGTACCAGGAAGGGCACGCCCGCATTGCAGAGGCGGATAAAGAGGTTGGCCAACATACTCAGCCCAAAAGTGCGAACCCTAAAGAGCTTAAGCGGCAGGATAGCCTTGGGGCTATAATGATCATGCAGAGCATATAACCCCATAAAGGCTAGGCCAAGTGCTAATAATAGGAGGGCTTGGTTTATCTTGGCCATCTCTTCTGCCATCATTTCCAAGCCCAGGGTCAGCAAAACCAGGCTGGCTGCAAAGAGCATAAAACCACGGCCATCAAAGCTGATAGCCTCTCGGGTTAAGTTGGGCATATAGTGACCTGAAATCAGCAGGCCAAAGAGGCCGATGGGGAGGTTAATCAGGAAGATCCAGTGCCAAGAGGCGTGGGTGGCCAGCCAACCGCCCACCATAGGCCCTAAAATAGGGCCAACCAGGCCGGCTGTGGCCATCAGGTTCCAAGTGGCAACCAACTGGGCCTTGGGCACGCTGCGAATAATGGCTAACCTGGCCACAGGCATCATCAAGGCTCCGCCTAGGCCCTGCAAAATGCGGGCAGTGATCAAGCTGTTTAAGGAATAAGAAAGGGCGCAGGCCAACGATCCCAGCACAAAAAGCCCAATGGCCAGACGAAAAATCTTAAGCGTACCGAACCTATCTGCCAACCAACCGCTAAGCGGAATTAAGGCCGCCACCGTGAGGGCATAGCTAATAATAGCCATCTGCATATTCAGGGGCGAGGTATTGAGGCTCTGGGAAATGGCAGGCAGGGCAGTGTTGAGAATGGTGCTATCTAGGGCCTGCATAAAAAAGGCAATGGCTGCCACCCAGCCCAGTCCCCGATAATCGGTCTTATCTACGCTCATAGGTTTCCTTATCAAGCGACCTAAATTTGGCAAAAAGCTGCAAAAACTGACCGCTTGTCCGCCCTATCATAACGAAACTTGGCACCCGCATAAAGCCTTGGGCCATAACTTGTGCTAAACTTTAGGCAGTTTTTAACCAGAGGACACACTTATGAAATTATATGGCTTAAATGGCGCCTGCTCCTTCGTGCCACACACTGCACTGGAGTGGGCCAAGGCTCGTCAAAACCAATCCTATGAATTTGAGGCAGTCAGCCGTGAATTTATTAAATCACCTGAATTCTTGGCCTTTAACCCTCGTGGAGCGGTGCCTGTGCTGGTCGATGGTGATTTGGTTCTATCCCAAAACCAGGCCATTCTTCACTACCTAGATGAATGCTTCCCAGAGGCCAAACTTTTTGGTAGCACCACAGTGCGTGACAAGGCCAAGGCCTCCCGTTGGTTAGCCTATTTTAACGGCGATGTACATAAGTCTTTCGTTCCCCTCTTCCGCCTGCCAAGCTATGCCGAGGGCAATGAGGAATTGACCAAAACCATTCGCCAACAGGCCGGTCTACAGATTCTAGAGCAACTTGCTGTCGCCAACGAACATTTGCAAAGCCATGCCTTCTTCGGCGAAACCCTATGCGTGGCCGATATTTATCTCTATACCATGCTAAATTGGTGCCGCAAACTGGGCCTAGACTTTAGCCATTTAGAACAACTTGAGCCCTTTATGCAGCGAGTCGAGGCAGATGCGGGTGTGGATGCTGTACGAGTGCAGGAAGGATTGAAAGGATAGGTTCACCAAGCGGTTGGGATTTGTGGTTTTCTTGCAAATCTCAACCGCTTGTCTTAAGTCTAGATAGCAAAAAACCGCTAAAGCCTGTGCTCTAGCGGTTCTCTCGGTATAAAACCCTGATGGTGTCCTACTCTCACATGGGGAAACCCCACACTACCATCGGCGTGACTGCGTTTCACTTCTGAGTTCGGGATGGGGTCAGGTGGTGCCACAGCACTATGGCCATCAGGAAAATTCTTTTCTCTGTTGTTTTTTGTTTGTTCTTTTTTGTAATCCAAGCTGAATACTTTTGAGTTTTGTCTTTTCGTTTCTTGTCGTTTCTTTCTTTGTTTTTTAAAAACGCTTGAGCGTTGTATAGTTAAGCCTCTCGGGCAATTAGTATCAGTTAGCTCAATGGCTCACACCACTTACACACCTGACCTATCTACGTCGTAGTCTCCAACAACCCTTACTAGCTTATAGCTAGGGAGAACTCATCTTAAGGCAAGTTTCGTGCTTAGATGCTTTCAGCACTTATCTCTTCCGCACTTAGCTACTCGGCAATGCGTCTGGCGACACAACCGATACACCAGCGGTGCGTTCACTCCGGTCCTCTCGTACTAGGAGCAACCCCTCTCAATTCTCCAACGCCCACGGCAGATAGGGACCGAACTGTCTCACGACGTTCTAAACCCAGCTCGCGTACCACTTTAAATGGCGAACAGCCATACCCTTGGGACCTACTTCAGCCCCAGGATGTGATGAGCCGACATCGAGGTGCCAAACACCGCCGTCGATATGAACTCTTGGGCGGTATCAGCCTGTTATCCCCGGAGTACCTTTTATCCGTTGAGCGATGGCCCTTCCATTCAGAACCACCGGATCACTATGACCTGCTTTCGCACCTGCTCGACTTGTCTGTCTCGCAGTTAAGCTTGCTTATACCATTGCACTAACCTGACGATGTCCGACCGTCATTAGCAAACCTTCGTGCTCCTCCGTTACGCTTTGGGAGGAGACCGCCCCAGTCAAACTACCCACCAGACACTGTCCGAGAGCGTGTTGCCACTCTTCGTTAGAACATCAAACGTTAAAGGGTGGTATTTCAAGGACGACTCCACAAGCACTAGCGTGCCTGCTTCTAAGTCTCCCACCTATCCTACACATCAAAATTCAATGTTCAGTGTCAAGCTATAGTAAAGGTTCACGGGGTCTTTCCGTCTAGCCGCGGGTACACCGCATCTTCACGGCGATTTCAATTTCACTGAGTCTCGGGTGGAGACAGCCTGGCCATCATTATGCCATTCGTGCAGGTCGGAACTTACCCGACAAGGAATTTCGCTACCTTAGGACCGTTATAGTTACGGCCGCCGTTTACTGGGGCTTCGATCAGGAGCTTCTCTTGCGATAACACCATCAATTAACCTTCCAGCACCGGGCAGGCATCACACCCTATACGTCCACTTTCGTGTTTGCAGAGTGCTGTGTTTTTAATAAACAGTTGCAGCCAGCTGGTATCTTCGACCGGTTCAACCTTCATCCGCAAGGGATTACAATCTACGCCGGCGCACCTTCTCCCGAAGTTACGGTGCTATTTTGCCTAGTTCCTTCACCCGAGTTCTCTCAAGCGCCTGAGTATTCTCTACCTGACCACCTGTGTCGGTTTTCAGTACGGTTTAGATAAACCTGAAGCTTAGTGGCTTTTCCTGGAAGCGTGGTATCAGTTACTTCAGTGCCGTAGCACCTCGTCATCAGTTCTCGGTGTTAAGAGAGTCCGGATTTGCCTAAACTCTCCACCTACCGCCTTAAACAGACATCCAACAGTCTGCTAACCTAACCTTCTCCGTCCCCACATCGCAGTTTATCCAAGTACGGGAATATTAACCCGTTTCCCATCGACTACGCTTTTCAGCCTCGCCTTAGGGGCCGACTCACCCTGCCCCGATTAACGTTGGACAGGAACCCTTGGTCTTCCGGCGAACGAGTTTTTCACTCGTTTTATCGTTACTTATGTCAGCATTCGCACTCGTGATACGTCCAGCAAGCCTCTCGACTCACCTTCATCCGCTTACACGACGCTCCCCTACCCAACAATGTTTCCATTGATGCCGCAGCTTCGGTGCTATATTTGAGCCCCGTTACATCTTCCGCGCAGGCCGACTCGACTAGTGAGCTATTACGCTTTCTTTAAATGGTGGCTGCTTCTAAGCCAACATCCTAGCTGTCTAAGCCTTCCCACTTCGTTTCCCACTTAATATAGACTTGGGGACCTTAGCTGGCGGTCTGGGTTGTTTCCCTCTTCACGATGGACGTTAGCACCCACCGTGTGTCTCCTGAGTATCACTCTTCGGTATTCGCAGTTTGCATCGGGTTGGTAATCCGGGATGGACCCCTAGCCGAAACAGTGCTCTACCCCGAAGGTGTCCGCTCAAGGCTCTACCTAAATAGATTTCGGGGAGAACCAGCTATCTCCCGGTTTGATTGGCCTTTCACCCCCAGCCACAAGTCATCCGCTAATTTTTCAACATTAGTCGGTTCGGTCCTCCAGTTAGTGTTACCCAACCTTCAACCTGCCCATGGCTAGATCACCGGGTTTCGGGTCTATACCTTGCAACTAGACGCCCAGTTAAGACTCGGTTTCCCTACGGCTCCCCTATTCGGTTAACCTCGCTACAAAATATAAGTCGCTGACCCATTATACAAAAGGTACGCAGTCACCTTGCGGCTCCCACTGCTTGTACGTACACGGTTTCAGGTTCTATTTCACTCCCCTCGCTGGGGTTCTTTTCGCCTTTCCTTCACAGTACTGGTTCACTATCGGTCAATCAGGAGTATTTAGCCTTGGAGGATGGTCCCCCCATCTTCAGACAGGATATCACGTGTCCCGCCCTACTTGTCGTAAGCTTAGTTCCACAATAAGGCTTTCAAGTACGGGGCTATCACCCGCTATGGCCCAGCTTCCCAGCTGATTCCTCTAACCTCACTGCTATAACTTACTGGCTCTTCCACTTTCGCTCGCCGCTACTCACGGAATCTCGGTTGATTTCTTTTCCTCGGGGTACTTAGATGTTTCAGTTCTCCCGGTTTGCCTCTATTGCCTATGTATTCAGCAATAGATAGTAGGTTCTTCACCTACTGGGTTTCCCCATTCGGATATCTTGGATTAAACGCTTCTTATCAACTCATCCAAGCTTTTCGCAGATTAGCACGTCCTTCTTCGCCTCTGATTGCCAAGGCATCCACCGTGTACGCTTAGTCACTTAACTATACAACCTCAAACGCTCTTCTAAGTTCGCTTCGTTTTATCTTAGCTTCACTTTTTCAAACACTTAGGTCTAATTAACAACTAGACTTGAACGCTTTTGTTCGTTCAAGATTTTTACTACTCAGACTTTTTCTTATCCTTTTGATATGTTGATTTCTCTTCATATCGGACTTGAAAGTCTCTTCAGTTTTTCAGCTTGTTTACAAATTTTTAAAGAACAATCAGACAAGGTCTTTCGACCATCATCATTTTTCAATGTTTTAGCTTACATCATTTGGCGCTTGCAAAAATTTCGCATTTTCACTACGCTTGTAAAACATTCAAAAATGATGACTTGGTGGAGATAAGCGGGATCGAACCGCTGACCTCCTGCGTGCAAGGCAGGCGCTCTCCCAGCTGAGCTATATCCCCAAACATCTTTCCTTCCGGTTTTTCACTCTTCACACTCGCTTTGTTTTACTTCGCTTGGCTTGAGTGGTGGGTCTGAGTGGACTTGAACCACCGACCTCACCCTTATCAGGGGTGCGCTCTAACCACCTGAGCTACAGACCCAAAAGGATGCTTTGTCTTTTCCTATATCAAACAATCTGTGTGAACACTTGTAACTGCTCGTCTTTGGTAAGGAGGTGATCCAACCGCAGGTTCCCCTACGGTTACCTTGTTACGACTTCACCCCAGTCATGAATCATACCGTGGTAAACGCCCTCCCGAAGGTTAAGCTATCTACTTCTGGTACAACCCACTCCCATGGTGTGACGGGCGGTGTGTACAAGGCCCGGGAACGTATTCACCGCAACATTCTGATTTGCGATTACTAGCGATTCCGACTTCATGGAGTCGAGTTGCAGACTCCAATCCGGACTTAGATGCACTTTCTGAGATTCGCTCAACGTCGCCGTCTCGCAGCCCTCTGTATGCACCATTGTAGCACGTGTGTAGCCCTACTCGTAAGGGCCATGATGACTTGACGTCATCCCCACCTTCCTCCAGTTTATCACTGGCAGTCTCCTTTGAGTTCCCATCTTTACATGCTGGCAACAAAGGATAAGGGTTGCGCTCGTTGCGGGACTTAACCCAACATTTCACAACACGAGCTGACGACAGCCATGCAGCACCTGTCTCATAGCTCCCGAAGGCACAGACTCATCTCTGAGTCCTTCTATGGATGTCAAGAGTAGGTAAGGTTCTTCGCGTTGCATCGAATTAAACCACATGCTCCACCGCTTGTGCGGGCCCCCGTCAATTCATTTGAGTTTTAACCTTGCGGCCGTACTCCCCAGGCGGTCGATTTATCACGTTAGCTTCGGGCACCAAGGTTAAACCCCAATCCCCAAATCGACAGCGTTTACAGCGTGGACTACCAGGGTATCTAATCCTGTTTGCTCCCCACGCTTTCGCATCTCAGCGTCAGTATTGTCCCAAGGGGCTGCCTTCGCCTTCGGTATTCCTCCACATCTCTACGCATTTCACCGCTACACGTGGAATTCTACCCCTCCCTAACATACTCTAGCTACCCAGTATGAAATGCAATTCCCAGGTTAAGCCCGGGGCTTTCACATCTCACTTAAGTAACCGCCTACATGCCCTTTACGCCCAGTTATTCCGATTAACGCTCGCACCCTCCGTATTACCGCGGCTGCTGGCACGGAGTTAGCCGGTGCTTCTTCTGTGACTAACGTCAATTGCTATGTCTATTAAACACAACACCTTCCTCATCACCGAAAGAACTTTACAACCCGAAGGCCTTCTTCATTCACGCGGCATGGCTGCATCAGGCTTCCGCCCATTGTGCAATATTCCCCACTGCTGCCTCCCGTAGGAGTCTGGACCGTGTCTCAGTTCCAGTGTGGCTGGTCATCCTCTCAGACCAGCTAGAGATCGTCGGCTTGGTAGGCCTTTACCCCACCAACTACCTAATCCCACTTGGGCTCATCTTATGGCATGTGGCCCGAAGGTCCCACACTTTACTCCTAAGAGACTACGCGGTATTAGCGACAGTTTCCCGTCGTTATCCCCCTCCATAAGCCAGATTCCCAAGCATTACTCACCCGTCCGCCACTCGTCACCCAGAGAGCAAGCTCTCTTGTGCTACCGTTCGACTTGCATGTGTTAAGCCTGCCGCCAGCGTTCAATCTGAGCCATGATCAAACTCTTCAATTCAAAAAGTTTAATCGCTCAATAAACTGCTTAACTAAAGTTTACATATAAATATCAATCCAAAAGAACCAATATCTAATAATGAATTTCTAGTTTAAGCACCTATTAAGACTTTAATCAAAATTAAAAATATTTTAACAAGTCAATCAACAAGTGCCCACACAGATTGTCTGATATCTTTTTAAAGAGCAAAAAAGAACGACGCACTTGCAGAAAACTGATTTGCAACTGTGCGTCGTTGCGATGGGGCGTATTATAGAGATTTTGGAAATCTACGCAAGCGGTTTTTGCAAAAAATTTCAATTTTTTTACCGCTTGATTAAGAAAAATCCACTTAGGCTAAATTTTAGGATCTTTCTTGTTGGTTTTTCATCTTTCACCTTTTTAATTCTTAGTAGAGAAGTCTATTTTAACCCACTCTCAAAAACGATGCCCCTGAAAACCGAAGTCTTCAGGGGCAGAGCGTTACGATCTTCTTTCGAAGTTCTTATTGTAGCAACGTTTCTCATTTCGCAGTGCAACAATCGCATTTATTCTGACCATATCAGATCAAATTGTCAACAAATTTTTCTTTACAAGCGCTAAATTTAGATCAATTCTAGGCTTGCCTTTTGCCATAGTAAAGAACAATCCCTTCATGCTAGATATTTTCACATAACCTCTCTTATTTGGAAGCATCAAGCATTGCATTGTCGCTCCCTTTCTCAACTCATTTCGCAAAGCGATTTCTTTTCTGTGATAAAAGGCATATCGTCCAATTTTTTATGGAGAACCCTTATGCAACATCTTAATTATATCCTCGGCCTTGATTTAGGTATTGCCTCCGTTGGCTGGTCAGTGGTCGAAATCGATAAAGAAGAAAACCCTACCCGCCTGATTGATTTAGGCGTACGAACCTTTGAACGGGCAGAAGTGCCTAAAACAGGCGAATCCCTTGCCCTTAGTCGCCGTCTCGCCCGCTCTACTCGCCGTTTAATCGCCCGCCGTGCCAATCGCCTTCTTAAAGCCAAATGCCTCTTAAAGCAAGAAAACCTACTTCTGCCGGAAGATTTTATCGATCGCCGTACCCTCAAACCCTTGCCTAACAATGTCTGGCAACTACGGGTAGCAGGTCTTGAACGCAAATTAGAACGTCTTGAATGGGCTGCTGTTCTACTTCACTTGCTCAAACGCCGTGGTTATTTATCGCAACGCAAAAATGAAAGCCAAGGGGCAGATAAGGAAAAAGGGGCTTTGCTCTCTGGCATTGCCACCAATAGTGAATTGTTGGCACAGGCAGACTACCGCACGCCCGCAGAGCTTGCCCTAAAAAAATTCTATGAAGAAGAGGGCCATATCCGCAACCAGCGTGGAGCCTACACCCACACCTTTAGTCGCCTTTCCCTGCTTGATGAATTACAGCAACTTTTTGCCCAACAGCGTCAATTGGGTAATCCCTTCACCAGCCAGCATTTAGAAGAACAACTTTCTGAACTGCTACTTTGGCAAAAACCTGCCCTTTCAGGTGAAGCTATCTTAAAAATGCTGGGCAAGTGCACCCTTGAACCTGAACACTATAAGGCTGCCAAAAACACCTATTCCGCCGAACGCTTTGTTTGGCTAACCAAACTCAACAATTTACGCTTACAAGAAAACGGTTCGGAAAGAGCCTTAACTGACGCCGAACGCCATTTATTGCTTGAACAACCCTATCAAAAGGCTAAACTGACCTATGCTCAAGTGCGGTCAATTTTAGACCTACCCGATACAACCATCTTTAAGGGGCTACGTTATCAGCTCAACGCTGAAAGCGATGCCGAAAAAGCAACCCTGATGGAACTCAAAGCCTGGCATACCATTCGTAAGGTGCTGGAAAAGGCTGGTCTGGAAACCGAATGGCAGGGACTGAAAACCAAACCTGAACTGCTCGATCAGATCGGCACCGCCTTTTCCCTCTACAAAACCGATGAAGATATTTCTGCCCACCTAGACGGCAAACTGCCACCTGCTGTTTTGGAAGCCCTTTTGGGTGGACTCAATTTTGATAAGTTTATCCAGCTCTCCTTGCAAAGTTTGGGCAAAATCCTACCGCTTATGGAAAAGGGACTACGCTATGATGAGGCCTGCCAGCAAGTCTATGGCGACCATTTAGGAAAGCGTGAACAGAAAAATCACCAGCTCCTGCCTGCAATACCGGCCGAGGAAATCCGTAACCCCGTGGTCTTACGCACCCTTTCCCAGGCTCGTAAGGTTATCAATGCTATCGTACGCCTATATGGCTCGCCTGCTCGGGTACATATTGAAACCGGGCGTGAAGTGGGTAAATCCTTTGATGAGCGACGTAAGATCGAGAAAAACCAGCTAGAAAACCAAGCCAAACGCCAGCAAGCGGTACAAAAATTCAAGGAATTTTTCCCTGACTTTGTGGGTGAACCCAAGGCCAAGGATATTCTGGCTCTCCGCCTCTATGAAGAACAACAGGGCAAGTGCCTCTATTCAGGCAAGGCGTTAGATTTACACCGCTTACGAGAAAAGGGCTATGTCGAAATCGACCATGCCCTGCCTTTTTCTCGAACCTGGGATGACAGCTTCAACAATAAAGTACTGGTGCTGGCAGGAGAAAACCAGGCCAAGGGCAATAAGACCCCTTATGAATGGCTGGATGGTGAGGCGAACAGCGAACGCTGGCGGCTTTTTGTTGCCCTGGTTAGCGGAAGCCGTTTTAGTTATACCAAAAAGCAACGGATTCTGACCAAAAAACTGGATGACGAGGGCTTTATCCAACGCAACCTGAACGACACCCGTTATGTGGCTCGTTTCTTAATGAATTTTATTGAAGAGCAGATGGCCCTAACAGGACAGGGCAAAAAGAGGGTCTTTGCCTCCAATGGGCAAATCACTGCCCTACTGCGTGGACGCTGGGGCTTGAGCAAGGTGCGGGAAGAAAACGACCGCCACCACGCCCTTGATGCGGTGGTGGTTGCCTGCACCACACGGGCAATGCAGAAGAAAATTACCGATTTTGTCCGCTACAAGGAAATGAACGCCTTTAGCGGTGAACATATTGATCGCACCACGGGCGAAATTCAAACCATTCACTTCCCTGAGCCTTGGGCCTACTTCCGTAATGAAGTGATGATCCGTGTTTTTGATGAGGATCCACAAACTGCCCTCTCCCACCTTTTACCAAGTCGTCCACAGGCACAACACAAATTTGTCGCACCGCTCTTTGTTTCACGTTCGCCAAATCGTAAGATGACAGGCCAAGGCCATATGGAAACGGTTAAATCCGCCAAACGCTTGAGTGAAGGGGTAAGTGTGCAACGTGTGCCACTAACCGCCCTTAAGCTCAAGGATTTAGAGTCCATGGTCAACCGTGAGCGTGAACCCGCCCTTTATCAAGCCTTGAAAGATCGCTTAGAGGCCTTTAAGGACGATCCTGCCAAGGCCTTTGCCCAACCCTTCTTTAAGGCAGGTGGGCAAGAGGTGAAAGCAGTGAGAGTGGAACGCGTGCAGAAATCAGGCGTATTGGTTCGCCAAAATAAGGGCGTGGCAGACAATGCCTCAATGGTGCGGGTCGATGTGTTTGAAAAGGCAGGCAAGTTCTACCTTGTGCCAATCTACACTTGGCAGGTTGCTGAGGGGATTTTGCCGAATAGGGCGATCATTCAAGGTAAGGACGAAAGTGAATGGGAAGAAATAACTGAAGCCCATACTTTTAAATTTTCCTTATTTGCTAACGATCTTGTCAAATTGACGACTAAAAAAGGTATCACCTTCGGTTATTATGCTGGTTTAGATCGAGCGACAGGTAATATAACCATTCGAGAACACGACCTAGAAAAATCCAAAGGAAAAAATGGCGAGTACCGTAGTTTAGGCGTCAAAACCGCCCTTTCCTTTGAAAAATACCAGGTCGACCCACTAGGCAAAAATATCCGCCCCTGCAAAACAACTAAACGCCAAGGCGTAAAATAAAACCAATCCCTGCCACCTCACCCGAGGGCAGGGATTTTTTGTCACAAGCGGTTGATTTTTTATTAAATTTTACAAGGAGACCCTATGAGCTGGCGAAGTATTCTAATTAGTAAAGGGGGAAAACTCTCACTAAAACAGAAGCAAATGCTGATTTGGCAGGAAGAGCAAGAATTTAGTGTGCCCCTGGAGGATATTGCCATTATTGTGGTGGAAAATCGGGAAACCGTGATCACCACGCCCCTCTTATCCGCCCTCGCCCTTAATGGCATTACGCTGTTGACCTGCGACGACCAGTTTCTTCCCTGTGGACAATGGTTACCCTTTGGGCAATACCACCGCCAGCTCAAAACCCTCAAATTACAGCTAGAAATGAGCCAGCCCCTGAAGAAACAGCTCTGGCAACAGCTGGTACAACAGAAAATCCGCAATCAAGCCTTTGTACTAGAACAGGCGGGAGAAATCAGTACAGCCCAACGTCTGCTGGCAATGGCAAATGAGGTAAAATCAGGCGACAAGGATAATCTGGAAGCCCAAGCCGCCCAATCTTATTTTATCCAACTCTTTGGCAAAGCCTTTCATCGCAAGCAGGAAAACCAAATCAACGCCCATCTTAATTATGCCTATATGGTATTGCGAAGTGCGGTGGCTCGCAGCCTTGTTCTGTATGGTTGGTTACCCACCTTGGGGCTAAACCATCATAGCGAACTCAACCCCTTTAATCTTGCCGATGATTTTATTGAGCCCTTCCGCCCTCTTGTGGATTTAAAGGTCTGGGAACTGGTAGAAAAGGACAAACTTGATTATGGGCTAACCCCTAGCACCAAGCAAAACCTGATTAAACTGCTTAACCATCAAATGAGCCTTAACCAGCAAGCGGTGAGTGTTCTCACGGCTATTGATCGCACCGTAGCTTCTCTGCAAGTTGCCCTGCTCAACAAAAATGCCAAATTGCTAAAACTGCCCCAAATGTTACCGCTTGCGGAGCACCAGTATGAGTGAGGCAAAATTTATGCGTTTAATCGTCTTTTTTGATCTACCGGTTAAAACCAAATTACAACGCAAAATAGCCAATCAATTTCGCAAATTCCTGCTTAAAGACGGCTACCAAATGTTGCAATTATCGGTTTACGCACGGATTATCCGTGGGCGAGATGCCCTTGAAAAACACAGCAAACGGCTGACCCAAAACCTGCCTGAAGATGGCTCCATTCGTTGTTTAGAAATTACCGAAAAGCAGTTTGCTAGTATGGCGGTGTTACTGGGTGAGGTGAAACCACAAGAGAAAAAGGTCAATAGCGATCAACTACTGCTCTTTTGATGTAAAGGATTTGCTCCATTTTAGTCTTTTAATCGGCTCATCCACACCCCACACAAGACAGTTCAATTGCTGATTTAATAGGCAAATCAACTGTTCAAGCGCTCTATTTTTAGACAGTGAATTTGACCTTATTTAGGCTTTTTTGGCCACCACAACCCTACAAGCGGGGCAAAATTTCAAAAAATCTACATCTTTTCGCCATAAAAAAATGCTGGAATTTCCTAAATTTTAAGAAATTACCAGCATTTTTTCTTACCTTTAACATGCGATAAACCCTGATAAATCAAGGTTCTAGCCGATCGGTATTGTAGCACTGCGAAATGAGAAAGGGAGCTACAACTAACCGGGGGCATATAGCACTGATAGCGATATTGTAGCACTGCGAAATGAGAAAGGGAGCTACAACTAGCCAATGAATCGGGCCCTAAAGAGCCTCATTGTAGCACTGCGAAATGAGAAAGGGAGCTACAACTTTTGTGAAAACTACCGCTACCGCTACCGCATTGTAGCACTGCGAAATGAGAAAGGGAGCTACAACATTAACGTTTCCGTACTAGATGAGGTTCTAATTGTAGCACTGCGAAATGAGAAAGGGAGCTACAACTTTATGGACACCCTACCAACAGCCGCAACCATTGTAGCACTGCGAAATGAGAAAGGGAGCTACAACGGGTAGGGTAAAGTTCACATCTTCGGATAAATTGTAGCACTGCGAAATGAGAAAGGGAGCTACAACCAACTACATACGCCATACCAGGGCCGTCAAATTGTAGCACTGCGAAATGAGAAAGGGAGCTACAACTCAATAGGTTACAAGCGTATGAATGGGGATATTGTAGCACTGCGAAATGAGAAAGGGAGCTACAACCCGATAAGAAGCTTAAACATATACCTTACGATTGTAGCACTGCGAAATGAGAAAGGGAGCTACAACTATTTAACATTCCCTGAATGTTAGCGGGGCATTGTAGCACTGCGAAATGAGAAAGGGAGCTACAACGCATGGTCTTGATGACCGCAGGATTGGCAAATTGTAGCACTGCGAAATGAGAAAGGGAGCTACAACCGATATCCGTTCCGAAGGCGGGATACTTGCATTGTAGCACTGCGAAATGAGAAAGGGAGCTACAACCGTGCAACATTGCAAAAAGCGGAACAATCGATTGTAGCACTGCGAAATGAGAAAGGGAGCTACAACTTGCTCTTACAAAGCACGCAACCTTGCAAAATTGTAGCACTGCGAAATGAGAAAGGGAGCTACAACATAAATGTTTCACCATAAGCTTTATCATTTGATTGTAGCACTGCGAAATGAGAAAGGGAGCTACAACAGTACAAATTTAAATTAGTTTAAGGTTTAGATTGTAGCACTGCGAAATGAGAAAGGGAGCTACAACTTTGAGTTCTGACCAAGTTGGTTATACACCATTGTAGCACTGCGAAATGAGAAAGGGAGCTACAACTTTTAGAGCTAAAAATACAACCCATTCTATATTGTAGCACTGCGAAATGAGAAAGGGAGCTACAACTCTGAGTTCCGTTCTAATAGGTAATTCTTGATTGTAGCACTGCGAAATGAGAAAGGGAGCTACAACTCTGAGGTCTGATTTAATGGGATATACCCCATTGTAGCACTGCGAAATGAGAAAGGGAGCTACAACCTGTGTTAGGGCGATGGTTGAAGTGAGGTTATTGTAGCACTGCGAAATGAGAAAGGGAGCTACAACGTACATCATCACCTCGCATTGCGGGGTGTTATTGTAGCACTGCGAAATGAGAAAGGGAGCTACAACCAATTTGATAACTTTATCGTTAATTTCGAAATTGTAGCACTGCGAAATGAGAAAGGGAGCTACAACTAACCTCAATTTAAACGCCTTGGTGAGCGAATTGTAGCACTGCGAAATGAGAAAGGGAGCTACAACATTTAACTTAATCGCAAAACGTGATGGCGAATTGTAGCACTGCGAAATGAGAAAGGGAGCTACAACATCACGCCCAAAAATCAGATTTAACCATAACATTGTAGCACTGCGAAATGAGAAAGGGAGCTACAACACCGACAACCACATTACCCGCCGCCTGCTCATTGTAGCACTGCGAAATAAGGAAAATCATCCAAAACAAAAAAGCAGGCTTTCACCTGCTTTCTCTTACCGTGTTAGTGCCACCGCCTCCCTTACCAACCTACCAATCTCCTGCCAGTTGTGCTCCCTGATTAAGGATTTCTCCACAAACCAAGAACCACCGCAGGCAATAACATTAGGGATGGCCAGATAGTCCTTGATATTCTGCACGCCTACGCCACCTGTTGGCATAATCTGCAACATAGCATAAGGGGCGACCAGTGCCTTGATCATCTTCACTCCGCCACTAGCCTCTGCTGGGAAGAATTTCACCGTTTCAATCCCCATATCTAAAGCCGCTTCAATCGCCATCGGGTTATTGACCCCAGGGGTAATCGGCAAATTCAGATCTTGGCAGAGCTGGACGATTTTAGGGTTAAAGCCTGGGGTAACAATCCAATCTGCGCCTGCATTCTTGGCCTGCACCACCTGCTCTGCGGTCAAAACTGTACCAGCTGCAATCAAGAAATCAGGGCGAGCCTGACGAAGCTGTCGAATAGCCTCTTGAGCCGCTTCTGAACGAAAGGTAATTTCCGCCACAGGTAAACCATTCTCGGCTAGGGTCTCTGCAAGCGGTAGAATATCCTCGGCTTTTTCCAAGGCGATAACGGGGACGATTTTAAGCTGGCCAAGTTTTTCGACCAGTTGGGCTGTGGTGTACGACATAGTTCTTCCTTTGATCCGCTTGCTTATCCCAAGAAAGCCTCCTATGTTAAGCAAAATTACGCTTTGAGTAGCCTTGGTGGTTTATTGCTTGCCAAGGGCCAGGTTAAAGACTGGCTAAATAACATTTCAAAAAATAACCCAGTTAAATCTCTTAACTAGGTTATTTTTATAATGATCTTAGTTCTTTATTTACTAAGCTTTGGCCTGGGCTAACTTCTTCCGCTCTAATCTCAATACGCCCAAATGGGTCATATAGCAACAGAAGATACAACCGACTACTGCAAAGAGGAGGAGGTAGAAGCCTGCATCCCAGCCAAAACGCTCTGCCAAAATACCAAAGAGGGCCGTGCCTGAGAAGCTGCCTAAAATGTAGCTCAGAAGGCCTCGTAGGCCGGTGGCTGAACCCGCTGCAAATGAAGGCACTAGCTCGATAGTTTGGAGGGAGGAGAGGAACATGGGCACATAAATCAAGCAACCAATAATACCGGCCCCAATGGTCACGGTGAGCAGATCGGTCCCGCCCCAGTAGGCAAACATGGCGGCCCCTACACCCACCAGGGTGATAATGGCCAGCGGCATACGGCGGCCCTTGAAATAGGTGTCGGTTAGCCAGCCGGCCAAGAGGGTGGACGGAATAGCTGCCCATTCAAAAATAGCGAAGGCGGTGGCCATTTGCCCCTTGGAGAAGCCCTTGGTTTCTAAGAGATAGAGAGGCAACCAGGTCAATACGCCAAAGCGGATCATATAGGTAAAGACATCAATAAAGGACACAAACCAAACATTAATATCCTTGAGGATATAGTCACGGAAGATTTCCCAGGTGCTTAAACTGACGTTTTCATCCTTAGTAACCACCAGTTCTTCTTGCTCTGTGCCCAGAATTTTACTGGTTGGTGGTAGGCCCTCGTTATAGGTGCGGCCTGTGCCAAAAATATAGAAGATAATAGCCACGAGGGTTGCAAGGGCGGTTGGTACCACAAAGTGGGCAGCCTGCCAATGTTCCTGGCCCAACCAGGCGATACTGGCCCCTGCAATCGGCGCCACCAAACCACCGCCCACATTATGCGAAATGTTAAACATGGCAGTGGTCACACCACGGGATTTGCGGGGGAACCAGCTGGCCAAGACCACATAGGCCGGCCCAGCCCCCATCCCTTGGAAGATACCGTTGAGAATACAGAGGAAGAGAAAGACCCAGAAGGAGGCACTAAAGCCCATCATTAAGTTGACTAGGGCTGACATCATCAGACCGAAGATCATAAAATGCTTAGGGTTGGACTTATCCGCAAAGGCCGACATCACCCCCTTACTCAAGCCATAAACAATGAGCATGGTGCCGGAAATAAAGCCGATATCCTTCTTGGTAAAGCCAAACTCGCTAATCAGCTCAGGTGAGGAGAGCAAGAAGTTATTGCGTAAGATATAGTAGGCGGCATAGCCGATGAAGATACCAAAGAGGGCGTGCCATCTGAGGCGGTTATAACGATCCCGAATTTCTGCTTCTGGTACGGGCGTGCCAGGTTTTGATTTTAAAAATGGAAGCATTGCTTATCCTTCTTATAGTGTCATGATAGGTTAACCATTTCCCTAAGTGAAAATGGGTCGCTATGCTAATCTATCTGGCCTCAATTCCAAATAGCTTAAAGCATAGCGAGATCAAATAAAGACACTTGTTTGCTGAAATTTAAGCAAATACTAGGGCTTACCTAGATCCTCTCCCCCACTTCAAACCAATCCCCCCGTCCATTCAGGAAATCCTGCACTGTCATCGGTTTCTTACCCTGTGGCTGTAATTGAGTGATATTCAGCACGCCTGCTGAGGTGGCAATTTGCAGCCCTTTGCGATCAAAGGCCAATACAGTCCCCGCCTCTTTCGCCTGATGTGGCAAGACCTCAGCCCCATAAACCTTAACCCGCTCTTCCTTGCCATTGACCTCCACAGTCAAATAGGCCACAGGGGCCGGGTTGAAGGCTCGGATATTGCGTTCGAGCTGCTGGGCTGGCAGGTTCCAATCCAACTTGGCCTCTTCCTTGGTTAGTTTTTCGGCATAATTGGCCAGCTCATCGTCCTGTTTTTCAGGCAGGAACTTGCCGCTTTCTAGGCCGTTTAAGACCTCAAGCAAGGCAGGTGGGGCCAGCTGGGCCAGTTTGTGATAGAGGGAGGCGGAAGTTTCAGTAGGCTCAATCGGGGTTGTCACCTTATGCAGCATATGGCCCGTGTCCAAGCCCACGTCCATCTGCATAATGGTAATGCCGGTTTCCTTGTCGCCTGCCCAAATGGCCCGCTGAATCGGGGCCGCCCCCCGCCAGCGAGGCAGGAGGGAGCCGTGCACATTGAGGCAGCCCAAGCGTGGGGCATTCAGTACGGCTTCAGGCAGAATCAGGCCATAAGCCACTACCACCATCACATCGGCCTTCAAGGCAGCCAATTCTGCCTGGGCCTCTTCCTTGCGTAGGGATTTCGGCTGATAGACCGGTAAGCCATTTGCTTCTGCCAAGAGTTTAACCGGGCTAGCCTGCAATTTATTGCCTCGTCCTGCAGGCCTATCAGGCTGGGTGTAAACGGCAATGACCTCATGGTCTGAATCCAAGAGGGCCTGAAGGTGGGTGGCCGCAAAATCAGGCGTGCCAGCGAAAATAATTCTTAACTTGTTCATTCAATCTTCTCGTTTCATTTATAATGGCCTTATTGTACCCTAGTGCTTTTAAAAGACCAATCTGAGGCCTACCATGTCAGAACAAAATTTACTCCAAACCCTGTCCCAGCTCATTACTGAACAACGCAATCCTAATAGCCAACATCTAGATCAGCTTTCCGCCCTGGAAATCGTAACCCTGATCAACCAGGAGGACAAGCTGGTTCCTTTGGCCATAGAGAAAGCCTTGCCCCAGATTGCCCAGGCGGTGGAAAAAATTGTGGCCAGCTTTGAGGCAGGTGGGCGTTTGGTCTATGTGGGAGCGGGTACCAGCGGCCGCCTAGGTGTGCTGGATGCCTCGGAATGCCCGCCTACCTTTGGGGTCTCGCCTGACATGGTCAAGGGCCTGATTGCAGGTGGCGACCATGCCCTCCGCCACCCGATTGAGGGGGCTGAGGACAAGAAGGAGGCCGGCCAAAACGACCTCAAGGCCATCAACTTTGGCCCGCAAGATACCCTCGTTGGAATTGCCGCCAGCGGCCGCACCCCTTACGTTTTGGGTGCCATGGAATATGCCAAGGGCCTGGGGGCGACTGTGGTTTCCATCGCCAGCAACCCCCAATCTGCAATGGCTCAAGTGGCTGACATTGCCATTGATACCATCGTCGGCCCCGAGGTGCTGACCGGATCCAGCCGCATGAAATCCGGCACGGCCCAGAAGCTGGTGCTCAATATGCTGACCACCGCCTCCATGGTGCTCATGGGCAAGTGCTACCAAAACCTGATGGTAGATGTTCAAGCCAGCAATGAAAAACTCAAGGCCCGAGCCATTCGGATTGTTATGCAGGCCACCGATTGCAGCCGAGAAGAGGCCCAAACCGCCCTACAAGCGGCTGGAAATCAGGCAAAACTTGCAATTATGATGGTTTTGACGGGGTTAAATAAAGATGAGGCTCAAGCCTTATTGGATAAAAATCAAGGAAAGTTACAGAAGGCCATGCTATAAAAAATGGCACGCTTCGAGCGTGCCATTTTTGCTTTTAAGCCTTATTTTTTCTTGGCTTTGGCATTTGGAAGGTCAGTAATGGAGCCTTCAAACACTTCTGCCGCCAAGCCTACAGATTCGTGTAGGGTTGGGTGAGCATGGATGGTGAGAGCGATGTCTTCTGCATCACAACCCATTTCGATGGCCAGGCCGATTTCGCCTAAGAGTTCGCCGCCGTTTGAACCCACAATGGCACCACCTAATACACGGTGGGTGTCTTTGTCGAAGATGAGTTTGGTCATACCTTCTGAACATTCAGAAGCGATAGCACGGCCAGAGGCTGCCCAAGGGAACTTGGCCACTTCGTAGTTGAGGCCTTCTTGCTTACACTCTTTCTCGGTTTTACCCACCCAGGCTACTTCTGGCTCGGTGTAGGCGATGGATGGAATCACTTTCGGGTCGAAGTAGTGTTTTTGGCCGGCAATCACTTCAGCCGCTACGTGGCCTTCGTGTACGCCCTTATGGGCTAACATTGGTTGGCCTACGATGTCGCCGATAGCGAAGATGTGTGGCACGTTGGTACGCATTTGTTTATCAACAGCGATAAAACCACGGTCGTCCACATTCACGCCAGCCTTGCCTGCGTCAATGAGTTTGCCGTTTGGTACACGGCCGATAGCAACAAGCACCGCATCATAGCGTTTGGTATCGTTGCAAGCCTTACCTTCCATAGACACATAGATACCGTCGTCTTTAGCTTCAACAGCGGTTACCTTGGTTTCAAGCATGAGCTTGAATTTTTTCTCGATTTGTTTGGTGTAGATGGCTACCACGTCTTTATCGGCTGCTGGAATCACTTGGTCGAACATTTCCACCACTTCCACTTCTGAACCGAGGGAGTTGTAAACCGTACCCATCTCTAAACCGATGATACCGCCACCCATGATAAGGAGTTTTTTCGGCACTTCTTTGAGTTTAAGGGCGTCTGTTGAATCCCATACACGTGGATCTTCGTGTGGAATAAATGGAAGTTGGATTGGGCGTGAACCTGCCGCAATGATAGCGTTGTCGAACTTGATGGTGGTTGGGTTGCCATCACGGTCACGAGCAACAAGGGTGTTGGAGTCAGCAAAGGTCGCTAAGCCTTCTACCACGGTTACTTTACGCTGTTTGGCCATGCCTGCCAAGCCGCCTGTTAATTTAGCTACAACCGCTTCTTTACCTGCACGAACCTTATCTAAATCGATGGTTGGCTCGCCAAAGGTCACGCCGTTTTTCTCAGCGTGTTTGGCTTCTTCAATTACTTTAGCCACATGAAGAAGGGCTTTTGATGGGATACAACCCACGTTTAAGCAAACCCCACCTAGGGTTGGGTAGCGTTCAACGATCACGGTTTCTAAGCCTAAGTCTGCACAACGGAAGGCCGCCGAGTAGCCCGCAGGGCCTGCACCAAGTACCACCACTTGGGTTTTGATTTCTTTGCTCATAGAGTTTCCTTAGTAGGGTGCGTTCGCACGCACCGTTTTTTGTACATTTGGTGCGTTTACACGCACCCTACGCTTTTATCAAAAGCGGTCGGATTTGCAGATTTTCTTGCAAAAACGACCGCTTGTGGATTACATCACTAAACGACGAATGTCTGCTAAGACGCCGTTCATGTAGCTTAAGAATCTTGCGCCGTCCGCGCCATCGATCACACGGTGGTCGAAGGAGAGGGAAACAGGCAACATTAAGCGTGGCTCAAACTCTTTACCGTTCCAAACTGGTGCCATTTCAGACTTAGACACACCAAGAATGGCCACTTCAGGCGCATTCACGATTGGGGCAAAGTGGGTTGTGCCGATGCCGCCTAGGCTGGAGATGGTAAAGCAACCACCCTGCATATCAGAGGCTGTTAATTTACCGTCACGGGCCTTCTTAGACACTTCCATCAATTCACGGGAAAGCTCGATAATGCCTTTCTTGTTTACGTTTTTGAACACAGGTACAACGAGGCCGTTTGGTGTATCCACCGCCACGCCGATGTTGATGTATTTTTTGAGCGTGAGTTTTTGGCCATCTTCAGAAATAGAGCTGTTGAAGCGTGGGAAGGCTTCAAGTGCCTTGGCTACCGCTTTCATAATGAAGACCACTGGGGTGATTTTCACGTCTAATTTTTGTTTTTCAGCCAGTTTGTTTTGCTCTTTACGGAAGTTTTCTAAATCCGTAATGTCGGTGCGGTCGAAATGGGTAACGTGCGGGATCATGACCCAGTTACGGTGGAGGTTAGCACCTGAGATCTTATTGATCCGGCTTAATTCCACCTCTTCCACTTCACCAAACTTGCTGAAGTCTACTTTCGGCCATGGGAGTAGGCCTAGGCCTGCACCGTTGGCCACACCTGAACCTGCTGGCGCCTTGCCGGCCTTGATGTCTTCAAAGACTTGTACTGCGCTCTTCACATAGGCTTGGATGTCTTCTTTAACAATGCGACCCTTACGGCCTGTGCCTTTCACACGGTCTAGGTTCACGCCAAATTCACGGGCGAGACGGCGGATAACTGGGGTAGCGTGGGCATAGCCAGCACTTGCCACCACTTGTTCTTGGCTAAGACCAGACACATTGCCTGATTGAGCAGGGGCTGCGGCTGGTGCAGCAGCTTGTGGTGCTGGGGCTGCTTGGGCAGGCGCCGCTGCTGGAGCAGGGGCTGCACCTTGTACTTCAAAGCGCATAATAAGTGAGCCAGTTGAAACCTTGTCGCCTGATTTGACCAGGATTTCTTTAACTACGCCGGCAAATGGCGCAGGCACTTCCATAGAGGCCTTGTCACCTTCAACCGTGATAAGAGATTGTTCTTCAGCAATGGTATCGCCCACTTTCACCATGATTTCGGTTACATTAACTTCATCGCCACCGATGTCTGGTACATTAACATCTTTCACCGCAGAGGCAACTGGCGCGGCTGGTGCAGCTGCTTCAGCTTGTGGCGCCGCTGCCGCAGGGGCAGCACCCGCTACTTCAAATTTCATAATAAGTTTGCCAGTGACAACCTTGTCGCCCACGTTGATAAGGATTTCTTTCACCACGCCAGCAACTGGGGCTGGAACTTCCATAGAGGCCTTGTCGCCTTCTACGTTGATGATGGACTGATCTACCTCAACCGTGTCGCCCACTTTAACCATAATGTCGGTTACGTTGACTTCGTCAGAACCGATGTCTGGCACATTGACTTCTACCACAGAAGCGGCAGCTGGTGCGGCCGCCGGGGCAGGTGCTACTGCTTGAGCTGGAGCGGCGGCTGGAGCTTCTGCGCTACCCGCTGCCTCTAAAACTAGCATAGGGGTGCCAGTAGTCACCTTATCGCCCACCTTGACTAAAACTTCTTTGACCACACCCGCTTCTGGGGCTGGCACTTCCATAGAGGCCTTGTCGCCCTCAACGTTGATAACAGATTGATCGGCTTCGATGGTATCACCCACTTTGACCATCACTTCAGTTACGGTAACTTCATCGCTACCAATATCAGGAATTTGAATTTGTTTTGACATTTTGATTTTTCCTTTTGGAAAATTTTGTAATGCTGGCGCCAGCGTCCACGCTGGTGCCAGAGGTATTTAATAGGCACCAGCGTGGACGCTGGCGCCATCAAATATTAGGCATATAACGGGTTAATGCGATCCACGTTCAAGCCAAATTTAGTGATGGCTTCGGCAACCACTTTACGATCCACTGTGCCTTCGTTGGCAAGTTGGGTAAGGGCTGCAACCACGACATAACGCTCATCCACTTCGAAGTGTTCACGTAGGTTAGCACGGCTGTCTGAACGGCCGAAACCGTCAGTACCTAACACATGGTAGTGTTTGCTTGGTACGAAGGCACGGATTTGCTCGGCGTAAAGTTTCATGTAGTCGGTTGAAGCCACGGTTGGTACATCAGCCAAGACTTGAGCGACATACGGTACACGTTGTTCTTCAGTTGGGTGGAGCAAGTTCCAGCGGGCAGCGTCGTTACCTTCACGAGCAAGCTCGTTGAAAGATGGGGCACTGAAGACATCGGCAGTTACGCCGTAGTCGTTGGCAAGAATCTTAGCTGCTTCACGCACATGACGCATAATGGCACCAGAGCTTAATAATTGAACACGGCCTTTACCCTTACCTTCTACAGTTTCAAACTTGTAGAGACCCTTACGGATACCTTCTTCTGCACCGGCCGGCATGGCTGGTTGCTCGGTCACTTCGTTGAGGGTGGTGATGTAGTAGAAGACGTCTTCTTGTTTTTCACCGTACATACGGTTGATACCGTCTTGGACGATCACCGCAACCTCAAAGGCGAAGGCTGGGTCGTAGGTGACACAGTTCGGGATAACGCCTGCTTGAATGTGGCTGTGGCCGTCTTCGTGCTGCAAGCCTTCACCGTTTAAGGTTGTACGGCCTGAGGTACCACCGATCATAAAGCCACGGGCTAATTGGTCACCCGCCAACCACATCATATCACCCACACGTTGGAAACCGAACATGGAGTAGTAGATGAAGAATGGGATCATCGGTTGGTTATTGACCGAGTAAGAAGTCGCAGCCGCTACCCAAGAGGCGGTTGCACCTAATTCGTTGATACCTTCTTGTAGTACTTGGCCGTCTTTGGCTTCACGGTAGTAGGCCACGAGATCACGGTCTGATGGCACGTAGTTTTGGCCGGCTGGATTGTAGATACCGATTTGACGGAAGAGACCTTCCATACCAAAGGTACGGGCTTCGTCCGCAATGATTGGCACGATGGTTTTGCCGATGTTTTTGTCTTTGAGTAGGGTGTTCAAGACACGGCTAAAGGCCATGGTGGTTGAAATGCCGCGTGGTTGTTCTTCAAGCAAGGCTTGGAAGTCAGCAAGGGCTGGCACTTTGTACTCAATGTCGAATTGCTTACGACGAGCTGGCAAGTAACCATCTAAAGCCTGACGGTGGCCGTGGAGGTAGTTGTATTCCTCAGAGCCTTCTGGGAAGGTTACATATTCTAAGTTTTCCACTTGTTCATCGGTCAATGGCAGGTGGAAGTAGTCACGGAAGCCACGCAAGCTTTCGGCTGACATTTTTTTAGACTGGTGGGCAGTGTTTTTACTTTCCGCTTCTGGGATCTTATAACCCTTCACTTGGTGGGCTAAGATAACCGCTGGTTTGTTGGATTTTTTAGCACGTTCAAAGGCAGCGTACATTTTTTCGCTGTCGTGTGCACCACGGCGTAAGGCCCAGATTTCATCGTCTGTCATGTCTGCAACCAGGGCAGCTGTTTCTGGGTAGCGACCGAAGAAGTGTTCACGCACATAAGCACCGTCTTTAGACTTGAAGGTCAGGTAGTCACCATCAACCACTTCCATCATAAGCTGGGCAAGTTTGCCTGAAGTGTCTTTGGCGAAGAGTTTATCCCAACCGCTGCCCCATAGAACCTTGATCACTTCCCAGCCTGCACCCGTGAAGAGGCCTTCAAGCTCTTGAACGATTTTACCGTTACCATTTACTGGGCCGTCCAAGCGTTGGAGGTTACAGCTGATCACGAAGATAAGGTTGTCTAATTTCTCACGGCCTGCAACGGTTAAGGCGCCTTTGGACTCGATTTCGTCCATCTCACCGTCACCCAAGAAGGCGTAAACGGTTTGGCCAGAGGTGTCTTTAATGCCACGGTTCTCAAGATATTTGAGGAAACGGGCTTGGTAGATGGCGTTTACCGGGCCTAAACCCATGGAAACGGTAGAGAACTGCCAGTAGTCAGGCATGAGTTTCGGGTGTGGGTAGGAAGATAAACCGTCAGTAAAGGCTTCTTGGCGGAAGTTGTCTAACTGTTCAGCAGTTAAACGGCCTTCGAGGAAAGAACGGGCATAGATACCTGGGGCAGCGTGGCCTTGGGAGTAAACTAAGTCACCGCCGTCCTTGTCTGTGGCTGCTTTAAAGAAGTGGTTGAAGCAGACTTCATACATGGTAGCCGCAGATTGGAAGGTTGAAATATGGCCGCCTAAATCCAGATCTTTCTTCTGACTACGCAGCACCATAGCAATGGCGTTCCAACGCACCGCAGAACGGATACGACGCTCGATCTCTTGGTTACCAGGGTAAACAGGTTGCTCTGAAACAGGGATTGTATTGACATAATCGGTGGTTACACCTGAAGGGAGGCTAACGCCCTGAGTGCGAGCGTGTTGCATTACTTGTTGAATAATAAATTGCGCACGCTCAGAACCTTCTTCTTTCACAAGAGAATTAACTGAGTCTAACCATTCTTGAGTTTCGAATGGATCTACGTCATGAGCTAATAATTCTGACATAGTCTTTTCCTTTTTGATGAGTGAATGATAAATAACAACCTTTTAACAAAAAGCGTTATTCGCTGAAAATTTAACCTAATCTAACCGTAAACACAAGCGGCAAAATTCAGAAGAACCTCTTTCGCCACTCAAATCAGCTTGCCATAAATTAAGCTATCTCATTGATTTTCAACAAGAATTTAAAGATTACAAATTTTGTTGAAAATTTGTAGAGAAATTTGCAGAACAAGATAGCAAAAAGCAGGGATTTTGTCTATTTGTGCCGCTTGCCCAAAAGGGGTAGATTGAGGCTTTAATAAGAGCTTCGACAAGCAGATCAAGCGGTAAGTTCGGGCTGAAAATTTGCAAATTTTGGGCGGGTTTTGACCGCTTGTTTTTACCGACAGCGACTTCGTCGCAATCGGTTACGAATAATTCAGGGGCTTTGCCCCTGTAAAAAGGGCGACTACCTTAGGTAATCGCCCTTATGTTTAACTAGCTTTTTTGGTTCTGCTGGCCTTTTTGGCTACTTCTTTAAGCAGCTCTTGCTTGACGGCCTCTTTGCTTGCTGCTGCCTTGGTTCTTGGCTTGGCGGCGGCTTTTGGCTTAGTCTCTGCTTTTGGCTTGACCGCCTCTTTTGGTGCGGCTTCTTGAACCTTGGCCTGCGTGGTTTTGCTGGCCTTGGTCGCTTTTTTGGCTGGAGCAGGTTTGGCACCTAGGGCCTCTACCTTCTCAAGGAAGATCTTGCCCATCGGGCTTGGATCGCCAGTAAAGAGGGTTTGCAGGCCATTGCTTTCAATAATATGGCGGCGTAGGGCCAGGCGTTCCTTGTGGTTTTCGGCCAGGTAAATGGCGCGTTCCACATACTGATCCGCTGAGTCTGCAATCAACCATTCTGGCAGGCCCAGGCGTTTGAAGAGGCCTTCATCAATATGTTCATGCACTTCAGGGCCAGTTTTGCAGATGCCAACCAGGCCAAGCGTCACCATATCAATAATGCCGTTGGTGTTGCCAAACGGGAATGGGTTAAGCATCATATCGCAGTTGTGCAGGATACGCAGGTACTGATCGTAAGGGCTGTGGGCATGGGCTGTGGCACTGTCGCCTAGGTAGCTCTTAATGAAGCGTTCCACATAAGGGTGGGTCACACCGCTGGATTGGCCCAGGGCAAAGTGGAAATGTACCTTAACCTTGGCCCGATCACGAATGGCCTGTAAGGCTTTCAAGAAGAAAGGATTGAGCTTCATGGTGGTGGAAGCAATCCCGATATTAACCACTTCTGGATGTTCACGCAGGCGGTATTCCACGCTGCTTGGTGCCAACGATGATGGCACATAAGGCAGGGCATCTTTCGGCAGGCGAAGCAGGGTTTCGCTAAAGCAGTCTTCTGAACCCACATAATCATCTTCCACAACCACATATTCAATAAAGTCTGAATGGGTGGTGGCTGGATGGCCCAGGGCCACAGCTTGAATAGGGGCTAGGCGGGTGTTGCTGACGAAAATCGTGCTCAGGTCCATGCCGATACTTGGCATATAGAAAACAGCTGCTTCATGTTTTTCACAAATATCCCGCACAAAATTCATCTTGGCCAGCATATTCTCGCCCTCAACCAGATGGAATTCATCAAAGACCTCACGGCCTTTTTGATCCACTGAGTTATTGCCTAAGCCGATAAGATGGAAATGCTCACGGGCGGCAATCATGGAAGTAGAATGGGTGCGATAAATCGAATGGGCCGAGTGGAAATGCTCTAAAAGCACTACCATCACAGGCTTGCCATTGGTTTGGCCAATGCGAGAAACATTACGATCCTTCCAGCCGCATTCTAGGATATGGCGACGGATAACCTGATTCAGCGATTTTTTGACCAGATGCTTGTTGGCATCCACATCATAGCTACAGTGCATATAGACATCGTGGGAAATGCTGCTTGGCACATTGTTGAGGTTCTTAATTTGGGCCAGTTTTTCAGGGAACCATTTAAGAAGAGTCGCCCGCTTGCCAAAGGCCTGTTCAGTGGCAATAAAGCGTGGCGACTGCAAAGCAAAGGCCAGGGAGGCACACAGCTCAGGGTTTAAGCTCCATAAGCTATCAAGATTGACCACCACATTAGACTCTGGCAAATAGAGGATGCAGAACTTGATGAGGGCTGCCTCTGTCGGGGCCAAGTGAATATCGAGTGCATGCTCTGGATTAGGATTAACGTTATAGGTTTTTAAAATATGGTCTGCGTTCACAAAAGGCGAGGAAGCAAAAATCATATTGATCCAGCGTTGCAGAGACAAGAAACGTTGCGCCCCTGAAACAGAAACTTGTAGGGCTGGATCGCTAAATAAGGCGGTGATAGCCACGGCCATGCGGCTACAGAAATAAACCACCTTGTCTTGTTCTAGGCTTGAGAGTTGGCTTGGCATCTCAAAGTCAATACCCTGAATACCACCAAAATTGCTATCCAGTTTACCCAAAATGGCTAAGAGCTGGTTGCAGGCTCCTTCATAGTCCTTGGCTGCAATGGCCTGTTCGAGCGCTTCAATACTAAGCGATTTTGCTTGTTGTTCAGACATATTTATTCCTTCTATAAACTTAACAAGAGCCCCACAGATCGTACTCATCTGCCTGGGTAATTTGCACAGAAATAATTTGACCAACTTTTACTTCTATGCCGCTGGCATTGTCCACATAGACCACGCCATCAATTTCTGGCGCATCGGCCATAGACCGGCCAATAATGCCTTCCTCATCAATCTCATCCACAATAACTTGCAAGGTTTTTCCTACCTTTTGCTGGAGGCGGGCAGCAGAAATCTCTTGCTGCAACTGCATAAAGCGGTGGAAGCGTTCTTCTTTGACCTCTTCAGGCACCTGGTCGGCCATCTCGGTCGCCACTGCCCCTTCCACAGGGCTGAATTTAAAGCAGCCGACACGGTCTAGCTGGGCTTCTTTGAGGAAGTCCAAGAGCATTTGGAAGTCTTCTTCCGTTTCCCCTGGGAAGCCTACAATAAAGGTAGAACGCAGGGTTAAATCTGGGCAAATTTCCCGCCATTTCTTAATCCGCTCTAGGGTTCTTTCCACTGAACCTGGCCGCTTCATGGCCTTAAGAATTTTCGGGCTGGCGTGCTGGAGTGGAATATCCAAATAAGGCAAAATCTTGCCCTCAGCCATAAGCGGAATTAAATCATCCACGTGCGGATAAGGGTAAACATAGTGCAAACGCACCCAAATACCCAAGGTACCCAGCTGCTTACACAGGGTCAGCAAATCGTTTTTAATGGGCATCCCGTTCCAAAAGACGGTTTTGGTGCCTTCTTTGCGTTTAGTATCCAAAGCATAGGCCGAGGTATCTTGCGAGACCACCAAAAGCTCCTTGACCCCTGCATCAGCCAAGCGTTTAGCCTCATCTAAAACCTGATGGATTGGACGAGAGTCCAAGTCCCCCCGCATGGAAGGGATAATGCAGAAGGTGCAGCGGTGGTCACAGCCCTCAGAAATCTTCAAATAGGCGTAGTGTTTAGGGGTTAATTTCACGCCCTGTTTGGGCACCAAGTTCACATAAGGGTTATATTCTGGCTTGGGCACATACTTATGCACATGGCTCATGACCGCCTCATAGCTGTGCGGGCCTGTAATTTCCAGCACCTTAGGGTGCACTTCACGAATCTGGTTTTCCTTGGCCCCCAGGCAGCCTGTCACAATCACACGGCCATTGGCATCCAAGGCCTCACCGATGGTTTCCAAGGATTCCTGCACGGCACTGTCGATAAAGCCACAGGTGTTCACAATAACCAAATCGGCATTTTCGTAAGTGGGAATAATGTTGTAACCGTCTGAACGCAGCTCGGTTAAAATACGTTCAGAGTCCACTAAATTTTTAGGGCAACCAAGGCTGACAAAGCCAATGTTTGGTGCTGAATTCATAAAAATCTCAAAAATAATAGGTAATCAATCACAAAAAATCCGCCCTCGCAAGCGGATAAAATAAGGTGAAATTGTACAAAATTTAGGACTAAAAGGCGATAATCTTTAAACAAAAAGGAAGAAATTTTACATTTTTGTAAATTTTTAGGTTTTTTAATCCGCTTGTATCCTGCCTTTAAAGGAGAAAAAATGATCCACGCCTTGAAAAAGGCCCAAACCGCCACAATCTAATCCCGCACTTTTCAAACCAAAGGATTCAAGATGACAACAATCGTATGTGTACGCCGTGATGGCAAGGTCGCTATCGGCGGCGATGGGCAGGCAACCCTGGGCAACTGTGTGGAAAAGGGCACAGTTCGCAAGGTTCGCCGCATGTATAATGATAAGGTGGTGACCGGCTTTGCAGGCTCCACCGCTGATGCCTTTATCCTGCGTGAACTCTTTGAACGCAAGCTAGAACTCCACCAAGGTCACTTGATTAAATCCGCCGTGGAACTGGCCAAGGAGTGGCGGTCTGACCGGGCTTTACGCAGACTAGAAGCCATGATGATTGTGGCTAATGAAAGCGAATTCTTGCTGGTGTCAGGCTCGGGTGATGTAATTGAGCCAGAGGCAGATGTTCTAGCCATTGGTTCAGGCGGTAACTATGCCAAATCGGCAGCACTCGCCCTCTTGCGTAATAGCGATTTATCCGCCAAGGAAATCGTGGAACAGGCCCTTAAAATTGCCGGCGAAATTGATATTTACAGCAACCAAAATCACGTAATTGAGCAAGTATAACCCCTATGAAAGATAGCGCCAGCCTCCAGGCTGGTGCTTTGATACCTAGGCACAAGCGAGGACGCTTGCGCCATCAACCTATTTTAGATTAAGAAGGAAGAAGACAATATGTCCATGACCCCTCGTGAAATCGTATCCGAATTAGATGCCCACATTATCGGCCAAAATGAAGCCAAGCGGGCAGTGGCCATTGCCCTGCGTAACCGCTGGCGGAGAATGCAGTTACCAGAAGAGCTGCGTCAGGAAGTGACCCCAAAAAATATTCTCATGATCGGCCCAACCGGCGTAGGTAAAACCGAAATCGCCCGCCGTTTAGCCAAGCTGGCCAATGCCCCTTTTATCAAGGTAGAAGCCACCAAGTTCACCGAAGTGGGCTATGTGGGTAAGGAAGTTGAGTCCATTATCCGTGATCTGACCGATGTGGCCATGAAGCTAGTTCGCCAACAAGCGGTGGAAAAAAACCGTTTTCGTGCAGAAGAAGCAGCTGAGGATCGGATTTTAGACATCTTGCTCCCACCAGCCAAGGATCAATGGGGCAATGTGCAGGAGAGCGACAACAAGTCCACCCGCCAAATCTTCCGCAAAAAATTGCGGGAGGGCCAGCTAGACGATAAAGAGGTAGATATTGAAGTGTCCTCGCCTGTCAGCGTAGAAATCATGACCCCGCCGGGCATGGAGGAGATGACCTCCCAGCTCCAATCCCTCTTTGAAGGCTTCTCTCCGAATAAGACCAAAAAACGCAAGATGAAGATCAAGGATGCCTTGAAAGTCTTAATTGATGAAGAAGCGGCCAAGATGGTTAATCCTGAAGAGCTTAAACAAGAGGCCATTGATGCCGTAGAACAGCACGGGATTGTCTTTATCGATGAGATCGACAAGATCTGTAAGAAGAGTGAGCACAGCGGCGGTGATGTTTCCCGTGAAGGCGTGCAGCGTGACCTGCTCCCAATCATCGAAGGCTCAACTGTCAATACCAAGCATGGTATGGTTAAAACCGACCACATCCTCTTTATCTGTTCGGGGGCCTTCCAGGTGGCTCGCCCGTCTGATCTCCTGCCAGAACTCCAGGGCCGTTTACCAATTCGGGTGGAACTCAAGTCCCTGACCAAGGAAGATTTCGAGCGAATCTTAACCGAGCCAAACGCCTCTTTAACCCTTCAATATCGTGAGCTCATGAAAACCGAGGGTGTGGAAGTAGAATTTACCCGTGACGGGATTGAACGGATTGCCGAATCCGCCTTCCGAGTCAATGAGAAAACCGAAAACATCGGGGCCAGACGGCTACACACCGTGCTAGAACGCCTTATGGACGGGATTTCTTTTGATGCCAGCGAACGCCGGGGTGAGCATATCACTATTGATGCGGATTATGTTGGCAAGGCCTTGAATGATGTGGTAGAAAACGAAGATTTAAGTCGTTTTATTCTCTAAACCTCAAGCACAAGCTGGCCAAACTTTGCAGACTTTTGCAAAGTTTGGCCCGCTTGTGTTTTTACTTATACACACTCAAACGCGCCTCTACCAAGGCCTGCAAGGCCAAGTTTCGATTAACTTGCTCAGACAGGTTAGATTGGTTAAAGGCTCTCTCCACTTCGCCAGCCAAACTCTCAGCCCTTACAAGCAAGTCATCGTAGATAAACTGTCCTGCCTTAATAGCCAAAAGGGCCTCTCGGTTAGGGCGGCGTACCCGGATTTCTCCATACCAGGCAATATCCCTTGCCATTTCCAAGAGGCGGAAGGTGTGCATCATATTTTTGGTGTCATAGGTCTGCCCTTGGGCTTGATGGGCATAACGCGCAGGATTACGTTTTTCCATCCACTGCCAATATTCTGTATAGTCCTTACAATAGGCACTGTAACCATCTTGATTAAAAGATAAATAAGCCACTACTGGAGCAGAAGATGGAATATTACTCAAGCAGATACTATTAGCATTTTCTTTTTGCATAACACCGTGATAGCCCGAATGCCCCGTGCTGTCATAGAATAAAGAAAAGGTATTTTTGGCATGATTTACCTTGGCCAGGCCGATATTTTCCTGCTGGAATTGATGTTTAATCAACCATTTCTGTAAAGCAATGCTCTTACCATTATCAATCACATAGCAAAAGTCTAAAACAGATTTTTTGACCTTTTCGACAGGATTCACCATCTTTTTATTTAAGCCCTGAGCCTTTTTAATTTGGCCTAAGGCATAGCCTGCAAAACTTAAATGGCAAGCCTTGGAAATAAACCAAGAGGGATTAAATAAATCCATGATGGGATCTTTTATGCGGATACAATCAGGAGGAGAGGAAAGTAATTCCAAAACCGTCGGGTTACTTTGTAATAAAAGCTCAACAAAACGTCCTAATTCATAATAAACAATATCATTGGTTTCATTGGCAACCTGCGGGATATAATTTAAGCCATAAAAATCTGCTTGCGGCAAATAAAACACCCCTCGAATATCGGTATCGGATTGCGGTGTGGCTAATCCATAGGCTCGACTGCCTGATATGGCTTCAAATAAAATCAGATTTTGGTCTTGTAAGTCCTGAATCGTTAGCATGATTTGTCCCTTTCAAGCATTTGACGAAATAAGTGATTTAAAGGCTCACTGTCCGTCATGATTTTAGCAGGTGGCAAGGTTATTTCCTGAAGTTCTTGCCATAATTCCAAGGTTAAATGCCGTAAATGAGGGCTTAATTGGTGTAAATATCCCTCATCTTGTTGAGATTTAAGAGCAACTAAATCTATAATTTCCTGATGGGAATTAACCTGCCAGTCACTTAATAATTCAAGCAAGGTCATTGGTGGAACACCGCCATAATAAACTACCCATCTGGCAGCTAATAAGGAACGCAAGATATAAAACCATTTTTTCAACCGAATAGGCGAAAACAAATCAACATCTTTTAAGGTATTTCCTGCTACACCTCGATAATGATGTAATAAAGGAGCAGCTTGCACATATAAGGGCAATAATTGATTAAGTTGCTGAACGAAGAAATTATCTTGCTGATAAATAATTGGAGAACGCAACCATTCTAATAAAACAGCATTACTCTTTCTTAATAAAACTAAGACTTTACGGAGATCCCAGCCACCTACATCAAACCATTGATTTTCAATAAACTCAAAGGTATCTTTTTGCTCATCAATTTGTAAATACCATGCTTTAGGGCGGATATAAATTGCTCGCACATCAAAATCACTGTCTGGAGAAGCAAATCCCCAAGCTCGACTGCCACTTTCGACCGCTAATAAAATACTCAAAGCTTCATCCGCTTCAATTTGAGTAAGCTTATTTAGAATTTCTTGCTGCATGATTTATTTTTCCTTAAAACCTTTATAAAGAAGTGCCAACCTTGATAAAACACCTTTAAAAAAACGGTGCCTAGGCACCGTTTTTCACGCAGATTTGCAAATTTATTCCAAAATAAAACCGCTTGTCGGCCTATTTTTGGTAGATAACCTCTACGCCCTCTTCGTCTTCTTCCGACCAATCGTCATCCCAGTCCTCCCAATCGTCTTCTTCAATTGGGTTTTGTAGGGCCTCTTGGTGGTAGTCGTCCCACTTGAATTTGACCTCATCGGCTGCTTGTTCCTGAGCTTCTTCTCGTGGGTTGGCTTCGATAAAGTCCATGATGTCACGGGTTAGGTCTGCCACATTTTTGCCTGTCGCGGCGGAAATTAGGTAATAGTCCCCTTCCCAGCCGATTTCTTGGGCGATGGCTTCGGCTCGTTCGGCGGCCTCTTCCTCGCTCATGGTGTCGATCTTGTTAAAGACCAACCAGCGAGGCTTGTCGGCCAATTTTTCGCTGTATTGATAAAGCTCGGACTCAATGATGGAAATGTTCTGAGCCGGGTCGCTTTCATCAATAGGTAGAATATCCACCAAGTGAATGAGAACACGGCAACGCTCCAAGTGCTTGAGGAAGCGAATGCCTAAGCCTGCCCCATCTGAAGCCCCTTCAATTAAGCCTGGAATATCGGCCACCACAAAGCTGCGATCCGACCCAACACGGGCCACACCCAAGCTTGGCACTAGGGTGGTGAAGGGGTAATCCGCTACCTTTGGTTTGGCCGCTGACACGGCTCGAATAAAGGTGGACTTACCGGCATTTGGCAGACCTAACATGCCCACATCAGCCAAGAGCATAAGCTCCAGCATCAGATCCCGTTTTTCACCGCTGGTGCCGTTGGTTTTTTGGCGAGGGGCTCGGTTGACCGAGGACTTAAAGCGGGTGTTGCCCAGGCCGTGGTAGCCGCCCTTGGCCACCAGCATTTTCATACCATGCTTAGTAAGATCGCCAATGATTTCTTGGGTGTCGTTGTCGATGGCCCGGGTGCCAACAGGCACACGCAGGGTGATGTCCTTGCCCCGGTGGCCGGTACAGTTGGCGGAACGGCCGTTCTCGCCCCGGCCGGCTGCATAGCGTTTTTCAAAGCGATAGTCGATGAGGGTGTTGAGATTTTCATCGGCAATCAAATAGACATCGCCGCCGTCACCGCCGTCGCCCCCATCCGGGCCACCATTGGGGATAAATTTTTCACGGCGGAAGCTGACACAGCCGTTACCGCCATCGCCTGCTTCAACACGAATCAGGGCTTCATCAATAAATTTCATCTTTACTCCTTACCGCCTGCAAGCGGTAATTTTTTTATTCTTTTTACAAGGGTTTCTTAAACAGTTTATGCCCGACAGCGGACAAAATCGTGCCGAATACTACCACAAAAGCCCCTAGATAGCTCAATAAATTCATTTCAGGGGCGGCAAAGGTTTGTGGGGCCAGCCAATGGCCGATAGTGGAAAAAATCATGGTGAAAATAGGCAGCAAAATAGTCACCACGCTAACCTTAGAAGCCTCCCAGTGGTTGAGGGCCTCGGCATAGGCCCCGTAGCCAATCAGGGTATTGGCACAGCAAAAAACAAAGCAGGCCAGGGCAAAGCCAGTCAGGCCTTCTAGCTGGCTGGGCGTGCTAATCGGCGTAAGCAGGAGCCCACAACCCAGATAGATCAAGAGCAGGATCTGCTGGGAGATAAATTTGGCCAAGAGTAGCTTTTGGGCCATACCATACAAGACCCAGACGACAGCCGCTGTCGCACCGAACAAGATCCCCCAGCTATAGGGCCCCATTTGCAGGATTTCCCCCAGGCGGTCGTTAAAGAAGGCCAAAAGCCCCAAAACAAGCAGAACTAGGCCAATCTTTTGGTGGAAGCCAAAGGTTTCCTTAAAAAGCAGCACACTACATAACATCATGGTAAAGGGAGCCAACTGCCAAAGCACCTGATTGGTGGTGGGCGAGATGTAATGGAGAGCGTGGGCAAAAAGCACAAAATTAGCCGCTAGGCCCAGCACACCCAGAAGCATCAGCCCCCAAATACGGGGGAGCAAGCGGTCAGTTTGGGCAGTTTTTTTGCAAAGCCCAAGATGAGCACCAGGCCCAGGGCAGCGACCAAAAAGCGGTACCAAACCAGGGTAGGGGCATCCATAGCCACCAAGACCTGCTGGGCCGCAATGGGCAACATACCCCACATGGCCGTGGCCAGGAGGGCATAGGCAAAGCCTAAGAACGGGCGTTTGGGCATTATGCTCTCCTCCATTTGCGATAAAAAATCTTATGCCCCACAGCAGCCGACAGGGCGCCTGTGACCACCAAAACTGCGCCCAAATAACTCAATACATTCATTTCAGGATGAACCAAATGATGCGGAAACAGCCAGGCGCCGAGCAGGGAAAAGAGGATGGTCATAATGGGGATTTGGGTCATCATCATGCTGACCTTGGACACCTCCAGCGATTAAGGGCCTCGGCATAGCAGCCATAGGCAATCACAGTGTTGAGGCAGCAATAGATCAGGCAGGCCAGGGCCAAGGGGGTGAGCTGCTTGAGCTGGGCAGGGTCGGCCGTGGGGGTAAAGACCAGGCTGCAACCCACATAAATGATGAGCAAAATTTGCTGGGAGCTAAAGCGCTTGAGCAGGATTTTTTGGGCGATGCCGTAGCCTATCCAAACAAAAGAGGCAATGGTGCCCAGCAAGATCCCAAAAGCATAATTATTCATTTGGGCAAAATCGCCAAAATGATCGTTAAAAAAGAGCGGCAGGCCGATAAGCAGGAGTAAGAGCCCCAGCTTTTGATGGATCCCCATCACCTCCTTAAAAATCACTACGCCTGAGAGGATCATCATAAAAGACGATACTGGGCTAAGCACCTGGCTGGCCGTGGCAGGAATATAGCGTAAGGCCATATTAAATAAGAGGAAGTTGCAGGACAGACCCACGATGCCCAGGCCTAAAAAGGCCCATTCCTTAGGGCTACAAGCGGTGAGTTTAGGCAGTTTTTTTGCAAAAAAGAGCAAGACAAAGACGCCGATCATGGCCGTGACAAAACGCAGCCAGACGATGGTCTGCGAATCCATCATGGGCAGGACTTGTTGCAGGGCCATGGGCAGGGTGGACCACATAATGACTGCACTTAAGCTAAAGAGAAAGCCTGAAAGGGGGTATTGGTTCATAGGCCTGTGTCCTAAGAAGATACAAAAAACCCCGCAGATGTGCGGGGTATCTTATGCGTTGCGCTTTGAAGTATTAGTCAGCAATGATGCTCACATATTTGCGGTTTTTGTCGCCTTTTACTTCAAATTTAACTTTACCATCAGCAGTTGCGAATAGGGTGTGGTCTTTACCCATACCTACGTTGCTGCCTGCGTGGAATTTAGTACCACGTTGACGAACAATGATGCTACCTGCTAATACAGATTCGCCACCGAAACGTTTTACACCAAGGCGTTTAGCTTCAGAATCACGACCGTTACGAGTTGAACCACCAGCTTTTTTAGTTGCCATCTACTTGATCTCCTCTGAATTATGCTTGAATCCCAGTGATTTTCACTTCTGTGAACCACTGACGATGACCTTGTTGTTTACGGCTGTGTTTACGACGACGGAATTTCACGATACGGATTTTCTCGCCACGACCTTGTGCAACCACTTCAGCCACTACTTTTGCGCCAGCAACAACTGGTGCACCGATTTTAACTTCTTCGCCATTAACGACTAATAACACTGAATCGAATTCAACTGTTTCGCCTTGAGCCAGTTCAAGTTTTTCTAAACGAACAACTTGACCTTCGCTTACTCGGTGTTGTTTGCCGCCACTTTGGAATACTGCGTACATTATTTACTCCGCTAATGTGCCATTTGCTTTGAGCTTAGGCACTCAAAATTCATATAAAATAGGTGCGCAATTCTACGCAAAAATAAAGCAAAGAGCAAGCAGGATTTTGGTTTATTTTTGGGATTTGTGGGGAAATTTTTCTGAAACTGTGATTTGGATCGCAGGATTTTGTGATCTGGATCGAAAAAATCCTTGCAAGCGGTCTGCCCGCCCCCGAAATTTGCAAGGATCCTATAAGAAGAAGGTGGTCACCTGAAAGAGTTTTTCGATCTCATTGACCTGTTTTTTATCGTTGGCAAAGAGAATAACCCGATCATTTTCCTCGATCAGGGTGGATTTATGGGCGATCCATACCTCTCCGTTACGCACAATGGCCCCAATAATCACCCCTTGGGGCAGTTTGATCTCGCTGATCTTCCTGCCCACCACCTTGGAGGACTCCATATCCCCATGGGCGATGACCTCGATCCCCTCGGCCTGGCCCTGTTTGAGGGAGGCCACCTTGACAATATCGCCCTTGCGCACATAGCTAGACAGGGCGGAAATGGTGGCCTGCTGCGGAGAGAGGGCGATGTCGATGGTGCCACCCTGGATGAGGTGGAGATAGGCCATGCGTTGCACCAGCACAATGGCCTTTTTAGCCCCCAGCCGCTTAGCTAGGAGGGCCGACATAATGTTGGCCTCATCATCGCTGGTTAGGGCCAGGAAGAGGTCGATATTTTCGATATGTTCTTCAAAAAGCAGCTCCTGATCGGAGGCATCGCCACACAGCACCAGGGTTTTGGACAGCTTCTCCGCCAAGAGGTCGGCTCGCTGCTGGTTGCGTTCGATAATCTTAACGCTGCAATGATCTTCCAAGGCCTTGGCCAGGCTGGTGCCGATATTACCCCCGCCCACGATCATCACCCGTTTATGCGGGCGTTCCAGGCGTTGCAGTTCGCTCATCACGGCCTTGATATGGGGTGTGGCACAGATGAAATAGACCTCATCGCCGGCCTCAATAATGGTTGAACCTTGCGGCACGATGGACTTGTCCTGGCGGAAAATGGCCACCACTCGGGCCTCAATATGGGGCAGGTGTTCGGCCAGGGCAGAAATCGGGTAGCCCACCAGTGGGCCGCCGTAATAGGCCTTGACGCTAACCAAGCTGACCAGTTCATCAGCAAAATGAGCCACTTGCAGGGTGCCGGGGTAGTTAATCAGGCGAAGCAGCTCCTTAGTCACTAAGAGTTCGGGTGCGATAATGTGGTCGATGGGCAGGACGCCATCATTAAAGAGAATGTCCTTCTCCCGCACATAGTCAGGATTGCGGATACGGGCCAGCTTGGTGGGCACATTAAAGAGGGTGTAGGCCACCTGGCAGGCGATCATATTGCTTTCATCATTGTTGGTGACGGCCACCAGCAAATCGGCATCGCCTGCGCCAGCCTCCCGCAGTACCCGAGGCGAAGCCCCGTTGCCACGAATAACTTGCAGATCGTGCTTTTCCTTGAGTTTTTCTAGCCGATCCTGATCATCATCAATGATTGTGATGTCGTTGTCCTGATTGGCCAGGTTTTCTGCCAGGGTCGAACCCACCTGGCCTGCCCCTAAAATGATGATCTTCATGTTTGCAAATTTTCCAAGATTTCTAGCCGCTTGAAGCCCCAGGCCTGCATAACTTCTTGGCGATTTTCAAGGTTCTCAGGCAGAGCCGTACAGTAGGCGATGTTGTCGGTATTTTTATGGGCCGGGCGATAGTAACGGATTAAATCTGCCAAGCGTTTGGCAATGCCGTGGCTGGGGTCGATAAAGTATTTGACCTGGGGCAGAAGGGCTTTCAACTCTTCTGTCACTAGAGGAAAGTGGGTGCAGCCCAAGATCACCGTATCCAGGCTTGGATGATGCCCCCAAGGCTCAACCACCTTGGCCAATCGAGCCATGTCCACTTGCCCGGTTTGGAGCTTCTCTTCAACAATTTCTACTAAATCGGTTGTGCCAATCTTTTCCACCACGCAGTCTTTGGCATATTGCTCAATTAAGTCCAGCACATAGGGCCGCGCCACCGTTCCCTTGGTGGCCAAAAGCCCAATGGTCTTGGTTTTGGACAGCCTGGCCGCAGGCTTAATGGCCGGCACGGTGCCGACAATGGCAAAGGGAAAAGCCGCTCTTAGGGCCGGCAGCACCACCGTGCTGGCCGTATTGCAGGCCACCACCACCGCATCAAGCGGGTGTTTTTGGGCAATTTTCTGCACAATCTGCACCGCCCGCTCAATCAGTACCGCCTCGCTTTTTTCCGAATAGGGGAAAAAGGCGTTGTCGAAACAGTAGAGATAGTGGGCGTTGGGCAGGGCTTGGCGAATGGCATCATAAACCGTCAAGCCCCCCATGCCTGAATCGTAGAGCAGAATGGTTGGTTTCATAGTTAAGGCGATAAAAAGAAGTGGAGGGATCCTACTGCATTCACTCAAGGCATTCAAGTAAGATCTCTCTTTCCGCAACGGCACCAGCGAGGACGCTGGCGCCAGCATTCTTTCACATAAAATATCTTTCACCCCCTTGTTTTCCCCCAATCCTCCCCCATATTAAGCCACTCAACTCACTTATAAGGAAACACTATGACAGTCAATTTTGATGCAATCGCACTTGAAAGCACCGAAGCCAAGGGTGGCTACGGTATCGGTTTACAAATCGGCCAGCAACTCCTTGCCAGCGGCCTGGATGTGGAAGCCCAAGCGGTTGCCCGTGGGATTGTGGATGTCCTCAACCAAAACCCGCCAGCCCTTGATCTCAACGAGGTTACAGCGGCCCTCCAAGAACTCCAAGCCCGTGCAGAGCAAGCTCAACGTGCGGCCTTTGCAGCTCTTGAAGAAGAAGGTAAGGCCTTCTTAGCAGAGAACAAAAAACACGCCAGCGTGAAAGAAACCGAGAGTGGTTTGCAGTATGAAATCCTAACCGAAGGCACGGGTAAAATCCCAAGCCGCCAAGACAAGGTGCGTGTGCATTACACTGGTAACCTGATTGATGGCACGGTCTTTGATAGCTCAGTTAAACGTGGCACGCCTGCCGAATTCCCTGTCAGCGGCGTGATTGCCGGCTGGACTGAAGCACTGACCATGATGCCTGTTGGCTCCAAATGGCGTTTAACCATTCCGCACAATTTGGCCTATGGCGAGCGTGGCGCAGGGGCTTCTATCCCACCATTTGCCACCTTGATCTTTGAAGTTGAATTGTTAGATATTGTTGAATAATTCCTCCCCAACGGTTAGCCTTAGGCTAACCGTTCTTTTTTGAGAAAACCTATGCAGCCGCAATATTATTTGGGTGTCATGTCGGGCACCAGCCTAGACGGGGTCGATTTGGCTCTGGTCGATTTTACAAAAAATCCCCCACGTTTAACCGCTTGCAACTTCACGCCCATGCCTGAAAACCTGCGTGTGGCCATTCAAGCCTGCCTAACAGGCCAGGTCAGCCTACAAGCCCTGGGCGAGTTAGATCATCAACTGGGCCAGCTCTATGGCCAGTGTATTGAGCGTTTTTTGGCCCAAGAGCAGATTGCCCCTGAAGCCATTCAGGCCATCGGCTGCCACGGCCAAACCATCTGGCATTCGCCGCAGGGTGAGTATCCCTTCACCATGCAGATTGGCGATATGAATTTGGTGGCCGCTCTTACGGGCATTACGGTGGTGGGCGACCTGCGCCGCAAGGACATGGCCTTTGGCGGCCAAGGGGCGCCGCTGGTGCCGGCCTTCCATCAAGCGGTCTTTTTTGATGAAAATCTTGCAAGTGTGGTGCTTAACATCGGCGGCATCAGCAACATTTCCCTGCTCATTCCAGGCCAGCCTGTTGTGGGCTACGACACAGGCGTGGGCAATGCCTTACTGGATAGCTGGATTGAAGAACACCTAGGCCAACGTTTCGACAAAAACGGTGACTGGGCCAAAACGGGCAAGGTTAATGCTGCCCTGCTGGCCGACCTCTTAGATGAACCTTTCTTTGCACAAGCCCCACCAAAAAGCACAGGGCGGGAGCTCTTTAATCTGCCATGGCTTGCAAAAAAACTAGCCAACCAGCCCGCTTGTCAGCCTCAAGATGTGCAGGCCACGCTGGTGGAGTTCACTGTGCAATCCATCGTTAATGAGCTGGCTAAAATCAAGACCCGCCTGCCCTGCCGCCTCTTGGTCTGCGGGGGTGGAGCTAAAAATGCTTTGATTATGGAAAGGCTTGTGGCCAGCCTGCCCGATTGGCAGGTGATGCCGACAACAGAACTGGGTTTAGATGTGGATTATGTCGAAGCCGCCGCCTTTGCCTGGCTGGCCTATCAGCGTATGCACAATCTGCCAGCCAATCTGCCCAGTGTGACGGGAGCCAGGCAGGCGGTTTGTTTGGGGGCGATTTATCCGAGGGAATAATTTGGAACAAGCGGATTAATCTGCCAGAAATTCCGCAAATTCAGCCGGTATTTTGACTGGGTTGGGGATAAAAATCTGCTTATGCCGTTGCAGTTCGCCCTTCTCCAAAATCAGGCTGCTCTTGGGCACCTTGAAAAGTTTGCTCAAGTATTTGATCAAATGAGCATTAGCCTTGCCGTCCACAGGCGGGGCGGTGATGGCGATTTTGATTTCCCCATCATGCAGGCCAACCACCTGATCACGGCTGGCCTTGGGCTGTAAAAAAATCCGCAGGCGGATACCCTGCGGATTGTGAGTGCGTTCGATGGCCTGCATTAGGCTGCCGCCCAAAAGGCACCGAAAATGTTATACATAAGGCTATTGAGTAGGATCAAGATAAAGCCTAAAACCATGACCGAGAAATCCAACATACCTGTGCGGGGTAAAAGGCGGCGGATAAGGCCGAGGACGGGTTCGGTAATTTGGGCTACCACATAGTCTAGCGGGTGGTTACCCTGGGTTACCCAGCTCATCAGTGCCCGAATTAAGGTGGTGAAAAAGAGGATCTGCCCAAAGGTTTTGACCACGCTTAAAACCCCAACCAAGACCGCAATTTGCACCGGATTGCCCACAATCCAGAAGAAAAGGGCCATCACCAAGGCAGCCAGTAAGAGGGCGACCACATTCACCTGCTTCACATTCGGGATAAATTTAGCCGGCAGGCTTAAAAGCGGTTGGGTTAAACGAATGAGGGTTTGGGACAGGGGCAGGCGGGGATCCACTCGGCAAAACTCCAGCCAAGCCCGCAAGACCAAGATAAAACTGATAAAACTCGCCACAAAGCTGAGTAGGGTAAAGACCATTTCCATAGCAAGACTCTTGAGAATGAAAAATGGCAAGTATATAGGGAGAGGCTCCGCTAATCAACCTGCCAAGAGGGAATTGTACCTAGTCGCTGTCCTGATTTTTAGGGCGATTTAATAAGAGCAAGGCCCCCACGCCCAAGGCCGAATAGGTCAGGGCCTTGGCGGTGAGTAAACGCTTGGAAAGCAGGGTTAGCAAAACAGACCGCACCATGGGCGAGCCTAGGGCCTTTAATTGGCTGAATGGATAGGCCACCGATTTCTTGGTTTGGTTGGTTTGCGCCTTAAACTTCATGCGCAAGGCACTGCCCTTCATAATTAAAAGTTCTTCTTCGGTTGGTAACTGCTTACTCATCATACCCCCTTACCTCTGTGCTGGGTGCTACTTTGGGTTTGGCTGCACTTTTTAAAGCCTCAATGTCTAATTTTAGCTCTTCTAAAGTGTTGTGCATAAAGTGGCGTTGCTTTTTCAATAAGGCAACCGTAATCAAGGCCAAAATAAGCATAAGGGCAAAACTGCCGCCGCTAATGGCAAAAAAGACCCATTGTTTTTGTTCTGGTAATAAAATAGCATCTAGGCCAAATAAGAGGCTAATGGTTGAAAACAAAAAGAAAACAAAAATAAATAACACCAAGATCAGGGTTTTAATCAAGCGTTCTTTTTGCTGATTGATTTCTAACTTAGCCATTTCTAAACGCACAGTGGCTAATTCAAGCAAGGTAATTCCGCTATTTTTAATACTGGATTTAATATTTTGTAATAGCTGCATTAAAATCCCTCAAATAAGAAAGCGTAGATAAACAAAGGGCTACACCTTTGCGTAGCCCTATATTTGGTTATAGATTATCTTTTACTAATTAACACACCTAATAAAAGACCGACTACACCTGCAACACCAATTGCCTTGTAAGGATTGTCTTGTACATAAGCATCGGTTTGTTTAACTGCCTGCTTAGTGGTTTCAACTGCATTGTCTTGTAAAGACGCAAATTGACCCTTGGCTTTTTTGATGTTTCTATTTAATTTCGCTTTTAATTTTTCAAGCTCTTCAGCTGTGCTTTCTGATTTATCGCTAAATAGTTCTTCAGCACTTCTCAAGATTTCTTGAATTTCATTAGTTAACTCTTCACGTTTCAAATCAAAATCTTTGCTCATAATGGCCTCCTATTTTGGTTGATGAACTTAATTGAGTTGCACAAATATTCTGTACGCTTTTTATAATACACACATCATAAGTCCATGTCAAATTTAAATCCTTATTTAATATAATATTATCTTATATGCCACTCAATCTATTTAGATTAGAGCCTCTTATTTAAAATAAGTTCAACTATAAAATATTATTTTGACTTATTGGCCCTTGTCTAACATCATAATTAACTCATCAAATTGGGTGACAGACCGCAGATCCAGCCACATTTTCCCCTGGGCCATTCTTCCAATAATAGGGGAAGGATATTGCTTAAAAGCCTCCTCCAAGGCCAGGAGATCGCCCTGCTTTTCCGCCTGAATGCTAACGGCCACAGAAGGAAGGGTTTGGGTAGGCAAGGCACCACTGCCGATTTGAGCCAGGCTGGCCTCAATTTGCAAGAAATAGCGGGCATCTAACCGCTTGCTTAGAGCGGCTTTTAATTGCTCTGCCTTGGTTTGTAAGCAGGCCAAGGGCTGGGTCAGCAACTGCAAGGTCGGCAGTTGCTGGGTTAGCAGATCAGGGAAGAGATAATGGCGAAAGGTGGCTTCCAAAGCCGATAAAATCACCTTATCGCAGCGTAGAACCCGTTTAAGCGGGTGGGCCTGGAGCTGGTCAATCAAGGCCTTTTTGCCCACAATAATGCCCGCCTGAGGGCCGCCCAGTAATTTATCGCCTGAGAAGGACACCAGATCCACCCCAGCCGCCACTTTCTCCTGAACCATAGGTTCTGCTGGCAGGCCAAGTGCAGCCAAATTGGTTAGGGAGCCGCTGCCCAAATCGCTGATGACCGGCAGGCCAACTTCTCGGCCTAGCTCAACCAGTTCCTCTTCTGTCACAGATTTAGTAAAGCCCTGAATTTGATAGTTGCTGGTGTGGACTTTCATAAGAAAGGCAGTATTTTCGTTGATGGCCTGACGGTAGTCCTTGAGATGAGTGCGATTAGTCGTGCCGACCTCCACCAGTTTACAGCCCGCCTGGGCCATAATATCGGGAATGCGGAAGGCGCCACCAATCTCAATCAGCTCCCCCCGGGAGATAATCACCTCCTTGCCCTGGGCAAAGGTAGCCAGCATAAGCAGAACCGCCGCCGCATTATTATTGACCACACAAGCGGCCTCCGCCCCAGTAATTTTTGCAAGGAGCTGGGAGATATAGAGATCTCGGTGGCTGCGCTTGCCGGCTTCAATGTCAAACTCTAGGGCCACATTATTCTTCATGGCCAGACTGGCCGCCTCAACCGCCTCTGCCGACCAAATCCCCCGGCCCAGATTGGTATGCAAAACCGTGCCTGTCAGGTTAAAGACCTGCTTAATTTGCACCTGCTTGAGCTGCTGGCAAGCGGTTTCAATTTGAGCAAAAATTGCAAATTCATCTTGTAGATAATCAGGCAGGGCTTGATGTTGGCTGATAAAGAGGCGGGCCTGATCGATTAAGCTGCGAGCCTGTTCAACAACGGCAGTATGGCCAAACTGTTCAACCAAAAGCGAGCCTTGGGCGGTTTTTAAGAGCTTATCTAGCGAAGGAATTTGACGAAAAAGTGATGACATAGCAGGGATCTCATGAAGACATTTTGCATAATTGTAATGAAAACAGTAGAATAAGGCCACAACTTCGGAAGTAAGTCGTCTCCGGTGAGGCGGCAGGTCTTCAAAACCTGTTGAGGACGCCAGCGTTCTCGGGTGGGTTCGACTCCCATTTACTTCCGCCAACCCATAAATTCCAGTGACCGCCAATAACCTCCCAGCCTTTACTTACCAAGCCTTCTTTTCTACTTTTTCCGTGATGGGGATAAAACAAAATATTCGGGGTAATAGACAAAATAGGTGCTAAAAATGCTCGCAAGCCTTATAGTATAAGGATTTAACGAGGTTCAAAAGTTTTGAATACAAAAAATGCCCTTTTTGCCAGTCTTGCAAGGTGAAAAAAGACGGTCATCAAAACCATAAACAACGTTATAAATGCTTGCTTATGTTTTAAGCGATTCAGTGCGGGTTCAAAGCCAGATCCTGATCTTATTTGGTCAGAATATTGCTTAGGTAAGCAGACGAAAAAACAGCTTGCTACACGTTTTAAAGTGAGCGTGAAAACAATCGAAAGATTACTTAAGAAAGCGAATAAGCAGAGTGAGTTTGCGCAGCCTGAATGCGTAAATTTGGTCATGGATACGACTTATTTTGGTCGTCAATATGGCGTGATGGTGATGTTTGATAGCCTATCTCATCAAGTTCTGTCTGTCTTAGAAGTAAAATATGAAACCAACGCACTCTATTTTTCACAATATCAAGCATTACTTAAAAAAGGCATTATAATTCAAAGTGTTATCTATGATGGTCGGCAAGGCTTAAGTCGTCTTTTTGGCTCAACTCCTGTACAACTTTGCCAGTTTCACCAGGTTTCAAGAGTTACTCAATACCTTAGCAGGAAACTTAAATCGCTTGCAGGGCAAGAATTGAGAGCGATTACTTTAACCTTGAAAGAAAACAATAAAGCAGCGTTTTCAGCGAAGCTAGAAGCCTGGTATGAAGACCATAAAGATTACCTCAATGAGCGATCCATAAGTCCCTCAACAGGCAAGGTTGGCTATGCTCATCGTAAGCTGAGAAGTGCTTATTTTAGCTTGAAGCGTAATCTAGAACGGTTATTTACTTTTGAACGTTATCCTGAATTTCAGATCCCCAAAACGACCAATTTGCTAGAAGGTCTTTTTGGTGATCTGAAGCAGAAATTAAGGTGTCATCAAGGGCTTAAAAGAGAGAATAAGCTATTGTTTATAAAAGATTATTTATCAAAGAAGCAGAAGAAAAACACCTAAAATGTCTATTAGAGGGATATGACGGCTAAATTTTGCTTAAATAGCACCTATTTTGTCTATCACCCCAAATTTTCTAATATCTATATTGTGCTAATTATCTAATTTTATTAGAATAACCTCAAATTAAGCAAACAAGGGGAAACTGTGGCAAATGAAATAAAGTGGACGAGGCGGGCCAGCAAACAGCTAGAAAAGATAGATGTTCGATATATTGCTAGGATTGATCAGAAAGTTAAGGAACTAGCCAGCTTTCCCGATGTAGAACTTGATATTAAGGACTTAAGAGGCAAGCAATACGAGAACCAATACCGCCTAAGGGTGGGGAATTATCGGGTAATCTTCGAAGTAATCGCAGGCGTTCCAACCGTGATAGAAGTCCAAGAAGTCCTAAAACGAAGCGAGAGAACCTACAATTAAGCAGAGAGGAAACCAACCTCTTTAATGGAGCAAATAAGATGAACGTTCAATACATTAACAGCCCAGCTGGCAAGCCTGAATTTGTTGTTTTACCAGTAGCAGACTATGAAGAAATCGCACGTAAGGCCCGCTTTTACGATGAAGAAGAGGGCTTAGAAGAGGAATGGGAAAGCATCCCTGTAGAACCTAGCGAAGATGGTTCTGATGATGTTACTATCCCACATGATGTCGTCTTTCTTCAGTTTGAGCACAATGTAAACCTATTAGGCGCCTGGAGAATTTACAGAAACCTATCACAGGCAGAGGTGGCAGAGAAAACCGGCCTGACTCAATCCGCTATTTCACAAGCTGAACGCAAAGGCAGCAAGCCCCAAAAACGCACCAGGGAAAAGCTCGCCAAGATTTATAACTGTTTACCAGAACAGCTTGTTTTATAGGCCCAGCCCGCCAATGTTGCGGGCTTATGATGGAGCCAAATAGGAGGCATAAAGGACAGCTTAGCAGCTAAGCATTCCAATCGCCCCCCATCCCGCTTGATTTCTCAAGCCACCTAATTTTTAGCCCTTTTCCCCTTGGTAACAACTGGCTTTTCCTCTGGCTTACACTGGCTAAAATGCTCTGCGATGATTGGGAATTGGCAGGTTTGTTTGAGTTGCTGGCTCACCCAATTTAGCGGGGCATTATGCCACTTGGGCAGCCAGTTTTGGGTGGTGGCATAGCCGTAGGCAGCGCCTAAAATAAGGGACAGACTGGCCGCCTTCAAAACCTGCTTAAAAGGCTCCTTATGGCGCATATTTTGGCGATATTCCTTAGGAATTTTCTGCCGCCTAATCCAGACCACCAGGATGCTTAGGATCCAGGCAAAAAACGAGCCGGCCAATATCCAAGGGAAAACGCCGAAGAATGTACCCAAAATCGTGCCGATAGGGGAACTGCTAAAGGTGGCTTCAAATTTTGCTTGGGCGAAAACTAGGGCGTACAAACTGGCCAGAAGCCCCCAAATCCACCAAATGCCTGCCGAATAAGCGGGCGAGACCTTGTCCATAATCTTGTTGAGGTACTGGCCTAGCTGGTTGGCCATGGGTTGTGAGATATAGCCCTGGCAGGAAGCCATGATTTTTTCATCTAAGACCTGATCTTGGGCTTGGCGTGCCTCGGCAATGGCTCGCATGGATCGCTCCAAGGCCGGCTGTTGGGAATAGCGGACGAAAAAGGTGGAAGCCTGTCGCTTGTTGATTTTGCCCTTGGCCGACACGCTAGATTGCAAAAAGGCCAATTCATCGGCAAAAAGATCATCAAAAATAGGTGGTTTCACAAAGGCATAAGGCGGGTTTGAGAGGGCGTAGCAGCGATAATGCTTGCCCTTGAGGCGGAAGTCCTGCTCCAAGACCTGCCCTTCGCCCTGGTAGTGATATTGATAGTGGTCGGGGCCTGCCTCCGCACCCTGCATTTGGTCGAAATAGATCTTGTGACGACAGAAGGCTGTGCCTTGGCAGTTGAGTAGGGCTTGCAGTTCTGTTTGAGCCAGGCTTGGGCTGACCCCCACCTGATAACTGGGTACGGCCACCGCTGAAATGCTCCGCACCAGCATAAAATAGCCATGGCCATCACAGGGCTTGCAACGCACCGAACCCCGGCCCGAGCAAGTATAACAGGTGGTTTTTCCACCTAGGCAATTTGGGCAGGAGCGAAAATCCATGCGGGTGCCATTGGCTCGGCCCTGGTTGTCGTAGGTGGTCACGCTATAGTGCTGACGACCCGAACCGCCACAGCTTGAGCAGGTGTGCTTGCCTGAACCCCCGCAACTGGAACAGCGATTTTGCCCTTGGCCACTACACTGGGAGCAGGTTTCTGGGTGGGAAAAGGGCGGGAATTCGGCAATCGTGTGAGGATGATCAGATTGGTCTAGGCTGGCCACGCCTGAAGCCTCTAAATGGGCTAAAAAGTCCTGACGTAAGCTGACATCATAGCTGGCCGCTTCCATATAGATCTGGGTTTTATCCTCAAAATCCCTGATGTAGATAAAGTGATTGTCTCGCCTTGCGCCACCTGCAATACGTTCATCATGGACTTGGCTGGTAAAATGCCAGTCCACGGTCAAATCTGCCTGAAAAAGCTCACTGCGGCAGGCCTCTGGTTTGACATCCTTGGCTTGAGCCTGATTGCCCTCGACCACATCACCAATTTGCCCAATTAAACTCTCTGACAAGTCTTGTTTATCAATCATGCTCCCCCTCCTTTTTGCAGAAAAACACCTAAATTTAACCGCTTGCTAGCCTCGCCCGCCCACGGTAATTTTATCTAGCTTCAAGCAAGGCTGGCCCACGCCGACAGGCACGCTCTGGCCCTCTTTGCCGCAGGTGCCGATGCCCAGATCCAGCTCCATCTTTTTGCCCACCATGGACACCTGCTGCATGGCTTCAATGCCAGAGCCAATTAGGGTGGCGCCTGTGACAGGCTTGGTTATCTTACCTTTTTCAATTAAATAGGCTTCGGCGGTGGAGAAGACGAATTTGCCCGAGGTAATGTCCACCTGGCCGCTGCTAAAATGCGGGGCGTAAAGGCCAAATTCGACCGATTCAATCATCTCCTCAAACTCGTGGTTGCCCTCGGTCATGTAGGTGTTAGTCATACGCGGCATCGGCAGGTGGGCATAGGATTCCCGCCGGCCATTGCCAGTTGGGGCCACGCCCATCAGGCGGGCGTTGAGCTTGTCCTGCATATAGCCCTTGAGAATGCCGTTTTCAATCAAGACGTTACGTTTAGCAGCCACGCCCTCATCGTCCACCGTGATGGAACCCCGCATATCCGGCACGGTGCCATCGTCCACAATGGTGCAGAGCGGTGAAGTCACCAGTTCGCCAATGCGGCCTGTAAAGAGGGAGGATTCCTTGCGGTTGAAATCGCCTTCCAGTCCGTGGCCAACCGCCTCGTGCAGCAAAATGCCTGGCCAGCCTGCCCCTAAGACAATGGGCATGGCGCCGGCTGGAGCAGCCACAGCTCCCAGATTCACTAGCGCCTGACGAACAGCTTCCTTGGCCAGATAAATGGCCCGGCTGTCGCCCGTGGCATGGGGAGCTAAGAACCATTCCAGCCCAAAGCGCCCGCCCGCGCCTGCTGAACCCCGCTCCCGCTTGCCATTTTGCTCCACCAAGACCGAAATAGACAAACGCACCAGTGGCCGAATATCCGCAGCCAGGGTGCCATCGGTGGCAGCCACCAGCATTTCTTCATAAACGGCTGACAGGCCAGCATTGACCTGAATCACCCGAGGGTCTTCGGCCCTTGCCACCTTATCGACCAAATGGAGTAATTCCACCTTCTGCTCACGGCTAAGGCTGTCTAGCGGGTTGATGGCCGCATAACGTTGCACAGCTTGCGTTTGGCGAAAGGGCTGGATGATGAGCGAACCCTTTTCCTGGGAAATGGAGCGAGCGGCTGCTGCACATTGCTCTAACTGGTGGAGAGAAATTTGGTCGGCATAGGCAAAGCCCGTTTTCTCGCCGGCCACCGCCCGCACGCCAAAGCCACGGTCGATATAAAACCCGCCCTCTTTGATGATGCCATCTTCCAGCGACCAGCTTTCGTCCTGGCTCAGTTGAAAATAAAGATCGGCATAGTCGATTTGGCGGGGGGAAAAGTGGTCGAGCACACGGCTGAGGTCGGATAATTCAAGCCCGCTGGCAGCCAGCAGGCTTTGGGAAACGTGGTTTAGCATAGATTCTCTAGTGATATGATGGACAAGGGATAAGGAAATCCCGCAAATTTGCTAACAATTCTAACAAAAATTTGAAAATTAAGGAAAACAAAGAACTTTATGCAAGCAGCGCGCTCAAAAGGCCATAAACCTGATGGGAGAATCATGAAAAAACTTGCCCTTATTAGCCTCTTGTTTAGCCCTGCTCTCTGGGCCTTTTCGGCCACGGATTTGGTGGAGGCGGGCCGTTCACAGATTGGCCAAACCCGCTATTACGATCCTGCCTATAGTAAATTATCTTATCCCATGGGCGATGTCCCGCTGGTTAAGGGCGTATGTACTGATGTGGTGATTCGTGCCCTGCGAGGCCAAAAAATGGATTTACAACAACTCATTCATGAAGACATGGCCAAGCATTTCAAACACTACCCCAAGATATGGGGCTTGAAAACCACCGACCGCAATATAGACCACCGCCGTGTACCCAATATTGAAACCTACTTTAAACGGCAAGGCTACCAACTCAAGAACCAGCCCTACCAGGCAGGCGATATTGTGACCTGGAACCTCCCCAAGGGACTCACCCATATTGGGATTTTAAGCGACAAAACCAACCAAGCCGGCCAGCCGCTAGTTATTCATAATATCGGATCTGGCACCCAGGAGGAGGACTTGTTGCACAAGTATCCGATTCGTTATCACTTTAGGATAAAAGGCTAATCGCCAGCTTCCTGGCTGATGGAAAATACAAGCGGTAAAGCTAAGGCCAATTTTTGCAAAATATTACACATCACGCTCCGCTTGTATATAAAGCTCCCAGCACTGGCCTGACCACAACTGTTCAAAACCTTACCGTTGAACTTAAATAGTCTTTTGTAGGGACACATTGAATGCGTCCGCAAACAAGGCATTATTCAAATGTTGATGAGGCATAAATATCGCAACGGACGCATGCAATGCGTCCCTACCAACCACGTTTTATCGCATTTTGATGTTTTGAACAATTGTGGAGTGGAGGCTTGGGTTATCGGGGAGATTTTTTAACCGCTTATCAAACCTCTTAATGACCTAAGGACGGGGTTTTCTTGCCTGCAAGACCAATCTCTTGGTTAAGGATCTTGGCTTGGCCTGCCACTTCCTGAGCCTTGTCGCCAAAAAGGGATAAACTATACGCACCTTCTTGGCTATCTTGTACCAGTTTCCCGTTTATTTTATTGCCAACTAAAGCCCCTTCTTGCAGTATGAGCGTGCCATTCATGCCTGGGAGATCACGAATAGTGCCCTGGCCTTGTTTATTGGCAAAATCCAGATTGTAGAGAAACTTACCTACACCCTGTGCTGTAAAAGCAGCACCTTCATAAGCTGCATCGCCCTGTTTAGGAATCAAGCTCTCGGTAGTTTCTTGGCCTTGAACACTTCTCACAGAAAAGAGATCGCCTCCCTGCCCTTGAAGGTTGGTTGCTAGCACAGCTGAATGAACCTGCTTATAAACCAATAAATTGCCTTTTTGAACCGAACCATCTTGGTTTCTCATTTCCATTGGTTTAGTAGTCAAGCCCTGATTCCATTTGCCTATATCAAGTGTCGAACCAAGGCGATATGCCTTGCCATCGACAATCAGCTCTTCGTTCTGTGCCAAAACAGATTGATTGAGCGTGAGCGTCTTATAACCGTTGGTGCCTGATGAATCAAACAAATTTTCCGCAAAGCCTTGGGCAACATCAGAAGAATTGTTACAAGCGCCTAAACAGAGGGCCATAGTGAGGGGTAAAAGCATTTTTTTCATCTTCGTCTCCTTTTTCAATAATAATTTTAGGGTTATAACCAAACCTATTAAACTACTTTGAATGGAGATTAACAAGGTTCTCCGCTTTTATTTCATAAGACTTTTGACCCACCTCAAAGACAATCGTTTGCGTCAAATAGGCAAGTGACCATCACTGCAATCGCCTCCCACCGCCCTTCTCAACACCTCCAAACCCAATTCCAGCTGCTCATCACTGACAATCAGTGGAGGAAGGAGGCGGAGTTTGTGTTTGGCGGTGAGGGTTAAGAGGCCCATGTCCATGGCTTTTTTGACGATGTCGCCGGCCACAAGCCCTGCCTCAAATTCTACCCCAATCATCAGACCTAAGCCCGTCACGCTTTTGACAAGCGGTAATTTTTGCAGGTTTTCTTGCAAATAGGCCCCCTTGCGGGCCACATCTTGTAAGAAGGCTTCATCTAGCTGCTCTAAGACCGCACAGGCTGCTGCACAGCAAACGGGATTGCCGCCAAAGGTGGAGCCGTGATCGCCCTTGCCCAGGGTCGCTTGGCATTTTTCACCCAAGAGGAAGGCACCGATAGGCAGGCCACCGCCCAAGCCCTTGGCCAGGGTAATCATATCAGGTTTCAGGCCAAAATGCTGGTAGGCAAAGAGCTTGCCTGTGCGGCCAATCCCTGTTTGGATTTCATCAATGATAAGCAGAATATCCTGCTCTTGGCAGAGGGCTTGAACGGCCTCTAAGTAAGCCGCCTCCAAGGCCACAATCCCGCCCTCGCCCTGAACCACTTCCAGCAAGATAGCACAAACATCGCCCTGGCCCAGCCGGGTTGTTAAGGCCGCTAGATCATTGGCAGGCACATGGTCGAAGCCTGAGGTAAAGGGCTGGAAGTGTTGGTGGAAGACGTCTTGGCCAGTGGCCGCCAGGGTGGAGATGGTGCGGCCATGGAAGGAATTGACTAGGCTTAAGACCGTGGCACGGCCTGGGCCATACTTGTCCTGGCTGTACTTGCGAGCGGTTTTAAGGGCGCCTTCGTTGGCCTCGGCCCCGCTGTTGCAAAAAAAGGCCTTTTTTAGGCCGCTTGCCGCCACCAGTTTTTGGGCAAGCTGGACAGCGGGCTGGGTCACAAAGAGGTTGGAGGCGTGTTGGAGCAGGCCTGCCTGCTGGGTCAGGGTGGCCAACCATTTATCGTTGGCAAAGCCCAGGCTGTTGGTGCCGATGCCGCTGGTGAAATCCAGGTACTTGTTGCCGTCAAAATCCCAGACCTCGCAGCCCTTGCCATGAGACAGGGCCAGTTCAAAACGGGCGTAGGTGGGGGCTAGAAAATCTTGGTCTAGGGCTTGAAGTTGCTGGTTAGTCATGGGCTGGCTCCTTATAAAAGAGAGTGCCGTTGCCCTTGTCGCTGAAGAGTTCCAGCAAAATGGCGTGGGGCACCCGGCCGTCAATGATGGCGGATTCCTGCACGCCCTGCTTGAGGCAGTCGGTGCAGCAGGCAATTTTAGGGATCATACCGCCTGAAATAATGCCCTCTGCGATCAGGCCTTGCACCTGGCCCAGTTCCACGCTGGCAATCAAGCTGCTTTCATCGGAACAATCCCGCAGGAGGCCGGCAATATCGGTCATGGAAATCAGTTTGCTGGCCTTAAGGGCAATGGCAATTTGGCTGGCGGCCGTATCAGCATTGACGTTATAAACCACGCCCTGCTCGTCCGCCCCAATGGTGGCAATCACAGGGATAAAGCCGGCCTGAAAGGCGAAGTCAATGAGAGTGGTGTCCACCTGAGTGACCTCGCCCACAAAGCCCCAATCGGCCTCGCCCTGGAGTTTTTGGCAGAGGAAGAGATTGCCGTCCAAGCCGCATAGGCCAATGCCCTTGCCCTGGAGGAGGGAAACCAGGCCCTTATTAACCTTGCCGGCCAGCATTTGCTGAACCACGTCCATGGTTTCCTGATCGGTCACCCGCAGGCCTTGGATAAACTGGCTTTCCTTGCCAATCAGCTTGAGGCCTTGGGAGATCTCCGGCCCCCCGCCATGCACCAAAACCACCTTAATGCCCAGCTGGTTGAGCAGGAGCAAGTCCTGCATCACGGTTTGTTTAAGCTCTTGGTTGATCATGGCATTTCCACCGTATTTAACCACGATAACCTGATCCTGATATTTCTTGATATAGGGTGTAGCTTCGCCCATCACCTGGGCGAGGGTGTGGATTTGTGTTGTTTGCATATTATTTCCTTGATGAAGGTTTTGGTTTAATCAGAAGGAATTTCAATACCTAGCGATCCTGTTCCCCTCTTTAGAAAAGAGGGGTTAGGGGAGATTTGACAGCCTAGCTTTACGCTTAAATTTGCAATTTTTCGCAAATCTTAGGCCGCTTGTTATCGCTTTATTTATTCTCTCTCTTCGCCTATCACTTCTGCCAAATCTCCCCCTACCCCTCTTTGCTAAAGAGGGGAGTTTTTAACTCCGATAATCCCCGTTGATCTTGACATAGTCATAGGTCAAATCGCAGCCCCAAGCCTGGGCAAATTCAAGCCCGTCCTGCATATCCACCAAAATTTCAATCTCGCTTTCGGTCAGAATCTGGGCTGCCTCCTCCTCGCTAAAGGGGTGATAGGCCGCATTCTGGCAGACCAAAACCTCCCCCTTAGCACTTTTCAAAGATACCGATACCCGCTCAATGGCGAAGTCCCCCTCGGTGTAGCCAATAGCACATAAAATCCGCCCCCAGTTGGCATCTTGGCCGAACATGGCCGACTTAAAGAGATCGCTGGAAATAATGCTCTTGGCCACGGCTAGGGCCACTTGCTGGCTGGGTGCGTTTTTAACCGAGCATTGCAGGAGCTTAGTCGCCCCTTCGCCATCTGCGGCAATCTCACGGCAGGCCCAAACGCAGAGCTGGTGCAGCACTTGGCAGAAAGCCTCGAAGTCGGCATTGGCCGCTTCAATCACCGGATTGCCGGCCAGGCCATTGGCCATGATGCTGGCCATATCATTGGTGGAAGTGTCGCCGTCCACACTGATTTGGTTGAGGGTCTGTTTGACCGTTTGGCTCAAGGCTGCTTGGAGCATGGCCGGGCTGATGGCCACATCGGTGGTGATAAAGGTCAGCATGGTGGCCATGTTGGGGTTGATCATGCCTGACCCCTTGGTCATGATGCCCATCTTGCAGGGCTTGCCGTCCAGTTCAAAGGCCAGGGCATATTCCTTCTTGCGGGTGTCGGTGGTCATAATGGCCTCAGCTGCCTGGCTGCCGCCTTGCGCACTCAAGGCCTTAACAGCCAAGGGAATGCCGTATTCAAAAGGCTCAAGGGGCAGGGGCTGGCCGATTACGCCAGTGGAGGCGATCACAATATCGCTAGTTTTTAAGCCCAAGGCTTGAGCCACCAAACCACAGCATTTTTCTGCCAGCTCAAGGCCATCTGCATTGCAGGTGTTGGCATTGCCGCTGTTACAGAGCATGGCCTGGGCATAGCCATCGGCGATATTGTTTTTGGTCACCGTAATAGGTGCACCCTTGACCTTGTTTTGGGTGTAAACGGCCGCCGTGGCACAAGGCACTTCACTGACCAAGAGGGCCAGGTCTAACTTGTCCTTATTTTTCCGAATGCCAGCGTGTATGCCTGCCGCCTTAAAACCTTTTGGGGCGGTTACGCCGCCTGAAATTATTTGTGTTTGCATAGTGTTTCCTCACGATAGCGCCAGCCTCCAGGCTGGTGCTTATATCACAAGGCACCAGCCTAGAGGCTGGCGCCATCATTTATTAGAGATTAAGCCCTGCCACCTCATCCCTTCCCAACATCAAATTCATACACTGCACCGCTGCCCCTGACGCCCCCTTGCCCAGGTTATCTAGGCTGGCTGCCAATAAGATCTGATCACCCTGGCTAAAGACAAAAATATCTAAACCATCCAGATTGGCCAAGCGGTTGCCCGCCAGCATTTTCTCATCTGGCTGGCTATTTAAGGGCTGAACCTTAACAAGCGGGCTGTTTTGATAATAATCTTGCAAAAGCCCAGCCAGCTCTTGGCCCGAAGCATACGGGGCTTTCAAGGCCGCAAGAGGCAGGGGAACCGTCACCAGTAGGCCGCTGTAATAATCGGCCACCACCGGCATAAAGATGGGAGGAGAAGCCAGGCCTGTTAGGGCCTGCATTTCGGGCAGGTGCTTATGTTGCAAGCCCAGGCCATAAAGGCGGGGGGAGGAAAGGGAATGGGGCCTGTCAGGAGCCTGATAATCCGCAATCATGGCCTTGCCGCCGCCTGAATAGCCGGTCAGCGACTGACAAGCTAGGGAATAGTCGGCCTGCAAGGCGTCGGCCTCTATCAAGGGCCGAATGAGGCTAATAAAGCCCGTGGCATGGCAGCCCGGCACAGCAACTCGGCTGGCCGCTTGGACTTTTTCCCGCTGGCCCGTCAGTTCAGGAAGCCCATAAACCCAGTCAGGATGGGTGCGGAAAGCGGTGGATGTATCGCAAATTTTTGCAAATGCTGGCGCTTGAGCCACCAGCTCACGTGAGGCCTCATCAGGCAAACAAAGAATGCTGACATCCGCCTGCGCTAACATGGCCAGTCTGGCCGGCAGGGACTTACGATCCGCCTCACCCAGGCTCAAGATCTCAATATCGGCCTGCTGGCTCAAACGCTCATAAATCCGCAACCCCGTCGTGCCCACCGCACCATCCACAAAAACCTGATAGGCCATATCCACCCTCCTAAATCACATAATCTTGCAGTTAATTTGAATAATAATTCACTTATAGCGCATTTTTATTTGGCTGGCAAGGGTTTATTAACAAATTTTTTACAATTTTGGTCTGGTAGGCGTTGTGGGAGAGGGAAGGTGGACGAGTGGCATTCGTCCACCTAAGAAGATTGGGCTAGTGGGTTTGTAGAAATTGCTCCACTTCCGCCCTTGTTGGAATGGCCGTTTGTGCGCCTAGTCGGGTAATCTCTTCAGCAAAACCTACCGCACCAGCGTAAACTCACACAGCTATGGCCATATTGTGGGAACATTTACTTATAAGTTTTAAGATATGAAAAAGCCTTAACAGTGATGTTAAGGCTTTACTACAAGCGGGCAGATTTTTTCAGATTTTTTGCAAACTTCTTAGAATTTCAACCCGCTTGCCCCCAAAAACAAAAAGGCAGAGATTTCTCTCTGCCTTCTTTTGGTTTGTCTCTTAGACCATCAATTACTTGATGATTTTCGCAACAACACCAGCACCTACTGTACGGCCACCTTCACGAATCGCGAAACGAAGACCTTCGTCCATGGCGATTGGGTGAATCAGGCTTACAGTCATCTTGATGTTATCGCCAGGCATTACCATTTCTACGCCTTCTGGTAATTCGATTGTACCGGTTACGTCAGTTGTACGGAAGTAGAACTGTGGACGGTAGCCTTTGAAGAATGGAGTGTGACGACCACCTTCTTCTTTTGAAAGTACGTACACTTCTGATTCGAAGTCTGTGTGTGGGGTAATTGTACCTGGTTTAGCAAGTACTTGACCACGTTCGATTTCTTCACGTTTTGTACCACGAAGAAGGGCACCAACGTTCTCACCCGCACGACCTTCGTCTAGCAATTTACGGAACATTTCAACACCAGTTACGGTTGTTTTGGTGGTTTCTTTGATACCAACGATTTCAACTTCTTCACCAGACTTGATGATACCACGCTCAACACGGCCTGTTACTACTGTACCACGACCTGAGATTGAGAATACGTCTTCGATTGGAAGAAGGAACGGCTTGTCGATGGCACGCTCTGGCTCTGGGATGTAAGTATCTAAGTGGTTAGCAAGTTCTAAGATTTTTTCTTCCCACTCTGCAACGCCGTTAAGGGCTTGAAGAGCAGAACCACGTACGATTGGTGTGTCATCGCCTGGGAAGTCGTATTGAGATAGAAGTTCACGAACTTCCATTTCAACGAGTTCTAATAACTCTTCGTCATCCACCATGTCGCATTTGTTTAAGAATACGATGATGTATGGTACACCTACTTGGCGACCAAGAAGGATGTGCTCACGAGTTTGTGGCATTGGGCCGTCTGTTGCTGCTACTACTAAGATAGCGCCGTCCATTTGGGCCGCACCAGTAATCATGTTTTTAACGTAGTCCGCGTGTCCTGGGCAGTCAACGTGGGCATAGTGACGAGTTTCTGTATCGTACTCAACGTGTGAGGTATTGATGGTGATACCACGCGCTTTTTCTTCTGGCGCGTTGTCGATTTGGTCGAATGCACGCGCTGCACCACCGAAGTGTTTTGATAATACGGTAGTGATAGCGGCTGTTAAGGTTGTTTTACCGTGGTCAACGTGGCCGATTGTACCCACGTTTACGTGCGGTTTTGTACGTTCAAATTTTTCTTTAGACATTTGTCAATTTTCCTATGAAAGGCTCTATAAGCCTGAGCTTATAGAGCGGTTTGCTGAAAAAAATTATTTTTTACGTGCTTCAATTACTGCTGCTGCAACGTTAGTTGGTGCTTCTGCGTATTTCAATGGTTCCATTGAGTAAGACGCACGACCTTGGGTTTGTGAACGAAGGTCTGTTGCATAACCGAACATTTCTGAAAGTGGAACTTCCGCATCGATCTTAACAACAAATTCGTTGGCTTCTTGGCCGTTTACCATCGCACGACGACGGCTTAAGTCACCAATTACATCACCCACGTAGTCAGGTGGAGTTTCAACTTCAACCTTCATGATTGGCTCAAGAAGAACTGGGCTGGCTTTTGCGAAGGCCGCTTTAAAGGCTAAAGAGGCAGCAAGTTTAAAGGCCAATTCTGATGAGTCCACATCGTGGTATGAACCGAAGTGTAAACGTACGCCTAAATCTACTACTGGGTAACCCGCTAATGGACCAGATTTAAGTTGCTCTTGGATACCCTTATCAACGGCTGGGATGTATTCACCAGGGATAACACCACCCTTGATTTCGTTGACGAATTCATATCCTGGGCCTTCTGGATCTAATGGGTAAAGGTCGATCACCACGTGACCATATTGACCACGACCACCAGATTGTTTTGCGTGTTTACCTTCCACATCATTAACACGGGTGCGGATGGTTTCACGGTAAGATACTTGTGGCTTACCGATGTTAGCTTCCACTTTGAACTCACGTTTCATACGGTCAACGATGATGTCTAAGTGTAACTCACCCATACCTGAGATGATGGTTTCACCAGACTCTTCATCAGTGTGAACACGGAATGAAGGGTCTTCTTGAGCAAGACGGCCAAGGGCCAAGCCCATTTTCTCTTGGTCAGCCTTAGTTTTTGGCTCAACCGCTACAGAGATTACTGGCTCTGGGAATTCCATACGCTCAAGGATGATTGGTGCATCTTGGGCACATAAGGTATCACCAGTACCCACATCTTTTAGGCCGATTGCAGCGGCGATGTCGCCTGCACGAACTTCTTTGATCTCTTCACGTTTGTTGGCGTGCATCTGTACGATACGGCCGAAACGCTCACGTTTTTGTTTCACAGAGTTGTAAACAGTGTCACCAGAGTTGATTACACCAGAGTACACACGGAAGAAGGTTAAGTTACCCACGAACGGGTCAGTTGCAATTTTAAATGCAAGGGCTGAGAACGGCTCATCATCGTTTGCGTGACGCTCGCCTTCCGTTTCGTCTTCGTTGATACCTTTAATGGCTGGAATGTCTGTTGGTGCTGGGAGGTAATCAATTACCGCATCAAGCATGGCTTGAACACCCTTGTTTTTAAAGGCTGAACCACAGCAAACAGGGATGATTTCACCGGCTAGAACACGCTGACGAAGAGCTGTTTTGATTTCTTCTTCAGTTAATTCTTCACCAGAGAAGAATTTGTCCATTAACTCGTCAGAGGCTTCCGCAGCCGCTTCAACCAAGTTGTTACGCCATTCTTCGCAAAGCTCTAACATTTCAGCTGGTACATCTTCGTAAGTGAAGGTCATACCTTGGTCTTCTTCGTTCCAGTTGATGGCTTTCATTTTCACCAAGTCAACCACGCCCTTGAAGTTTTCTTCAGCACCGATTGGAAGTTGAAGTGGAACAGAGTTACCACCTAAACGAGTTTTGATTTGCTCAACAACACGAAGGAAGTTAGCACCTGTACGGTCCATTTTATTAACGAACGCGATACGTGGTACACCATATTTGTTAGCTTGACGCCATACGGTTTCAGATTGTGGTTGAACACCACCTACCGCACAGTAAACCATTACCGCACCATCAAGTACACGCATTGAACGTTCTACTTCGATAGTAAAGTCAACGTGTCCTGGGGTGTCGATTACGTTGATACGGTGTTGTGGGTACTGTTGTGACATACCAGACCAGAAGGCTGTGGTTGCAGCAGAAGTGATGGTAATACCACGCTCTTGCTCCTGTTCCATCCAGTCCATTGTCGCAGCACCATCGTGAACTTCACCGATTTTGTGGCTCACACCTGTATAGAACAGGATACGCTCAGAAGTGGTTGTTTTACCAGCATCAATGTGAGCACTGATACCGATGTTACGGTATCTTTCAATAGGGGTTGTACGTGCCATTATTATTACCTTATTGGATTTAATATGAGTATAGATAAGGGTAAGGCTTCACCACAAGTTTTGAGATGAAGCCCTTTAAAATCAAAAGCTTATTACCAACGATAGTGAGCAAATGCTTTATTCGCTTCAGCCATACGGTGAACGTCTTCACGTTTCTTAACAGCTGAACCTTTGTTATCAGAGGCATCTGATAATTCGTTAGCCAAACGAAGGGCCATGGATTTGTCACCACGTTTGCGGGCAGCTTCGATGATCCAACGCATTGCAAGGGCATTACGACGCACTTGACGCACTTCAACTGGCACTTGGTAAGTAGAGCCACCCACACGGCGTGATTTTACTTCCACAGTTGGACGTACATTTTCAAGCGCAGCATCGAAAGCTTCTAAAGCATCTTTGCCAGTACGTTGTGCTAAAGTTTCTAAAGCACTGTAAACGATTGATTCTGCGATAGATTTTTTACCATCTACCATTAAAACATTAATAAATTTTGCAAGTAACTCTGAACCGAACTTCGGATCTGGAAGAATCTTGCGAGGTTCAACACTACGACGACGTGGCATTGGGAATTTCTCCGTATTTTAAATCTTCAGGGTATCCAAAACTCATCTTTTGTAGCGCTTTGCTACATCTTGACTGGAGTTTATGGTTTAAATTTTTTGACTAATTTAGACGTTTGGCCTTACTTAACGGAGATCCATTAAGCCTTAGGACGTTTAACGCCGTATTTAGAACGGGCTTGTTTACGATCTTTTACGCCAGCACAGTCTAATGCGCCACGCACGGTGTGGTAACGCACACCTGGTAAGTCTTTCACACGGCCGCCACGGATAAGCACAACGCTGTGCTCTTGAAGGTTGTGACCTTCACCGCCGATGTATGAAGTAACTTCAAAGCCATTGGTTAAACGAATACGGCATACTTTACGTAGTGCTGAGTTCGGTTTTTTAGGTGTAGTAGTGTACACACGGGTGCACACGCCACGTTTCTGCGGGCAAGCCTCTAATGCAGGAACGTTGCTTTTTACAACCTTTTTCACACGCGGTTTGCGTACTAATTGGTTGATAGTTGCCATTAATAAAGCTCCAGTTTAAATAGAATACAAAAGTTAATCGCCTCTCAAAAAAGAGAGGACGGCAAATTTTAGAGGATCGTGCATTATTTGTCAAGGTGTATGTGGAGATTGGGTTGGCTGGGCTGGTAAGATAGTCTTGGGCTTGCTCTCAGTCTTCAACAAGTTCTCTTTAGCCAACAGATTGGCAGGCAAACGGTTTGGTTTTAGGGAGTTTTTGCAAATTTTGAGAAAATTTAGACCGCTTGGGTTTTGTTAGAATGAGGTGAGAATCTAGATTTATACTTTATATATCATAAGGTTTTACCGTAACATTGATGGTCATTGATGGCGCCAGCCCTGTGATCAGTCACCTGGCTGGTGCCTGATGATATATCATCCAGTGAGGACGCTGACGCTATCGGAGACTCGCGGCCATAGGTACATAGATATCTATTAATCTAAACCTTGTATCTTCCATATATCAGCCGCATATTTTGATAGTGCATTGGCTCTTTTTTCTATACTTTTTCCATCCCAAGACCTTTTATCATTCTCTAATGAAATAACTAGTTCTGAAACTTGCTTAAATTTACTCTTTCTAAAAATTTCAATTTTTCTCTCAAAACTATCATTTTCCGCTTCTTTATTAAGATTTTTCTCTAATAGAATCATATTTCCAATGTGATAAGTATATTTTTCCCTGTCATTACTTTTTATATTTCCCCAACTATCATTAGGATTTTGAGGCAAAATATGTTCTATGGTTATGGAATTATCATCAGGATCTAATTTATTTCCACCCATTTTACCCTCAATTTCTGAATAAATGTATCTTGCTATTTTATTATTCTTAGAATCTTTTGTGTTTATTAACTTATTCTCAAATGATGTAGTGAAGTTTTTATCTGACAGATAATAAACTTTCAGATCTTGAGCTATATTAATAGACTTTTTAAGTTCTCCATACTCAATTTTTTGAGCTATAGAGAAATATATTTTTTCTGGATCACCATGTGGTTGGTTACCAATAACTGTATATCTAAATGCTATGATAGATAAATAATTTATTGTCTTTTGGAATTCTTTTTCGGTGAACTTTCTTTTAGCAGCCATTATTATTGGATAATGTTGTTTTATCCTAAATAATTTTAGTAGTTTAGATGCTTTTATTTCTGGTTCATTATTACTTGTATGTTGTTCCTGTTCAGGTGATACACATAGCAGGTACGTGTCTAGATTTTGATCCATGTCATTAATAAGTCTAAAAGCATCCTCTCTAGATTTAATTTTTCCTCTAATAGTTTTGAATAGATTCATAGATCTAACGAATTCGTATTTACTTAGCCAAAATACTCTTAGATAATCAGATATGTTATTATTTCCTAATCTATTTACTATTCTATTCCATTTTTCTTCTAACTCTTCAACTTCAGAAGATGCATTTTCTGAGTTAGGGGTGTCAACAATAGAAAATAAATAATTTTTTAATAAATCTGTTGAAGAAAGTTTTACTCCCCTTGAGTTTAATGTTTCAAAAACCTTATATGCATTTAATTCATTTGTTACTGTGATTACTGTAAAAAATAAATTTTCAACTATGTTTTCAACTAATTTTGCAATTTCAGCCCCTTTGTCATTTTTATCTTTGATGACAGACTCAATCTTATCATTAAAGAATAAAAACGCTTTCCTTAATAAATGCTCGCTTTCATTAAAGTTCCTTTTAGGTAATTCCTCTAGTATAGGAACAATATAATCTTTGTAATATCTGTTATTATTTCTATTTAATTCTAATTTATTTTTGTTTATTAACGTAACATTGTCTTGATATCCAATAAATCTATTTCTAATATCATTAAGCCTAGTTTGATTATTATCTTTATCTATGTCTTTATCTATTAGTTTCTTTAGACTTTTCATTGCTGCTAAAATTATCAATGATAAAGTGGTAATTCTTTGTTGTCCATCAATAACATTTAAGGTATTTTTCCCTACGGCTTGTAAGACTAGATAGCCCATGTAGTGAGAGTCATCTTCTTTTAATAATGTATCAATATCTTCCCATAGCTCTATCCATTCAGTATTGCTCCAACTATAATCACGTTGGAATTTTGGTATTTTAAAAATGGCTCTATCTGAAATAAGTTTGCTAAAAGAATTATTTTCAGTATTGAAGTTTGTAATAGACAATATATTCTCCTTTTTAAAATTATAGACATTCATATAAAAAGTTGTTTAATTTACCAGAATTGCTCATAAAAAACGAACAATAAACCCTCGCCTATTGTCCGCCTTTTAATCATTCCTGTCTGTGATCTACCTCACAAAACTAAAAATTCACCCTCGCATTCCTAAAGATCCTCACCCAAGCCCCATCTTCCTGCCAATCCTCAGGATACCAAGAGTTGCTCACCGCACGAAAGACCCGTTCAGGGTGCGGCATCATGGCTGTAATCCGTCCGTCTAGGTTGGTGATAATGGTAATCCCATCCACCGATCCATTTGGGTTAGCTGGATATTGCTCAGTCACATTTAAGTGACTGTCGATGTACTGCCCCACAATTAAGTTTTGGGCTTTTAAGCCAGCCAGTTGATCGGCGGATTTAAATTCCACCTGGCCTTCGCCGTGGGAAACAGCGATTGGCATATGGGAGCCTGCCATACCTTGGAACCAGAGGGAGTTGGTGTCCTTGATTTTGACCATGGCCGCACGAGCCTCAAAGCGTTCAGACTTGTTACGCACAAAGCGTGGCCAGTTTTCTGTACCTGGGACAATCTCGGCAAGGTTGGAGATAAATTGGCAGCCGTTACACACGCCAAGTGCCAGTGTATTCGGGTTGGCAAAGAATTGGCTGAATTGATTACGCAATTCTGGGTTAAACAAAACCGATTTGGCCCAGCCGCCCGCAGCTCCTAGCACATCTCCGTAGGAGAAACCGCCACAGGCAGCAAGCGCATTAAAGTCCTTGAGATTGTAACGGCCTGCCATTAGGTCGCTCATATGCACGTCCACCGCAGCAAAGCCGGCACGGTCGAAGGCGGCGGCCATTTCCACGTGGCTGTTTACCCCTTGTTCACGCAGGACGGCGACTTTCGGTTTCACGCCCTTGTTGATGTAAGGGGCGGTGATGTCTTCATTTACATCGTAGGTTAGGAAGGCAGATAAGCCCTTGTTTTCCTTGTCTTTTTTGGTGGCGAACTCTTGATCGGCACATTCTGGGTTGTCACGCAGGCGTTGCATTTGGTGGGTCAGTTCCGCCCAAATACCACGCAGTTCAGAGCGTTTTTCGCTGAGTAGCTTGCGGCTGCCACGGCTGATTTCAAAGCGGTCGTCTGCCGTTACTGCTCCTAGCTCTTTGGTTAAATGGAGAAGGTTGTGGGCTTTGAGTACATCACGCACGGCGTTAAGCTCGCTGTCGGCAACTTGAATCACCGCACCCAATTCTTCGTTAAAGAGTACAGCCAAGTCCTTGTCGCCGAGAGCGGAAATATCCACATCCACACCACAGTTGCCAGCAAAGGCCATTTCTGCCAAGGTGGCGATTAAACCACCATCTGAGCGGTCGTGGTAGGCAAGCAGTTTGTTATCGGCTACGAGTGCTTGCATTGCATTATAGAAGTCTTTCAGGGCTTGTACGTTCACCACATCGGCAGGCTGGTCGCCCAGTTGCTTGTAAACCTGAGCAAGTGCGGTCGCCCCTAAGCGATTTTTGCCTTCACCTAAATCAATCAACAATAGGCGAGATTGGCCCTTGTCGGTGCGAAGTTGTGGGGTGACGGTTTTGCGAACATCTTCCACGCGAGCAAAGGCGGAAATTACCAAGGAAAGCGGGGCGGTCACGGCTTTTTGTTCGCCGTTTTCCTGCCAAGTGGTTTTCATCGACATTGAGTCCTTGCCCACTGGAATAGTTAAGCCTAGTGCCGGGCAGAGTTCTTCACCCACGGCTTTGACGGCTTCATACAAGCCGGCATCTTCACCGCCGTGGCCTGCCGCCGACATCCAGTTGGCAGAGAGTTTAATCCGTTTGATGTCGCCGATATTGGTGGCGGCAATATTGGTAATAGCTTCGGCAACGGCAAGGCGTGCGGACGCACCGAAGTCTAGGAGAGCCACTGGGGCACGTTCGCCCATTGCCATTGCTTCGCCGTGGTAGCTGTCGAGTGAAGCGGTGGTGACGGCTACGTCTGATACAGGGATCTGCCACGGGCCGACCATCTGATCACGGGCTACCATTCCCGTTACCGAACGGTCGCCAATGGTAATCAGGAAGGTTTTTTCGGCTACGACTGGTAAGCGGAGCACACGGTGTAGGGCTTCTTTAAGTTGAATATCATCTTGTACAAGCGGTGGATTTTGCACGCTTTTTTGCACCACGTTACGGGTCATTTTCGGGGTTTTGCCCAGTAGCACATTCATCGGCAAATCAATCGGATTATTGTCGAAATGGCTGTCGTGCAGGGTGAGATGTTTCTCTGCAGTCGCTTCACCAATTACCGCAAATGGGGCACGTTCACGCTGACAAAGGGCGGTGAAAAGCTCCAATTTTTCAGGGGCAACCGCCAGCACATAACGCTCTTGCGATTCGTTACACCAGATTTCCAGCGGTGACATTCCCTTCTCATCACAAAGAATAGAACGCAGGTCGAACTTACCGCCACGGTCGCCGTCGTGCACCAATTCAGGCATCGCGTTGGATAGGCCACCAGCGCCGACATCGTGAATAAAGAGAATCGGGTTGTCGTCACCCAACTGCCAGCAGCGGTCGATGACTTCTTGACAGCGACGCTCCATTTCTGGGTTTTCACGCTGAACAGACGCAAAATCCAAATCTTCCTTGGACTTACCGCTGTCCATTGACGATGCCGCACCGCCGCCCAAACCGATATTCATCGCCGGGCCACCGAGCACGATTAACTTGGCTCCAACAGGGATTTCGCCCTTTTGCACATGTTCAGCCCGAATGTTGCCGATACCGCCAGCCAACATAATCGGTTTATGGTAGCCACGCACTTCTTCTCCGTTAAAGCTATTTACTTTTTCTTCATAGGTACGGAAATAGCCCAAGAGTGCCGGGCGGCCAAATTCATTATTAAAGGCAGCACCGCCCAGTGGGGCTTCGATCATAATGTCTAGGGCAGATGCAATGCGGTTTGGTTTTGAAAGCGGATTTTCCCAAGGCTGTTCAAAGTTTGGCACCAGCAAGTTAGACACAGAGAAACCGACCAAGCCAGCCTTTGGCTTGGCCCCACGGCCTGTCGCCCCTTCGTCACGGATTTCACCGCCTGAACCCGTTGATGCGCCTGGGAAAGGGGAAATGGCGGTTGGGTGGTTATGGGTTTCCACCTTCATTAAAATATGCGCGTCTTCTTGGTGGTAGCGGTATTGACCGTCCTGATCGGCAAAGAAACGGCCGACTTTGGAGCCTTCCATTACCGCCGCGTTGTCCTTATAGGCAGACAGCACATAGTCAGGGGTTTGCTCAAAGGTGTTTTTGATCATTTTGAACAAAGATTTTTCCTGTTTCTCGCCGTCAATCACCCAGTCCGCATTGAAGATCTTGTGGCGGCAGTGTTCCGAGTTGGCTTGGGCGAACATATAAAGCTCAATGTCGTTCGGATTACGCCCAAGGGCAGTAAAGTTTTCCACCAAATAATCAATTTCATCTTCTGCTAAGGCCAAGCCCAAATTAACGTTGGCGTCTTCCAAGGCTTTTCTGCCACCGCCCAAAATATCCACCGTGGTGAATGGTTTTGGCTCTTGATGGCGGAAGAGGGCTTGAGCTTCATCTTCACTGCGAATCACGGTTTCCATCATACGGTCGTGTAAAAGAGCGGTCAGTTTTTCGGTCTCTTTTTCATCTAAAGCACGCTCAAATTCAAAGTAATAAGCCAAACCACGTTCAATCCGTGCCACTTGGTTGAGGCCACAGTTATGGGCAATGTCTGTTGCCTTGGATGACCAAGAAGAAATCGTGCCTAAACGAGGAATGACGATAAAGGTTTCGCCCTTGGCCTCGTGTTCGGCCAGGGTTGGGCCGTAGTGGAGGAGTTCTTTGAGTTTGGTTTCTTCATCAGTTGCAAGCGGTGCGTTTAGCTCCACAAAATGCACATATTGGGCATAGACGGATTGGACTGGGAGCTGGTTGGCTTGGAATTTTTGTAGAAGTTGGTTGATACGGAAGGAGGAAAGGGCAGGCGAACCTGGGAAAACATGTACTGTCATTGGGTGATCCTAAAAAGAAAATAGGGAAATTTGGCGGGGATTATAGCGGAAATTGAGGAAAAACGAAAACGTTTGCGTGAGGAAAAATTTCCTCCCCCGCT